>JAPLEI010000041.1 GCA_026391195.1 Bacteroidota bacterium | reverse complement strand
AATGGATAGTATCTTTGTAAAAAAAATTATGAGAGCCCTCATTTTTTCTTTCGCCCTACTGCTTTCCTGTTCCCTGTATGCCCAGCCTACCCGGGTTATCTGGGGCTATCTGAAAGATAGTGCTACCGGAGAACCCATAGTAATGGCGAGTGTAAAAAACAATCAGTCGAAACAAACAGTACTAACCAACTCGAAGGGAAGATTCTCCCTAACAGTTTCCCCCAGTCAGCTAATTTCGTTTTCGGCAGTGGGCTACCATTTTGATACGATTTATTACAGCAATACTTATTTACTTCAAGACACACTGCTGCTGCATTTAACTTCCTTGTTAACCAGTTTAGAAAATGTTACGGTAACTGCCCGGGGAATGAGCCGGTATCAACTAGACAGTATACAAAGACATCGCGACTTTTTTCAAGCTGTGGGCAGCACGCCCCTACCCACTATTTCTGGGGCGAATTACGGCGCAGGCGTGGCCCTAAACATCGATCGGTTTTCGAAGCGGGAAAAGAAGAAGAGAAAGGCGATTGATTATTTTACCAATAGTGAGCAAGAATCTTATATTAATTATCGCTATACCCCCGATTTGGTTGCCCGTTATACAGGATTAAAAGAAGAGAAGTTGATTGAGTTCATGGGTAAAAGCCGCCCCTCCTGGGAATGGCTGCGCAAGCATCCAAATGAAGAGGATCTTGCCTATTTTATCAATGATCAGTTAAAGAAATATCCACCTGCAAAATAAGCACGGATTTAATCGAATCGAAGGGCATCAATCGGGTTAAGGCGGGCTGCCTTCATAGCAGGATAAATACCAGCTACCAATCCTACTATCGTACAAATCACCACCCCCATAATTACCCAGAACCAGGGAATTACAAATCCTGTTTTCAGAATCAACGAGAAAAGATTTCCCACCAGTATGCCTAAGATAATTCCAAAAAAAGCACCCAGTAAACTGATGATGATACTTTCGAATAAAAATTGCTGACGAATATTCCGACTTTTGCCGCCAATTGCTTTAATCAGTCCTACTTCACGGGTTCTTTCACTCACTGCCACCAACATAATGTTCATCAAACCAATAGCAGCCCCTATTAAGGTAATAAACCCGATAGCCCCAGCAGCTCCGGTAATGCTGCTCAGGAAGCCTATAAATAACTCCGCAAATTTGTCGCTGCGTTCAATTACAAAGTTAACTTCTTCGGAAGGTTCCATTTTACGTACTGCCCTAAATACAGAGGTTGCTTCATCGGAAGCCACTTCCAATTCATTTACATTTTTCACCATAACCCCCAGAATATAAGACGCAGAGATGTTTTGAAAATGGCGAATATTGGTATAGGAGGTAAATACCATATCATCTTGACGCAGCATAGCACTAGACCCCTTCGTTTTTAATAACCCTATTATTCGGTAAGGCATACTGCCAATCCGAATGATTTTATCGAGACAACGATCGGGATTTCCGGCACCAAATAATTTAGTAGCCACATTACTGCCAACAATGCAAACGTTGCGACCACTTTGTATATCGAGATTATTAAGATTACGACCGGCGGCAATAGTATATCCATTTACGGTAAGGTACTGATCATCTCCTCCCCAAACGGTTATTTGCGGATTGGTTTTCTTTTCCAGATAGTGCAATTCCTGGGCCCCGGGTCCACGCCGATAAATACTTACCACTGATCCTGGAAATTGAAAATTGCCCTTAAATCTTTCTGCTTCGTCTTTTAAAATGGGCTTGCCCATATTCGATTTCTTTTCTTTCAAACCCCGGGTAGATTTTTTTACTTCTCCATTCCCGTTATTGAAACCCATGCGAATTTCTTTGAATCGAATGCTGAATGCATTGGCACCCATGGAAGAGAAACTTTCTTTCAAGCTCTGATTCATGGCCTCAATGGCGGTAATGATACCAATGAGCGCCATAATACCAAATGCAATAATGGCTATAGTAATAGCAGACCGTAATTTATTGCCCCGAACGGTACGCCAGGCTAACGAAAAGGAATCAGAGATGGTCATGCAACTACAGTTATTTCAGTTAAAATACAAAGTTACTGCCATCCATTCGCAAAGCAGGAAAACGGCCCCAAAAATGTGAGGAGCGGTTAAAAATAGAAGAAATTGAGCAGCAGGGTAGGGAAGAGTCCTAACAGAATGATCATTACGGCCACCCCAAATAAGGCCCACTGAAATGCCTTCGTGATGGGTTGATTAAAGGAAGGAGCCCCGGTTTTGAAGTACATCGCCTGAATTACCCGGAAGTAATAATACACACTCACGGCTGCAAGCAGTACGGCTGCGATTACCAACCAGAAAATACCTCCCGCCTTTATAGCTGACGACAACATATAATATTTAGCAAAAAATCCACCCGTTAAAGGGATACCGGCCAAAGACAGTAAACAGATGGTAGTGGAAAATGCCAGAAATGGATACTCAGTTGCCAACCCATTAAACCCATCCAGAGAATAATCCTTCAGTTTAATGAGAACTGCAAAAATTCCAATGGTTGCCAAACTATACGAAAATGCGTACAATAAGATTCCTTCTTTCGCTAAATCATTGTTTCCATAGAGGGCAAACAACATAAAGCCCGCCTGGGCAATACTGGAATAGGCCAGCATGCGCTTTACACTTTGCTGAAATACTGCGGTTATATTTCCAATCAGTAGGGTTATTAATATTACAAAGGGCAATAGAATATTCCAGCTATCTCCCAGCACTGCAGTATGGGCATCGAACAATTTAATAAAGGCAAAAAATCCGGCAGACTTTACAATGGTTGCCATAAAGGAAGTGAAAACAGCCGGGGCACCATCATACACATCGGGCGTCCAGAAATGAAAGGGAGCTGCTGATACTTTAAAACACATCGATACAAAAAGCAATATCATTCCACCTACTTCTAAAAAAGATGGTCGAACAGACAATCCGGTAGAGGGAGCCAATGATACGCCTCCGGCAATACCAAATTTTCCAGTAGCCCCATAAATCAACGCGATACCCATCAGCATAATACCGGTGGAGAATGAGCCCATTAAAAAATATTTAAGAGAGGCTTCATTACTTTTGAGGTTGCGCTTATCTGCACCGGTAAGAATATACAGCGGGATCGTCATGATTTCAATACCCAGAAATAACATCAGTAATCCATTGAAAGCCGTGAGGATGCTTACGCCTGTTAATACAAAAAATATCAGGGCATAATATTCGGCAGCATGCACTCCAGTATTTTCAATGTCTTTCCCACTTAATACAACATACAGTAAGGTGGCAAAGAAGGCAATGGCATTAAAAAACAAACCGATAGAATCGAAATGCATGGCACCCTTTGTATCCATTTTAATAACCCAGATACCATAGGCATGCAAACAATTTATTCCAAGTAACAGAACCAGCCCAAGTATAGAAAGGCCTGTAATCGTTTTTCTGTTCTGGGTAGCAATCCCGCTAAACATCATAACTACCCCCCACAGTGCCGAAAAAATAATTGCATTCATACGAGTAAAATATTGCTTTGCAGGAACGAGTCCCGTAAATAATTTAATTAGTGTTTCGTGATAAGAGCCTGAACCGTATCGTTGGTTAAATCAATTAATGGCTGCGGATAAACACCTCCTACAATTACCAGTACAACTAATACAAACAGCGCCCACTTAGCCGTTGCAGGAATATCGGTAGCCGTTTCAGTAGTTGGGTTGAGTGGTCCGTATAAAACTTTTTGTATCATCCGCAAAGTATATACTGCTGCTAGAATGATACTGATGCCGGCAACCCCTGCCCATACCATATTATAGCGGAATAGCCCATTAAACATCATAAACTCGCCAATGAATGAATTGGTAAGCGGCAATGCCACATTTGCAAGTCCCATAATCACCAACAATATTGCCAATGTAGGTGCTTTTTGCGCCAATCCACCCATCTCACTCAACAAGCGGGTGCCTAATTGCTTTTCAATTGCGTCGGCAATAATCCATAGGCCAATTACATTGATTCCGTGACTGAACATTTGTATCATCACGCCCTGATAGGCACTGGGTTGGGCGGTAAATAAGGCAGCACACATCAACCCGATGTGGGCGATGGATGAGTAGGCAATCAGCCGCTTGAGATTATTTTGCTGCATGGCAATGAAAGAAGCATACAACATACCTGTTACAGAGAGCGCTATAATCACATCAGCATACAACGCCGACGATTGAGGATATACGGGCAGTAGCCAGCGAACCACGGCATATAGTCCCATTTTAACCATGATGCCGCTCATTACCATAGTAACCGCAGTAGGTGATTCCTCATAGGCATCGGGCTGCCAGGTATGTAGGGGGAAAATGGGCATCTTAATGGCAAATGCGATAAAGAAAAGCCAGAACAACCCATTCCGCTGAGTTTCAGAGAGCGCTGCTTTTGTAAGAGATTCTATTGCAAAACTTGCGCCCGGCGAGTGATAAGACAAATAGATGATTCCGGTTAACATTAACAGCGAACCCAAAAATGTATAGATGAAAAATTTAAAGGTTACAGCAATTCTTCTTTCCCCTCCCCAAATAGAACAGAGAAAATACACCGGTATTAATGCCAGTTCCCAGAAAAAATAAAATACCAAGGCATCGGCTGCCAGAAAAACACCCATCAATCCGGCCTGACTTAACAACATCCATCCAAAAAATGCAGGGGCGGATTTGGTTTCCTGCCGGAAGATTGCCAAGAAAATCATAGGAAAAGAAATGCCAGTAAGTAAACAGAGCATTTTACTCATCCCATCCATTTCTAAAGTAAAACGAGAGCCCATCACCGGAAGCCAGGCTATATCAAAACGCAATGCCGATGCAGGGGTGCAGCATACCGACCAACCTGCAACCACAAGCGTGGCTACAGCAGATAGTAAAGCATTTTTTTTAGCCGAGTCTGCAGTAGAAAAGGCAAAAGTAATTAAGCCTGTAATCAGCGGAATTAAAATGAGTAATACTGGAATCATATCTTTTCTTTAACGGTATCGTCGCTTACTAAAAAATGTTATGTAACAATTTCATCAGGGAAGTATCATTGAACCAGATGATAAAAAATACCACCATGGATAATACCATGATGAGCAAATAATTTCCTACCTGCCCACTCTGCACCAGTCTGATTTGCCTGCTGCCATAATGAACTAATTTACCTACTCCATTCACCAATCCATCTATGCCGCTTTTTTCAATTACATTTTTCAAGAGGTCGGCAAAAGACTGCAAAGGTTTTACAATAGCATTGTCGTAGATTTCATCCACGTACCATTTATTTTCAAGTATGCCTGCCAAACCTGTTGCTGCTTCGGTATCAACTTTTGCGCGCAATGAGCTTCGGATGGCTAGAACAATTGCAAGGATAATTGCAATGGTAGCTCCGCCAGTCATCATCCATTCTTGCGAATGGGTAAGATGCGCGTGTTCGGTAGCCAAAGCAGTTGATCCGGCAAATATTGGCGCCAGCAAGGATTCTAAGCGGTGGGCATTCGGAAGTATCCAGTCCGGAAATCCAATCCAGCCGCCTACTACCGACAGGATGCCTAATATCCATAAGGGAACGGTCATTTGCCAGGGACTTTCATGAACCGGATGATGGGGATCTTCATGAAACCTTGCTTCGCCCAAAAAGGTTAGGGTATAGAGGCGGAACATATAGAAGGCCGTCATCAGTGCACCCGCCAAACCAAGTATATAATAAATGGGGCTGGCCTGAAAAGCGGCTGCCAGTATTTCATCTTTTGAGAAGAAACCAGAAAGTGGAGGAATACCGGCAATGGCTAAACATCCCAGTAAAAAAGTAAAATGCGTATGGGGCAAGCGCTTGCTTAATCCGCCCATTTTACGAATATCCTGTTCGTGGTGCATGGCGTGAATTACCGATCCCGCACCCAGGAATAAGAGGGCTTTGAAAAAAGCGTGCGTCATCACATGAAATACCGCACCAGTATATGCCCCTACGCCCAATCCGAGAAACATATATCCCAGCTGACTAACCGTTGAATAGGCCAGTACTTTTTTAATATCATTTTGCCGTAAAGCAATGGTGGCTGCAAATAAAGCAGTAGCCAATCCTGTGATTGCAACTACGCACTGGGTAAACGGCGCCATTGTGTATAGCAGATTGGTGCGGGCTATCATATAAATACCCGCAGTAACCATGGTGGCAGCGTGTATCAGAGCAGAAACCGGCGTAGGACCTGCCATTGCATCGGGCAGCCAGGTATATAAAGGGATTTGAGCACTCTTACCCATCGCGCCCACAAATAATAAAAGGGTGATGGCAGTAATATCTGAAGCACTCAACTTATTTACTCCCGCAAATACCTGCGCATATTCGGTAGTGCCCAGTTTGCTGATGATCCAAAATATAGCCAACAAAAAGCCTAAGTCACCAATCCGGTTCATCACAAAAGCTTTACGGGCAGCATAGTTGTATTCATTGTTTTTAAACCAGTATCCAATTAACAGATAAGAACAAAGGCCTACCCCCTCCCATCCGATAAACATGATTACAAATCCAGAGCCCAGCACCAGCAGCAGCATGGAGAAAATAAATAAATTGAGGTATGCAAAATAACGTGCAAAATGTGGGGCTGATTCTTCGTGCATATAAGCAGTGGAATACAAATGTATCAGGGTACCAATGCCGGTAATAATTAATAAGAAAAGAGCCGACAAAGCATCTACCTGAAAAGCAAAGGGTACAGATAAATCGGTTGTTTGAAAAAGATAAAAGAGGGTATCAACACCGCCACCGCCATCCAAAACCTGCATGAACAAGCGAACGCTTACCAAAAAGGATAATAAAACAGCCCCGGTACCAATCGCTCCAATACTGGCTTTAGAGAGCTGATTTCTTCCCAGGCCGTTGATTAAAAAACCCAACAGTGGAAATAGGGGTACTAAAAAAACTAAATGACTCATAAGTTTACGCTCTTTTATTCATTGAATAACTTCGTTTCGAGGGCGACTAATTTTTCAATCGGTTGAGAAAATTAATATCAACAGAATGAATATTCCGGTACATCATCACAATAATGGCCAGTCCCACACTCACTTCTGCCGCAGCCACTACCATAATAAAAAACACAAAAATTTGTCCATCGCCGCCTACAGTTGTGTCAGGTGCAGCGGCTACTGCTGCTGCGTAATGCATTTTAGAAAAAGCTACCAACAGCAGATTTACCGCATTTAACATCAACTCAATACACATGAATATGATAATGGCATTTCTTCTGGTAAGCACCCCCACAATGCCAATGCTGAACAAAGTGAGACAGAAAAAAATGTAATAATTGATAGGCATACTCTTAAATTAAATTCGTTTAAACCTGTTTATTGCGTATTGTCTTTTTTACCTAATACCACTGCGCCAACCATCGCACTTAAGAATAATACACTGGTTAGCTCGAAGGGTATTACAAATTCATTGAATAGTATTTTTCCAAGTTCCTTAATCAATCCAATATTCCCTTCCTTCATCAGTACTGTTTTATTAGCCATGTCTCCGGCCTGACTAGCCAGCGAAACCAACATTACCAAAAAACAGCCTCCTGCAATTACGCCAGCCAGTTTCATCCAGATATGCTGGTTAGGTTCTGTAGCGGCATTTAAGTTCATCAACATAATCACAAACAAAAACAACACCATAATGGCACCTGCATATACAATCAGGTTAACAATTGCGAGAAACTGCGCATTCAGCAAAATATAATGTCCGGATATGGCAAAGAATACTACAATCAGCCACAGCACGCTGTGTACCGGATTCTTGCTCAATAAAACCATCAGGGCTGCAAAAACTGCTAAGCCACTGAGCAAGTAAAACAAAATTTGAATAATACTCATATTTTCAATTATATCATTAGTGGTTGTATCACGAGGTAGGCTTACCTACCCACATTATACGGTTACTTTTCCTCCTTTCGCTAGGGCATAGGCCTCGGGTTCCGTTATGGGATTGGGAATTAATAATTCCTCTTTCCCATAGATAAAACCTTTACGGGTAAAATTAGCCGGTGCGAAAGTTTCACTTAAATAAATAGCATCTTTAGGGCAGGCCTCTTCACACAATCCACAGAATATGCAGCGCAGCATATTAATCTCGTATTTAGCTGCGTATTTTTCTTCCCGGTACAGATGCTCCTCACCGGGTTGACGTTCGGCTCCTTCCATGGTGATGGCTTCGGCCGGACAAGCAACTGCACACAATCCACAGGCCGTACAATTTTCCCTTCCTTGTTCATCGCGATTTAATACCTGCAGGCCGCGAAAAACCGGACTAAACGGTCGTTTCTGCTCCGGATAACGAATGGTTGGGTTTTTGGTAAAAATATGCCGGAAGGTAATCATCATACCTTTTAGGATGGCCGGCAGGTAGAGACTTTCCCAAAACGAGAGGGGTTTTCTGCTAACTGCGCGGGATCGGTTGGTGAGTGCTTGCATCTTATTTCTATATTTTATCAGTGGCTACTTACAGCCGACTATTTTCGTTTACTTATTAAATAAATGGGTTACTGACTGCCAGGTTCCTTCCTGTTTCATGAGGATGAAAAAACCAGTTAGCAACATATTAAATAATGCCAGCGGAATGAACTTTTTCCAACCTAGGTTCATTAACTGATCATACCTGAAGCGGGGGATCGTCCACCGAATCCACATGAACACAAATAAGAAAATTACAATTTTGGTTAACAAAGCCAGCAAACCTAATACCGCTGCCACATTGGGAGACAGTGTTTTTTCATCCAAAAAAGGAATGTCGTATCCGCCAAAAAATAAACAGGCCATCACTGCGCTACTCATAATCATGTTTACATATTCGGCAAACAAGTAGAATCCGAGCTTCATAGAAGAGTATTCCTGGTGATATCCAAAATTCAATTCACTTTCGGCTTCTGGCAAGTCGAAGGGAGTTCGGTTACATTCTGCCAGGGCACAAACAAAAAATATTAAAAATCCGAGTGGCTGATAGGCAATATTCCAGAGTGCTCCGGGTTGCATTTGTTGTTCAACCAAGGTTTTGAGGCTTAACGAGCCCCCCAGCATCAGCACGGCAATTAAAGATAATCCCATTGCCAATTCGTAGCTGATGGCCTGAGATGCTCCGCGCAGTGCGGCCATTAAAGAAAATTTATTATTAGACGCCCAGCCACCAATCATAATGCCATACACACCCAAACTAACTACTCCAAAAATATATAAGATGCCAATATTGATGTCGGCTATCTGCAAATCGATTTTTCTTCCAAACAACTCAACCGAACTGCTCCAGGGAATTACCGCACAGGTCATTAACGCGGCAGTCATGGCCAACGCTGGCCCCAAAATAAACAACCCTTTATTGGCATGCGAAGGAATAATTTCTTCTTTCATGATCAACTTTAACCCATCCGCAAAGGGTTGCAATAATCCAAATGGTCCGGCTCTTTCGGGTCCGGGTCTGTCTTGCAAAATAGCTGCCACTTTTCTTTCTGCAAATGTGGTATACAGGGCAATGCCTAAACTGGCGAGTACAATAATAGCAATCAGTACCAATTTTTCTATCAGCAATAAAACATCAATTTGCAATACAGTCATCATACAATTAAATTAATCTTTCCCTGTTGTAAAATCATTGCCAGTAGAAGGTCCTGCAATCTGACTCAGTTGAATTTCCGGCCGGTTCACTTCACTAACTGAATGTATATCCATCAGCAATTTAGGGTTACGCCCTCCATGCACAGCCGAGAAAATTTCTGTAGGAACGGTGGTACCCACTTTGCCTTCATAATGGCCCTGAGAAATCACCGAGTGGCGGCTGATTTTACGCGGACCTTCAATTACCCAGTCGCTGGATTTTTTCTTTTCGAAGCGACAGGTGTTGCAAATCCAGGCAGTGCTACCGTCTGCCAAACTTTCCACTTCACCCCATTCATCTTTGCGTGCAGTTACCCGAAACACTTCATCTCCCCGGTTCCATAAGGTAACTTTACCGCAGCAATCGGGGCATTCGCGATGGGCATTTTCTGGCTTCAGAAACCAAACGCGGTTTTTAAATCGGAAGGTTTTATCGGTAAGGGCGCCTACCGGACAAACATCAATCACATTGCCGATAAAATTATTTTCTAAACTTTTTTCAATCAAGGTAGCAATTTCGGAATGATCACCCCGGTCGAGTATCCCATGTTCTCTTTTGTTGGTTAGTTGATCAGCTGTATACACACAGCGATAACAAAGAATACAGCGGGTCATGTGCAGTTGGATGTAGGGCCCCAAATCGTGCTGCTTAAAAGTGCGGCGTTGAAATTCGTAGCGGGTACCTTCTTTTCCATGCTCGTAGCTAAGATCTTGTAGATGACATTCGCCTGCCTGATCACAGATAGGGCAATCCAGCGGGTGGTTGATTAATAAAAACTCAACTACGCCAGCTCTTGCATCGGTTACGCGGGGGCTGGTAATATTTTTCACTTCCATTCCATCCATCACATTGGTTCGGCAAGAAGCTACCAGTTTGGGCATGGGGCGGGGATCTTTTTCAGAACCCTTACTTACTTCCACTAAACAGGTTCTGCATTTACCACCACTGCCCTCTAACTTACTGTAAACGCACATGGCCGGGGGAGCAACATCCCCGCCAATCTTACGGGCAGCCTGTAAAATACTGGTTCCCGCCGGTACCTGAACCGTTATATTGTCGATGGTAACTGTGAGTAAGGGTTGTTCCGACATAGTATATGGTTTCTGCTATCCTTAAAAATTCTAATTTATCAATTTTATCCGGCCACCGGCACATGAATCGGATCGGCATAATGTGCCAATCCATAATTTCTTCTCTTTGCTTCCTGGGGCTCACGCACATGCCATTCAAACTCATCTCTAAAATGCCGAATCGCAGCAGCTACGGGCCAGGCAGCGGCATCTCCGAGCGGACAAATGGTATTTCCCTCAATGCGGCGTTGAATATCCCAGAGCAAATCGATATCAGTTTCCTTTCCTTCCCCATTTTCGAGGCGCCATAGTATTTTTTCCATCCATCCGGTTCCTTCACGGCAAGGAGAACATTGTCCGCAACTTTCGTGGCGATAGAAACGAGCAAGGGTATAGGTATTTTTAACAATGCACTGGTCTTCATCCAACACAATAAATCCTCCCGAACCCATCATTGAGCCGGATGCAAAACCACCATCGCTTAAACTTTCATAGTTCATGAAGCGGGTTTCTCCTTTGGCTGTTTTCAACAACAGATTGGCGGGAAGTATGGGAACAGAAGATCCGCCGGGGATGCAAGCTTTCAGGCGTTTGCCATTGGCAATACCCCCACAATACTCATCGCTGTAAATAAATTCCTCCACCGAAATGGTCATGTCTATTTCATAAACACCCGGCTTATTAATATTGCCGCAGGCTGAAATCAGTTTTGTACCGGTTGACTTACCCACGCCAATTTTCGCGTATTCCTCTCCTCCCATATTAATGATGGGCACTACGGCTGCAAGGGTTTCTACATTGTTCACCACCGTTGGGCGCATCCATACTCCTTGAATAGCAGGGAAGGGGGGTTTGATGCGGGGGTTACCGCGTTTTCCTTCAAGGGATTCAATCAGGGCAGTTTCCTCACCACAGATATAGGCGCCTGCCCCGCGGTGCACATAAATTTCACAATCAAAGCCTGAGCCCAAAATGTTGTTACCCAGCATACCATTGGCCTTGGCTTCGGCAATAGCTGTTTCTAATATCGTTGCTATCCAGGCATATTCACCCCTTATGTAAATGTAAGTGGCATGACTACCGAGCGCATACGACGACACGATTAATCCTTCTAGCAATAGATGCGGAAGAAATTCCATCAGGTAGCGGTCTTTGAAAGTTCCCGGCTCACTCTCATCGGCATTACAAACCAGGTGACGGGGAACGCCTTCAGGTTTGGCAATAAAACTCCATTTCATTCCAGCAGGAAACCCAGCACCGCCTCTACCACGCAGTCCACTTTTTTTCACTTCTTCTACAATGGCTTCCGGACTCATTTCTTTGAGTGCTTTCTCTACACTGCGGTAGCCCCCTTCGCGTCGATAGGCTTCGAAATGGCGGATTCCCTCCACATGCGCTTTTTCGAGTAATAGTTTCATGCCCATAATAATCTATTTCAAACCGGAGTTTTTACTCCGGCGGTTGGTTGATCAGTTTTGTTCAGCAGCCGTTTTTCTGCATTCGGCAATAATAGCGTCTACCTTTTCTTTGGTAAGGTGTTCGCGATAATATTTTCCAAGCTGCATCATAGGTGCATATCCACAGGCACCCAGACACTCGACTGTTTTTAGTGTGAATAGTCCGTCTGCCGTAGTTTCTCCGGCACGGATACCCAGGGTTTGGGTGATGTATTGGATAATATCATCACAGCCTCGCAACATGCAGGGACCGGTTTGACAAACTTCAAAAACATATTTACCCACGGGTTTCAAATGATACATGCTGTAGAAAGTAGCTACCTCATATACTTCTATCGGTTCTATTTGTAATAGGGAAGCTACATAGTCCATGGTTTCTGAACTTAGCCATCCACCAAAAGTGTCCTGTGCCAGGTGTAAAACGGGCAGCAAGGCGCTTTTCTGTTTTCCATCGGGATAATGTGCAACGATTTCCTGCACTTTAGCCAAATCGTTCTCTGAAAATTTTACCATATCGTACTCCCTTGCGGGTATTGATTGTTCATTCAATAGTTTATGCATCCATTTCTCCTGCAATCAGGTTCAAGCTACTCATAGTTACCACGGCATCACTTAGCATACCCCCTTTAACCAGTTCGGGGTAGGCTTGGTAATAAATAAAGCAAGGCCTGCGGAAATGCAAGCGGAAGGGGGTTCTACCTCCATCACTAATTAAATAATATCCTACTTCCCCATTTCCACCTTCCACAGAATGATATACTTCGCCTTTGGGCATTTCAACCTCTCCCATGATGATTTTAAAATGCCAGATCAGTGCTTCCATCTTGGTATATACATCTTCTTTTTTGGGGAGGTAGTATTCAGGTACATTGGCATGATACACTTCAGCCTCTTCGCCTTTAAACGCCTGTATTTTTTGATATGCCTGTTGAATGATGGAAAGGCTTTGCCACATTTCTTCGTTGCGAACGAGGAAGCGGTCGTAATTGTCTCCTGTTTTTCCTACTGGTATGATAAAATCAAAATCCTGGTAACTGCTGTAAGGACTGTGCACCCGAACATCATAATCTACGCCGGTTGCCCGAAGGTTCGGACCGGTAAATCCATAATTCAATGCTCTTTCGGCGCTAATGGCACCGCCCCCGATGGTACGCTCCATAAAGATGCGGTTGCGGGCAAAGAGGTTTTCGAATTCTTTTAATACCCCGGGATACTCTTTTAAAAACTTTTCTAATTTGGTAAAGGCGGTGTTGGAGAAATTTCTTTCAAAACCACCGATACGTCCGATGTTGGTGGTAAGTCTTGATCCGCAAACCTCTTCATAAATTTCATAAATTAATTCGCGGTATTGCATCACATATAAGAATCCGGTAAAAGCACCGGTATCAACGCCCACAATAGAATTACAAATCAGGTGGTCGGAAATACGCGCCAGTTCCATTATAATTACCCGCAGATAGTCTACCCGCTTGGGGGTTTCCACACCCAATAATTTTTCGCAAGTCAGGTGCCAGCCCATGTTGTTGATGGGGCTGCTGCAATAATTGAGCCGGTCGGTGAGCGGGGTAATTTGATAGAGGGGACGTCTTTCGGCAATCTTTTCAAATGCCCGGTGAATATATCCAACGGTTGATTCAGCAGAAACAATCCGTTCGCCATCTAACTCAATAATATTTTGAAATACCCCGTGGGTAGCCGGATGGGTTGGCCCGAGATTGAGGGTGGTGGTTTGCTTCTCAATAGAGCCTTCCGGTAACTGAATATGTTGAAGATGTTCTGTCATAATAAAACCCTTGGGGTTAACATTGAACTTGCGTTATTTCTCGAAAGAGATTATCCTCTTCCAAACATTTGATCGTCTTTATCTATTCTGGTTTGGTCTTCTAATGGAAATTCTTTCCGTAGGGGGAAATAATCCATTTCATCTACATTCAATATGCGTTTGAGATTCGGGTGCCCCACAAAATTCACTCCATAAAAATCATAGGTCTCTCTTTCCATCCAATTAGCCGATTCGAATAAGCGGGTTGCTGTAAATATTTTCGGATCCTCAATAGCCGTATAGATTTTCATGCGAACGCGCACATTTTCCTGCAAATTATGCAGGTGATATACCACTGCTAATTCTTTGCCGGGTTGTTCAGGATCATGAACTGCGCAGATATCCGTTAAAAAGCGAAAAGCCAGGGTGGGCTCATCGTATAAAAACTGCAGCACTTTTAAATTTTGGTCTTTGGGGGCTTCAAAGCTAAGCATACCATATTGCTCACTAAAAGTGAAGAAGCCTTCGCCAAATTGAGCCGTTAATTTCTGTTGGATACTATCGTTGGTGAGTGTCATGATTGATTTCTCTGTAACCTGTATTAATTTACTTTATTCAATTCCGTAACTGTTGAGTAATAATTTGTACTGCTCGCTGTTGCGCCTACGAATACTTTCTTGGCCTACCAAATCTTGAATTTTAATGAAGCCATCAAGGATTGCTTCCGGACGGGGAGGGCAACCCGGCACATATACATCTACAGGTATAATCTGATCGATGCCTTGTAAAACACTATAAGAATCAAAAATTCCTCCACTGGAAGCACAGGCACCCACTGCAATCACCCAACGAGGTTCAGCCATTTGTAAATATACTTGTCGCAGAACGGGTCCCATTTTTTTAGCGATGGTACCCATCACCATTAACAAGTCGCACTGACGGGGAGAAAACCCTACGCGCTCTGCTCCAAAACGGGCCAGATCGTAGTGAGATGCCATGGTAGCCATAAACTCAATACCGCAGCAAGAGGTGGCAAAGGGCAGGGGCCACATAGAATTCTTTCGTGCCAAACCTACCACGCTGCTCAATTGTGTGGTAAAAAAGCCTTCCCCGGCATAGCCCTCCGGAGCTTCTGCCACACCAACTGCCTCTCTAATATCGGCTGCTATGGGATGAATATTAAATCGAACCGGACGTGACATATTTTATTTCTCCTTATATTTCTCCTCAAGGGAGCATTCGTTTCATGAGTTGAATTCTATCTAAACAACAACTATATTTACTGGGAGTTTACCTCCTCGGCATTAATCTTCCCAGTTTAAGGCACCTTTTTTGATAATGTAAATAAACCCAGCTAGGAAAAATCCCACAAACATCAGCACTGCCCCAAATCCCGACCAGCCCAGTTCACGGAAATTAACCGCATAGGGATAGAAAAATATTACTTCCACATCAAACAATACAAATAAAATGGCTACCAGAAAATACTTGATGGCCATGGGCTGACGCGCATTTCCGTGCGACTCGATTCCGCTGGCAAAATTATCCAGCTTATCACTGGTTTTTCTTTTGGGCCCCACCCAGGCAGATAAGGCAATCATGGTAAAAACAAAACCGGCAGCGAAAATCAATTGGATACCGATGGGTAAATAATTGGAGGCGGAATTGGAAGCACTGGCATCTGTTATCAGCTGAATCAGGTTCATGTATCCGATAAATTTTCGCAAAAATACGTTAGTGTGGGATATAAAAGAAAAACTCTCCGCCTGGGGGGAGAGTTTTTCGCATATTTTTTTATTATCCTTTTGGCGGGGCAGCGGGTGCTCCGGGCTTTTTAACCGGAGGTTTGGAGTAATAATCGATGTTTTTTTGAATTTCCCCCTTTACACTCTGGGCAAACTTATTATTATCATCTGCCACATCGGGGTATAATGCAATCATTTTATCGGTTACTTCTAAACTTTTCTGGCAAATGCCTAAAAACTGATCCACCACTTCTGTTTTGGTTCCATCACTCTTTACTTTAAAGTCGGGGCTCTTTTTAAGCGCATTTTGCTTGTTTATATAATACAAAATTGTATAATATTCATTCAGAAAAAGCTCTTTTTTGTATTTGTCTTTATTGAGGCTATAGATAGAGTCGATGTATTGAAGTTGCTCTACCCCTTTTCCGCTGGTGGTATCCGGGTCGGAGGCGATAGCCGCTTTGCGGTAGAATGTGAAGGGCTGGGGCTTATCGGGAAATGCAGCCATGTATTTTTTTGCCCAATCAATGGTTTGCGGGTAATCTTTGGCGCTGAGTGCGGCTGCGGTTATTCTGTAATATTCCCCTTCCGTTGTAGTGCCCTTAAGCTCTACCATTCGCTTCATCCACTTCAATTGTTCAGTAGGATTTTTGGCTTTGGCATACATATCGGCGCCCTGTTGCATATAGTTCAGCTTGTTAATGCGAGCAGTATCCGTTGCAATAGCTTTTTCCAGGTAAGTGGCTGCCTGTGCCTCACTTCCGGGGAATTTAGTAAGCACTTTTACGGCCAGCTCATAGTCACTAGGTTCAATTTTATCTGCCGGGGCATTGGCAAAGAATTTTTCTAGATTGGCTTTTGCCTGCACAGAATCCCCTTTTCTATCATAGTTGTAGGCAGATAAGATACTTAGGCGGGGTATTTCGTTACCACCCGCTGATTTTTCCAGTTCCTGAATTTTTGCCAGCGACTCATCATTTTTTCCTGCGCGGAAAAGATAATCTGCTACAAAATAATCAGTCTTGGGATCTTTATCGGAATTGGCCACATACTTATCGAGGTAATCTTTCGCCTTGTTTACGTCTTTATTGGCATAGTACAGGTAATAGGCAAAATAAGGTAAGGGACAAGTAGGATCGGCAGTAATGGCATTATCGAAATTTTGCTCAAACAACTCTTTGTTGTTTTGGCTTTGATATACTTTCCCAATTTTATAATAAGCAAGGGCACTTTTTGGATCGCGGCTAACGGCTTCCTGATAAGCTTTTACAGCTTCTCCACCATTTTCACCCCCCATTTTCAGGTAGTTGACAGCTTTATTGATGTATATGTCTGCATTAGTAAGATCTAACTGACCTGCCTGATTCAGCTTATCGATGGCATATAAATTATCTCCAAGTCCACTGCCCACTTTAGCATTGGCTCTTCCGATCGCATTCAGGATAGCGGGGTTGGCTTTTCCCTTGCTTTTTCCTTTGGTTTCGGTAGAAGCGGTAATGGCTTGCTCGAATTTTTGCTTGGCGGAGTTGATATCTCCTCGCTCGAGCAACTCCACATGGCCCATACCAGTAACCAACCAGGGATCACTGCCAATACTGCTCAATCCTTTTTGATAGAGGGCTTTGGTGGATGCAATCTGCTCTTTGGAAGGCTCTCCCCCATCGGTGGCCAATAAAGCCTGACCCAGCCAGTAGATGGCTTGTGGGTCTTGGGGACTGGCATCTACCAGTTTCTGAAAAGTTTCCCGGGCTGATTTGTTTTTTTCGTAATTCAGTAATCGGATACCATCCGCATACTGTGCGAACATTGTTGAGTGTATCAGTACACATGCGATCAGTAACAGTAGGAACTTCTTCATGATTCTTTGTTTATGTTTACTTGGTTATTGCTCTTTTATTTTTCCGCTTCTTACCCTAAAATCCATTTTGGCCGGTGCCAGAAAAGCCCTTCTGAAAATAAGCTGTCCACGCTCCAAACTCATAAAATTCATAAATCCCGTTCCCACTCCTGCCCAGTTCTCTTTCAACACATAGTATAGTGGACGAGAAAGTGGGTATTGACCGTAGGTAATGGTTGCCTGTGAAGGTTTGGCATAAATACCTTTTTCCTCACACTGCGTACATTCAATTCGGGCCAGGGCGATTTTTTGTTGATAAGCCATCTGCTCCTTATCATACACATCCCCTACCCAACTCATCCCCACAAACCCAATCGCATCCGGATGATTCATTACCGTTGTAATTACATCCTTACTACTAAGGGCACCTACCACATTCTTTCCAAACTCACCCCCTTTCAATAAACTATCCTTCAAAAAACGAACCGTACTGGTTGCCCGCATTCCATCCATAACTGCCGGAACCGGATTGCTGCCATTCAAAATATCCGTCAACTGCTGAAGGGTAAACAAACTGTCTTTCCGATCACGATGAATGATAACTGCAATCGCATCATAGGCCAAAATACCATATAAAGGCTTAAAAGATAAATTTTTCTGATAAGCCGTTGCTTCGTTTTCCGTTAACCCTCGGGCTACCACTATCATTCGGGTACTGTCGTTTTGCAAAGCCTTAAGACAAGCAGCTTCCGACTGATACGTTACCCGAATATTCGTGTTTGGATAAGCAGCATGATGCACTTTTAACTGTTCTGCTATCACCGGTTGAAAACTTTCATCTACACAAATTTGTATGTCGCCATTTATCGGTGTATCCCTGTTGTTGGGCTGCTTGCCAGCACCGCAGGAAAATAATAATCCAACCAGTAACACAATCGGTAGCCTCTTTTTCATTTTATGCAGTCTGCTTTATCCCCCTGTAAATCCTAAACACACCATACAACAAAAAAATTGCCCCAAAAGAATATCGCATGTTAGCCCCCCAATCCAACACCTGCACAAAACCCAGCTTTTCTGCCAATATCATTCCAGCACCCAAAGCTCCCATTAATAGTCCCATGGTAAGATCATAGATCATTCGCATGATTCGAAAATTCTTATCTCTGCTATCACGGGCACTATTTTCCATACTTTTTTCCTTACCGGAGCGGCAATTTAATTAATATTTCTTTCCACTTCGCAACTGATAGGTCAATTTGAAGTAAAATCTTTCTTTTCTTAACAGATGTAATATCGCTTCATTTTCCATAATACCAAAAGGCTAATATATGTTAGTATTAAAGCACACCCGCTGTTGCCATCCGGAAAGAAATGATTTATTTTTGTAACATGAAATGTAGACTTTCAATTTTGTGAAACCCATCGGATACCGAATTGAAGTGAATACTGTTGAATATTGCATAATAAGCAACCTAAGCGCATGAAAATATTAATGGTTTGTTTGGGAAATATCTGCCGCAGTCCGCTTGCAGAAGGCATTATGCGGCAACGGGCAATGGAAGCAGGCTTGAACTGGGAAATCGACAGTGCGGGCACTGCCTTTTATCATGCAGGAGATCCACCGCATATCCAATCGCAACAAGTTGCCCGGGAAAATGGTATCGACATCAGTACACAGCGCTGTAGGCAATTTATTGCGGAAGATATGCTGGAATTTGATCGTATATATGTGATGGACGGAGACAATTACCTGAATGTAAAACGAATCAGCGGACAATTATGGGATGGAAGCAAAGTGAAGTGGATGTTGCATGCACTATATCCTGAACAGAATAAACCCGTTCCAGATCCCTATTTTGGAACCCAGGGTGACTTTGAAAAAGTATTTGATTTGCTGAACAACGCCTGTTTGCGAATTATTGATAAATATGTGCAGGCGGGTGAGTAGCGAGTAAGGAATCATTATTTTTGCGAATGAGTAAACCTCAATTACCCCAGGGAACCCGAGATTTTAATGCTGCCGTTGTGCAACGGAGGCAATATATTTTTGATACTATCCGAACCGTTTTTGAATTATATGGTTTTCAGCCGCTGGAAACACCCGCTATGGAGAACCTGGATACTTTATTGGGCAAATATGGAGAAGAGGGGGATAAGCTGATTTTTAAAATTTTGAATAACGGGCTCGACCACCCCTCCAAGCTGGAACAAGCTACCGAAGGATTTCAGAAAATATTGGCCGGCAAATCTACCAAAGACATTACCGAGCGGGCCCTGCGATACGATTTAACCATCCCATTTGCCCGTTATGTGGCAATGAATCATGCGCAACTCACGCTTCCCTTTAAACGATATCAAATTCAACCGGTATGGCGGGCCGACCGGCCGCAAAAAGGGCGCTACCGAGAATTTTATCAGTGCGATTGCGATATTGTAGGCACTCGCTCGCTGCTGAATGAGGCCGAATTACTGCATATTTATGCCCAGGTTTTTAGCAGACTGGGGCTGGAAGTAGAGATACAAATCAACCATCGATCTATTTTAGCTGCCCTGGCAACCTGCTGCGGAGGTGCGGAATACCTTACCGCTATAACCACTGCCATTGATAAGTTAGATAAAATTGGATTAGAAAAAGTGCAGGCCGAACTGGCAAGCGCCGGCATATTGGATACTGCCATCAACCTCATTTCCGAATATTTACAAATTGAGGGTACCCATGCCGAAAAAATGCAATTGCTTGGCAAGATTACCAATCATCACCCCCTAATGCAAGCAGGAGAGCAGGATCTGAACTTTTTGCATTCATTTGCTCCCTGGCCAACAGGCATAAGCGTGGTAACCAATCTTACCCTGGCAAGAGGACTGAACTACTATACAGGAACCATCCTAGAAGTAAAGGCGTTGAATGCATCCATGGGAAGCATCGGAGGCGGAGGCAGATACGACGATTTAACGGGCCTATTTGATGTACCCGGTATTCCCGGAGTGGGCATCAGTTTTGGCGTTGATAGAATTTACGATGTATTGGAACAACTGAACCTATTTCCTGCAGCCGTTGAATCCGGCACTGCGGTACTTTTCCTCAACCTGGGCGAAGCAGAATCCAGAACTGCCTACACAGCCATGCAAACGCTAAGAAATGAAGGGGTTCGTTGCGAAATTTACCCCGATGCCATTAAACTGGATAAGCAATTTAAATATGCCGATAAAAAAAGTATCCCCTATGCCATCATTATAGGCAGTGAGGAGATACAGCAAGGTATTTGTAAAATTAAAAAGCTGGGCACGGGTGAACAACAAAGCGTGCAGTTATCGCAGTTATCGGCTTCCCTGTTTAGATAAAGCCATTACCCGGTTGGATGCCAATGCAGGACCTTCTTCGGTTCGGGTTCCTTCTAATAAATACCCTCCGGCATTGATGGTTATCCCAATAATCTTTTTGCTGGCATCACGGTTAAATTTGGCAGTACCCTGAAACTGAGTAATCACAAATACATCTTCCTCTTTTTTCTCCAATGGGGATGTGCCCACGGGTGAGGTCATGGTTAAGTTACCCCCTTCAAGCATTACCGTTACTTCAGCCACCACACTACCCTCTGGAAACTTATACTTTCCGGTATATTGTTGAAAGGTAGAATCTGCAGGTGTTTGCTGAGAAAAGGCAGTGAGTGAGCAAACAATCGCAAAGAATAGAAATAACAGCTTTTTCATAAATTAAATTTGTTATCAAATGTAAACAACCTAGGCTGTAAAAAGTTGAATAGTGCAAGATTAAATATTTGTAACTAAATGCCTTTTCCCCTGTTCCCGGCAGGTTGCGTATCTTTGCTTATGGAACTTACCCTACCCAATATCAGACACTTGTCTGACGAAGCCCTTACGGCCTACATTGAAAATGTAGGGGAGAAGAAGTTCCGGGTTCAACAGATTCAAGAATGGCTCTGGCAAAAGAAAGCCCGGAGTTTTGATGACATGACCAACCTTAGTAAACCCTTTCGGCAAAGGCTTCAAGCCGATTTTTCCCTTCCCGCTTTACAGGGAGATGCCACTCAAAACAGTTCGGATGGAACCATCAAGAGCCGCTTTAGAACCTTTGACCAGCACCTGATTGAAGGGGTTTTAATACCTACCGACGAAAGAAAGACTGCCTGTGTTTCTTCACAAATAGGCTGCAGCCTTAGCTGTAAATTTTGTGCTACCGGGTATATGGACCGAAAACGTAACCTGAATTTTGATGAAATATACGATCAGGTAGTACTGATTAACCAAGAAAGTGAGCGTATCTATGGTCAAAAACTCTCCAACATCGTATTTATGGGTATGGGGGAGCCGCTGTTGAACTATTCAGAGGTAATGAAAGCCATTGAACGGATTACTTCACCGGATGGCTTAGGTATGAGTGCTCGACGTATTACCGTTTCTACTGCCGGTGTAGCCAAACAAATAAAAAAGCTGGGCGATGATCAGGTGCGTTTTAAACTGGCCCTGTCGCTGCATGCAGCTAATGATAGCAAGCGGAATCAGATTATGCCCATCAATGAAACCAATTCTATCCGGGCACTGATTGAAGCGCTGAATTATTTTTATCAAAAAACAGGCAACGAAATTACGCTGGAATACATCTTATTTAAAGGATTGAATGATGGCGAATCCGATGCGATTGAACTGATAAAAATTTATCGACAAGTACCGGCAGACCTTATCAATATCATCGAATACAATCCAATTGATGCCTTCGCATTTACCAAGCCGGATGAAGAAGGCATTCAACATTTTATGTACTTGCTCGAAAAAAATGGCGTGAATGCGCGCTTGCGAAGGAGCCGAGGCAAAGATATTGATGCTGCCTGCGGCCAATTGGCCAATAAGGGCTAACTGCCCAATCACCCCCCTTTAACCGAATAAAGAGTACCTTTGTAGCTCCTGTTGAAAAACAGCAACCCAACGTATGAAACAAAGAACCGATAATTTTAGCAAGTTCGCTAACCAAAAAAAAGGCAGCGCTATTAAAGAAGCCTACCGGCAGGAAAAGAAAAAAAACAAGGCAGCAGCCAAAGCAGAAGGCGATGCTTTCCGCCAAAAGAAAATAGAGAAAGCGCAGGGCCTTATCCCCGAAAAGAAAGCCTACGATCCTTCCGAAAAAAGAAGAACACCCGCTGGCAAATATCCTCCCCGCAACAAGCCCGTAGCGTATGGTACCACCCGCCCAGTAGAACCAGCGAGAAACAAGCGTTCAACAGGTGCTGCCGCAGAAATGCCAGCCACCGCAAGCAGCGAAATGATGCCGCTGAATAAATATCTTGCCCACTGTGGCATTTGTGGACGAAGAGAGGCTGCCGAATTAATAAAAAAGGGTAAGGTTACCGTAGATGGAGACATCGTTTATGAACCGGGCTATAAAGTTACGGGTAGAGAAAAAGTAAGCATGGGCGGCAAACCCCTGCAACTGAAACATAATCTGGTATACATTCTGCTGAATAAACCCAAAGATTTTATTACTACTACCCGCGACCCGGAAGGTAGAAAAACAGTGCTCGAACTGGTTAAAGCAGCCACCCAAGAACGGGTGTATCCGGTAGGCAGGTTAGATAGAAATACAACCGGCGTTCTTTTACTTACCAATGATGGAGAACTTGCCCAGCAACTTACCCATCCCTCTTTTGAGGTAAAAAAAATATACGAGGTAACTTTAGACAAACTCGTTACCGCTAAAGATCTGGATCAACTGTTAACCGGAATCACCCTAGAAGATGGTCCGGTAAAAGCCGATGCTGCCGGCTATGCGGATGCCAAACAAAAAAATATCATTGGTATAGAAATACACAGTGGAAAAAACAGAATAGTACGCCGAATGTTCGAACACCTGGGGTATGAAGTAAAAGGACTAGACCGGGTGATGTTTGCCAATTTAACCAAGAAGAATGTGGATAGAGGTAAGTGGCGGATACTGCAAGAAAAAGAGGTACGACTACTCAAATACATGAACCAGGCTTTCCTTAGAAAGTCTGCACCCACCAAAAATGCACGACCCGAATGATGAAGTGGAATATACTGGAAGAAACTCCAGATTGGGTAGCGGTGGATAAGCCGGCCGGACTATTAAGTATTCCCGACCGTTTGGGCCAAGAACCCTCCCTTAAAGATGCCCTGAAACAGCAATATGGAGCCATCTATACCGTTCACCGGATAGACAGAGAAACCAGTGGGGTGATTGTATTTGCCAAAACACCGGAAGCCCATCAGGCATTGTCGGCACTTTTTGAAGGCAGAGAAATTGAAAAATATTATCTCGGATTGGTGATGGGAAATTTAATCAATCCCAAAGACAGCATTCTGGCCCCGATGATGGAGCATCCGGGAAAGGCCGGAAGAATGATCACCCATGTAAAAGGCAAAGCTGCCCATACGGATTACGAAGTAGTTGCTTCCTTTAGAGGATATAGTTGGTTGAGGTACCGGATACATACCGGGAGAACCCATCAGATTCGGCTTCATATGCAACACATAGGTCACCCAATCGTATGCGATGCTTGGTATGGAGATGGAGCACCCATCCTGCTGTCTTCCTTAAAGAAAAAGTTCAAGCTTTCTAAAATGGAAGATGCTGAACGGCCTATATTAAATCGGCTGGGATTGCATGCCGAGCAACTTATCTTCAATTGGAAGGAAAAGCAATATACCATCCAAGCCCCTATCCCCAAAGATTTGAGAGCTACCCTGCAACAATTAGAAAAATGGTGCGCTCAATAAAATAAAAAAGCCCCGATAGACATCGGGGCCGCTTACAAGTACAAACAAAAAACGATTATTTATTCGGCTGGGGAGTATAGCGTAAATAGGGCTTAACAATATTTACTCCCTTAGGGAATTTTTTAATGGCATCTTCCGTAGAAACCGCTGGAACTACAATCACATCCTCTCCTTCTTTCCAGTCGGCCGGAGTAGCTACGCTGTAATTGGCCGTTAACTGAAGTGAATCAATTACACGCAATACTTCTACAAAATTTCTTCCAGTTGAAGCCGGGTAGGTGATTTGTAATTTTACTTTCTTATCGGGCCCAATAATAAACAGCGACCGAACTGTAGTAGTTTCGGATGCATTGGGATGAATCATATCATAAGCATGAGCGATAGACTTATCTTCATCTGCAATAATGGGAAATGCTACCTGTGTGTGCTGGGTTTCATTGATGTCTTTTATCCATCCTTCGTGCCTGGCAAGGCTATCAACACTTAAAGCCAGCACTTTTACGTTGCGCTTTTCAAACTCATCTTTTAGCGAAGCGGTTCTTCCTAATTCGGTGGTACAAACCGGCGTGTAATCGGCAGGATGGGAGAATAATACCCCCCAGCTATCGCCGAGATACTCGTAAAAATCAATTACTCCTTCGGAAGTGTTCGCGGAAAAATTAGGGGCTATATCGCCCAATCGTAAACTCATATACTAACTGTTTAGAAAGCAAATATACATAATCCTACTAAATAAGTAGACTATTAGATATCATTATTTTTTTTCTTCACAGTTCGGGCTTTTTGAAGGGCCGCTTTTCCGAATTTATTTTTTACATCATCGATGGCCTGATAGAGGTGTTGCTTTTTAGCAGCATCTTCAAATAAGCTAGGCTGGCTGGGCTCACGGGTGAATTCACTTAGTTTAACCCCTAGAAGCCGAACGGGGGTTCCGGTAGCATATAGATCTTGTAACAACTGAATAGCAGCGGGAATAAACTCATCATCTCGGCAGGAGGGGGTAATGGCGGTTTGTCTGCTGCGGGTTTCAAAATCGGGATAGCGGATTTTTACGGCGATGCATCCCGCCAATTGTCCATCTTGCCGCAACGAATACGCTACTTTTTCTGTTAACCGAACCAATTCGGTAATGAGTGCTTCTGTATCCGTAATATTTTCTTCAAAGGTATGTTCAGAAGAAACCGACTTGGCTTCATGAAAGGGTTGAACCGGGGAAGTATGAATCCCTTGGGCCTTTTCATGAAGTGACTCCCCCATTTTACCCAATCGGTGTATCAGCAACGACCGGGGTGTTTGGGATAATTGTTGAATCGTATGAACGCCCATCGACTCTAATATTTGTAGGGTATGTTCGCCTACTCCGGAGATTCTGCCTACCTGCAAGGGTGCCAGAAATTCTTTTTCTTTTCCGGGCGGCACTTGAATATACCCATTGGGCTTGGCCATATCGGTAGCAATTTTGGCCACCATTTTATTGCCGGCAAGGCCAAAGGAAATTGGCAAACCGGTGGTTTGAATGATTTCGTCCCGCAGCCGGATAGTCCATTGAAAAGGGTCATCATACTTATCCATGCCGGTAAGATCAATATAAAACTCGTCGATGGAGGCTTTCTCGAATAAGGGAGCCCGATTAGCAATAATATCGGTAACCAATGCTGAATAATGCGTATAATTAGCATAAGCGCCCTGTACCACTATTGCCTGCGGACACCGTTGCATGGCTGTTTTCATGGGCATGGCACTCTTTACGCCAAATTTTCTGGCTTCATAACTACAAGTGCTCACAACTCCCCTTTCGGCTGAACCTCCTACAATTACCGGTTTGCCTTTCAGCGTGGGGTTAAGCAAAACTTCTACACTCACAAAAAAGGAGTCGAGATCAAAATGTGCAATATATCGCTGAGGGGTACCCATAGGTTTCTAACCGATCTAACTAAACTGCGTCCATAAAAATTTGTACAACTTCCGTACCTATTCGCTGAGGTTTTCCGGATGCTTTATTCAACAAAACAAAAAGGGTTTTTGCAACTACCAGCTCTTGTGCACTTGCATTTTGCCGAATAGAAAAATGCCGCCACCATCCGGCACCGGTATATTCTCCGGTGTAAGTGGTAAGCAACAACTGATCGCCCAGTTTTGCCGCTCCTAGATAATTGATTTCATGTGTTTTTACCACCCAAACCAGGTGCTGCATCAGATTTTCCGATGCCCTGCTTTGCCAATGCTCAGCGGCAGACTCCATCATCCAATGCAGGTATTGCACATTGTTTACATGCTGAAGTTCGTCGATATGTTCGGGCAATACAGTAATTAGTTTGGAATACACATGTGGGGAATGCATAACGTTCGGTTAGTTTACCGGTAAATATCTAATAACCCATCGGGCAACACCACCTTAACTTCCCGCCGGGTATGATCTACTGATTGTAGGGTTTCTGCGTGCAAGGGTATATAGGCTTCTTTTCCCTGCCAAAGAATGGTGAGTAAAACCTGGTGCGGCTGTTCAATTACTTCTTTTACTTCGCCCAGATTTTCCCCCTCCTGAATCACACTATACCCCAACAAACTTATGGGTGCCGTTTTTCCGGCCAGCTTTCTAAAATCAGCCTCCAGCAACCAAACGGGTCGGGTACACAAGCGCTGTGCTGCTTCCCGGGTTATGATGGTTTCTAACTGAAGGATACTCTCATCGTGCGATTTGGCCTGCGCTTTTTCTAAAAAATAGGGCAAATACGATCCCTTTAATTCTTCAATAAACAATACCGCTATGTTAGGAAACTGCGTTTTCTTTCCCAATACATGCTGTAAAATTAATTGTCCACTCACACCAAAGGGAGCTACTATTTTACCAATATGTATATAAGAATCTGTTGCCATAGTTGCTATTACCCGTAAAGGTATTTAAATATTTACGGGGAGAAAGAGGTATCAAAAACAAAACCCGAAACAAGATTTCGGGTTTTGGTAACAATTTTATGCTGCGAACGGCTTACGCTTCTGCAGGTGCATCTGAAGAAGCTTCTGTAGGAGCTTCTGTTGGTGCTTCTACTGGAACTTCGGCAACAGCTTCTACTTTAGGTTCTACTTTTTTTACTACGGGCACATAGGCTTTCTTTGCGCGCTGACTGCTTTTGTGTGCATCAGAGCGACGAGAAATGTTGGCTTCGTGCTCGTTGTGCCATGCCTGGAATTTTTCCATGGCAGCAGCTTCATCAAATAAGCCCAACTTAACGCCACGCAACAGGTGTTTCAGGTACAATACTCCTTTGAAGGATAGAATACGACGAACCGTGTCGGTAGGCTGTGCTCCTTTGTTGAGCCACTCCAGCGCTTTCTGACGATCGAGTTGAATAGTAGCAGGAACGGTAAGTGGGTTGTAAGTACCTACTTTTTGAATGAATTTACCATCTCTGGGTGAACGGCCATCGGCCACTACGATAAAGTAAAAAGGTCTCTTCTTACTTCCGTGTCTTTGTAAACGGATTTTGACTGCCATGTTAAATAGAAATTTATAGGCGTTAAACAATAGGTTTCGAATCGGTTAAAAATAACCGGAAGGCAAATGTAGGGTGAATTAGGTAAATAGACAAAAGAAGGAGGGAATTTTGTGTTTTTTATATAAAAAGTCCACTATTTGCGCATACCCCGCATACCGGGAAAGCCGCCTGCAGGCATATTATTCATCATTTTCATGGTCTGCTTCATTTGCTCAAACTGCTTCATAAAGGCGTTAATTTCCTGAATATCTTTCCCGCAACCCTTGGCTAGTCGGTTTTTGCGAGAGGGGTTTAATAAATCCGGATTAGAGCGTTCCTCAGGGGTCATCGATTGAATAATGGCTTCAAGACCGGTAAAGGCATCGTCGTTGATGTCGATATTTTTCATCGCCTTGCCCATCCCCGGAATCATGCCCATCAGATCTTTCAGGTTACCCATCTTTTTAATCTGCTGAAGTTGATCCATAAAATCTTGGAAGTCGAACTGATTTTTTCGAATCTTTTTTTCCAGTTTTTTAGCTTCGGCTTCACTAAACTGGGCCTGGGCTTTTTCTACCAAACTGGTAATGTCTCCCATTCCCAAAATTCGTTGCGCCATCCGATCGGGATAGAATACTTCTAGGGTATCCATCTTTTCGCCGCTGCTTACAAATTTGATGGGTTTGTTAACGGTATAGCTGATAGTAAGTGCAGCCCCACCTCGGGTATCCCCATCGAGTTTGGTTAACACTACGCCGCTGAAATCGAGTCGATCGTTGAAGGCTTTGGCGGTATTTACTGCATCCTGACCCGTCATCGAATCAACTACAAACAAAATCTCAGTTGGCTGCAGCGCTTGCTTAAGTTGAGCAACCTCCGTCATCATCACTTCATCCACTGCCAGTCGGCCGGCCGTATCTATGATTACTACATTCTTATTGTTCGTTCGTGCATACTGAAGGGCATTCCGGGCAATATCTACCGGCTGTTGGCTATCTCTTTCGGCATAAATATCAACGCCAATTTGCTGCGACAAAACCGTTAACTGATCAATGGCTGCTGGGCGATACACGTCGGCTGCTACCAGCAAAACCGATTTGCCTTTTTTTGTGGTGAGGTAATTGGCCAGCTTTCCAGAGAAGGTGGTTTTACCACTACCTTGTAAACCTGCAATCAGTATAATAGCCGGATTTCCGCTTATCTGAAAATCGGCTTCCTTGCCACCCATCAACTCGGTTAATTCGTCCTGAACAATTTTTACCATCAATTGACCTGGACTAACGGCTGAAATCACTTTTTCACCAATAGCTTTTTCTTTAACCTTATCGGTAAAATCTTTAGCGATTTTAAAATTTACGTCGGCATCTAATAAGGCGCGGCGGATATCCTTGATGGTATTGGCAATATTGAGCTCATTAATCCGGGCCTCTCCTTTCAGATTCTTAAAGGCTGCTTCCAGTTTTTCACTTAGTGAATTGAACATAACAAGATTTTTTTTATTTGTTTCCCGGGGATGGCCCCAATTACGACTGCTGTATTGGGAGCGCAAATATAGAAATTGCGGGGCTATCCTTGCCATAAAAAAGCTGCCGCTTACCGAAGATTTGTAAGCTTGAGGTGAGTAAAAGCTGCTGAGAGAAAAATAAAATCATCAAAAACAGCAACCCGCTACCCGATAATTTTTCCATTGGTCCCTTTTATTTACAAAAAAGAGAGTTCAACCATTTTTTCACAACTATATGATTATCAGATAATTACAAATAAAATACACAATAATTAACAGTAAGTTAACCTCCCAGGCACTCACTTCATAAAAAAACATTTGGGTACGAATATTTTTTTTATATTATTGCAAGGATCAACTAACGTTGAATAAAGAGATAGAAATGAGTAAGAAGCAGTTATTTACACTTGAATTTCCGGTAAGATGTTCGCCCAGCATATTATTTGAATTTTTAGCCACCCCCGCAGGATTACAAGAATGGTTTGCCGATAAGGTAGATGAATGGGAAAATGTGTATAGTTTTTCCTGGAATGGCGAAAAGCCAGACAAAGCTGAGGTAGTTGACAAAGAGCAAGACAAATTTGTGCGATATCACTGGTTACACAGCGACAAAAATGAATACTTTGAGTTTCGGATTGAAAAAACCGAAATATCAAATCAAACCATTTTGTTCATCAAAGATTTTGCTGAAAAGAACGAAATCCGCGACCAGTCACAATTATGGCAATATCAGGTGAAAGATTTATTCCACCGCTTGGGTAGCAACTAATCGTTCCCCACACCCTATTCTTCCGGTATTCGAATCCATTGTTGAAATACATTTTCCCATAAGGCAGGTATTTCATTCCAGGTTTGCATTGGGAACCAGCAGCTGTATTTTATAAAGGGATGTGAGGTTACTGCTTCTGCGGAAACTTTTCGAATGGGCATACAGGTTTCTTCTCTAAAGTGATGTTGCCAAGGATCTGTTGCCAAATCGATATACCAATTATTTGCTCCCTGTTGGAGCCAATCCTCTGCATTTTTTATCCATTGCTCCCGGTATTTTCCCTGTAAAATCAGGTGAATACTAAATCCATGCCCCCACCAGAAAAAACTGCGAATTGCTTTTGTATCACCAGCTGTAAATTGGCGGGGATAATCCAGCATCACCCAGGGCAATCCCAGATATTGTTCGCCTCTGGAAATTTTCGCAGCAACCTGTAACCAATCTCCCTTGCAATTATCTGGCAATTCTGAGGTTTGGCGGGTATACTGTTCGGCTACCCTTCCCAGTAATTGGTAAACCTTATCAATTATGGCATTCTTTGTTAAAATAATATCAGGATTCGATACCAATGCCCATTCCTCTGGTGAAAGTGTTACTTTTGAATTAGTCATTTTCCCCTAATTAGAAGCACAAAGTGATAAAAAAACTGGACATTCTGATCATTAAGGCCTTTGTGGGTCCTTTTATCGCAGCTTTTAGTATTTCCATATTTGTGTTAACCATGCAGTTTTTTTGGTTATACATAGACGATTTGGTGGGCAAGGGATTGGATTTATTTACTGTTTTAAAGCTGGTTGGATTAGTAACGCTCTTCTGGATTCCGACCGCACTTCCTTTATCCTTGCTGTTCTCTTCCATCATGACCTTTGGAAATTTGGGGGAAAGATTCGAGTTGATTGCTATTAAATCGGCGGGCATTCCTTTACTGCGATTTATGCGGCCGTTGTTAATTTTTGCGGGTTTTGTTAGCGGCCTGGCATTTTTATTTGCGAATAACATCATCCCTGTTACACAAAAGAAATTGTCGGCATTAAAATATGATATCATCGTTGCCAAGCCTGCTTTTGATATCAAAGAGGGCGTTTTTTACGATAAAATAGATGGGTATATCATTAAATTGGGTAAAAAAGAAAAGAACGACAGTGTAATACATGATGTGGTAATTTTTGAAAAAGGGGCCCCCTTGCAGGATTATTTAACTGTAGCAAAAACCGGCATCATGCGGCTTTCGAAAAATAAAAGAGACCTCGAGTTTATACTCCATAACGGATCAAGGTTCGAAGAAAGCGGTCCCCGGAATAGTAGGAATACACAGTTTATTCAAATGGGCTTTGCTACCTATAAAAAAGTGTTCGATTTGAATAGCTTTCAAATGAGCAAAACTGGTGACAGTGCATTTTACGACCCTAAAATGTTGAGTATCCGTCAACTCAATGTAACCATCGATTCATTATACAATCTGGATTCAGTTTTTCTGCAAAAATCTAAAAAAGAGTTTGCGCCTTATCTAACTTTTATAAGGTATGCCGATACGGGTTGGACGAAGTTGAGTGCGGCACCTGCAGTTAATCCTCAGCCATTTGACCAGTTGATACCAGATTCGATTATGCAAACGGTTTACAGCAATGCCATTGGGGCCATTCATAATATCCGTGGAAACACAACAGTTATGGAGGCAGAATATAAAGAAAGATTGCAGTCCCTCAATCTGCATAAAATTGAATGGCATCGGAAGCTTACCTTGTCATTTGCCTGTTTGGTGTTGTTTATGATTGGGGCTCCTTTGGGATCGATTATTCGGAAAGGGGGCTTAGGCATGCCATTGGTATTTGCAATTATCTTTTTTGTATTCTTTTACTTGCTTAACAATTTTGGTGAAAAACTGGTTCGTTCAAACGAACTATCTCCCTTGAGTGGAATGTGGCTTTCCACTTTTTTACTAATCCCAATAGGGCTTTTTCTAACCTATAAAGCCATGTCGGATTCACAATTATTCAACAACGAATACTATTATCGCCAGTTCAAGCGGGCAAGGTTATTTTTGGCTACCTTTAAATCCCGCAACAGTAAACTCTAAATTTTTCATCATGAGTAAGCCCCTGCATCGCCGTCAATTTATTAAAACATCCGGTCAGGCCGGCATTTCAGCAGGTATCCTTTTATCTGGACTGCCCTCATTTGCTTCGGTAAAAAAATCTTCCACTGGTGAGATTGGTTATATGCAACAGCCCCTCCCTTATGGGTATCCGGCATTGGAGCCAGCTATTGATGCCACTACCATGACGATTCATTATACCAAGCATGCTGCCGCCTATACTAAAAACCTAGCAGATGCCTGTGTAGCTGAAAAGGTAGACACCAACGCTACCTCATTGGAGCAACTGCTAAAAAACATCTCCAAGTATTCGCCAAAGATGAGGAACAACGGAGGGGGACATTATAACCATGAGCTATTCTGGCAGTGCATGAGGCCCGGAACTGCGAGCTTGCCGCTGGGCAGTTTACTGAATGCCATTACCACATCTTTTGGCTCATGGGAAGCGATGAAAAATCAATTTAGTGATGCTGGTAAAAATAGATTTGGCAGTGGATGGGCATGGTTGGTACTTACTGCCGATAAAAAACTGGCGATTGGCTCAACCCCCAATCAGGATAACCCTTTGATGGATGTGAGTGAGCTGAAGGGTAAGCCATTATTGGGGTTAGACGTTTGGGAACACGCCTACTACCTTAACTATCAAACCAGACGGGCAGACTACATCACCAACTGGTGGAATTTGGTAAACTGGGAATTTGTTCAAAATCAATATAACCTTGGGTAGTTTTTTT
>JAPLEI010000144.1:15409-22198 GCA_026391195.1 Bacteroidota bacterium | reverse complement strand
GCAGGTAAAAAGCAATGGTGAAATCAATTATCTGATAAACGGCGTGCATGCGAAGGTTTCTGTTATTTGGAATTACAGAGCACCTGATGGAACGGGAGATACCCATTATTCCATAATGCGCGGCACAAAGTGTAACCTGGTAATCCGGCAAGGGGCTGAGCAAAAATTTCAGCCTACGCTTTATATAGAACCCATCAATGAAAATCAGGATGCTTCTGCTCAGGTAAATCAGGCGATAGCTAGCTTGCAGGCAAGTTATCCTGGAATTGCCATTGCTAAATCTATTAAAGGGTGGGAAGTAGTTATTCCGGCTTCTTACAAAGAAGGACATGAATCACATTTTGCTCGGGTTACCGAAAAGTACCTGGGATACCTGAAAAGTAAGCAATTGCCTGTGTGGGAAGTACCAAATATGTTAGCAAAGTATTATGTTACCACAGAAGCCAGAAAATTAGCTAATTTAAACAAATGAAAATAGCTGCTCTTACAAAATTTACATGGATAGTAATGCTTTTTACTTGTACCCAACTTTTTGGTCAAAGTAAACCCGTAACCATCCTACCTGGTAGTTACAACAATATTTATGATTTATTGCGAGAAATTCCTGGACTAGAGGTTAAATCATCAACCGATAAATCGGGCGGAACGGTAACTATTCGGGGACTAAGCAGTTTAAAAAATCAGCAAAATCCATTGATTGTGGTGGATGGCGTTATTTATTCGGGCGACTTATCTTCTATTAATCCAAAAGACGTAGACGGGGTAGATGTATTAAAGGATGCCTCTTCTTCTGCTGCCTATGGCGCACGCGGTGCTTTTGGGGTAATCATCATCACCCTAAAAAAAGGTGCAGTAATTTCAACCCAGCCAAAGGTTAGTCAGTATGATGCTTCTGCTTTTTCTTATTTTATAGAACATGCTACGAATATTCGGGTTTTTGGATTAAAAGATCAGGTATTAGTAGAAGGCGTTATCAAAGAACAAAGAAATAACCAACTGGTATTTATAAAAAAGCGAAAAGAAACCTTGATTAATTTGTCGGATATCAGCAGGGTAGAGATGATTCCTGAATAAAGATTCGTTTTTTAGCGGATAGATGCCTACATCGTTTTCGTAAATTATTTCCGCATCTTGGTTCATTTACTTTGTAAAAAAACTCACTTTCACTTAATTAAATAAGGGAGCTGATTATGGGTGCAAATTTTTCTTTACAGGATAAAGTTATTGTGGTTACTGGGGGTACGGGCATCTTGGGAGGCGCATTTGTTAAAGCCATTGCCGCAGCCGGAGGAATACCCGTAATACTCGGAAGAAATACTGCCGTGGCACAACAACGAGCGGATGAAGTGATACAGTCCGGCGGAACCGCATTAGCCATTACCGCCGATGTGTTGAATGAATCGCAACTAATTGCTGCCCGCGAATTAATAGTAGATAAGCTAGGAACCATTAATGGATTAGTAAATGGCGCAGGCGGAAATGTGCCCGAAGGAATTCTGCCTCCAGAAGGAAATATCTTCAGTTTAAATATCGATGGCATGAAGAAAGCCATGGATTTAAATTTGTGGGGTACTTTATTACCTACTCAAATATTCGGATCCGTAATGGCCGATCATGAAGGTGGCAGTATCGTAAATATTTCTTCCGTAACTGCCCATCAGGTGGTAACCCGCGTATTGGGGTATAGTATGGGCAAAGCGGCGGTAGATTGCTACACGCGTTGGTTTGCCGTAGAAGTGGCCAACCGGTTAGGCGATAGAATCAGGGTCAATTGCATCATGCCCGGCTTCTTTTTAACCGAACAAAATCGTGCCTTATTAACCCAACCCGATGGTTCTTATACCGATCGGGGTAATAAAGTAATCATAAATACTCCTTATAAACGCTTTGGACATCCGGAAGAATTGAATGGAGCACTCATTTATCTGTTGAGTGATGCTTCTTCTTTTGTAACCGGAACTGAAATTCGGGTAGATGGAGCTTTTACTGCATTTAGCGGGGTTTAATTTTCTCCCATCAACTCGAAACTATTATGGCAGATTATATTTTTGATGATAATTTTTTACTGGATTCTTCCACCGCCCAAACGCTTTATCATCAGTATGTTAAAGAACTGCCCATCATAGATTATCACTGTCACCTGAACCCCCAACAAATTGCCACCAATCATTCCTTTGCTAACTTAACCGATATCTGGCTGAGTGGTGATCATTACAAGTGGCGGGCACTGAGAACATTGGGTGTTCCCGAACATTTTATTACCGGCAATGCCTCAGATGAAGAAAAATTTATTGCCTGGGCCGAAAAAGTTCCGCAAACCCTTCGCAATCCGCTATTTCACTGGACGCACCTCGAACTGAAAAATGTATTCGGTATTCATGAATACCTGCATGCCGGAAATGCCCAAGATATTTATCAGAGAGCTGGGTTGCAATTGGAGCAACCTACCCACAATACCCAAGCTATTTTACAATCATTTCGGGTTGAATATGTAGGTACTACCGATGAGCCCTGGGATTCTCTGGAACACCATCGCAATATGGCCGCACAAGGCGGTTCTACTCGTATGTATCCCTCCTTCAGGCCCGATAAGGCTTTATTTATTCAGTATCCTTCTGCATTCAAGCAAAGTTTGCTTCGGTTGGAGGAAACCTCCGGCGTAAAAATTATAAATATTATCACCTTACTGGAAGCACTTCATAATCGGGTTCGCTTTTTTCACGAAAATGGCTGTCGGGTATCTGATCACGGCTTATCGTACCTTCCACCCGCTGCTAATTTTACAGTTGAATTGGAAAAAGAATTTGAACAGTTCTTACAAAATCCGGAAGCCCAATATTCTAATCCAGATGCCTTTATAGGGTATGTATTGATGGAACTCTGCCGGCTCTATCATCAATATGGTTGGGTGCAACAATTTCATTTGGGCCCTATCCGAAATAATAATACCCGCTTAAATAAACTGCTGGGTGCCGATTCGGGATTTGATTCGATTGGAGATTTTTCACAAGCCTTACCCACTGCTCAATTTCTCGATCAGTTGGATATAACCAATCAATTGACTAAAACCATTCTGTATAATATCAATCCCGCTGATAACGAAATTTTTGCCAGTATGCTGGGAAATTTCAATGATGGCTCTGCAAGAGGAAAAATTCAATTTGGTTCTGGCTGGTGGTTTCTCGATCAAAAAGATGGAATGGAAAAGCAACTGAATGCACTCTCTAACATGGGCCTCATCAGTACTTTTGTAGGAATGATTACCGATAGCAGAAGTTTTCTGTCGTTTCCCCGACATGAATATTTCAGACGCATCATTTGTAATTTGTTTGCAGATGAAATGAATAAGGGACTATTACCTAATGATGAAAAATGGGTAGGGGTGTTGTTGAAAGACATTGCCTATTATAATGCCAAGTCTTATTTTAATTGCTAAATAGTCAACTATAAATTATTTTATGTCAAATTCCAGAAGAAAATTTATTCGTCAATCTGCTCAGGCTGTTGCCGGAACTTATATGGGATCGTTGGCTTTTAGTGCCAGTAGTTATGGGCGTATTATTGGCGCAAACGACCGCGTTAGGGTAGGGGTGGTAGGCTTTTCCGATCGCCACAAATCTTCTCATATCCCTCCCTTTATGCAGTTTTATAAGGATATGAATTTTGACATTGTTGCCGTTTCTGACATCTGGAAGAAGCGCCGCGAAGAAGGGGCTGCCTTTTTAAAAGATAAAATGGGGCATGATATAACTGCTTACCGAAATAATGATGAACTGTACTCATCCCGTTCTGTAGATGCGGTTTTTATTAGCACGGCCGACTTTCAACATGCATTACATACCATCGAAGCCGTAAAAGCAGGCGTGGATGTATACTGTGAAAAGCCCTTTGCCGAAACCATGGAAGATAACAGCGCAGCCCTGAAGGCGGTGAAAGCTTCTAAAAGTGTTGTTACCATTGGTTCTCAGCGTAGAAGCGGACCTAACTATATGGCCGCTGCCGAATTTATTCAATCGGGCAAATTTGGTCCCATCACCATGGTTGAATTGTCCTGGAATGTAAATCAGCCCGGCAGATGGAGAAGACCTGCTTTGGTTGCACAATGCCGGGAAGAAGACCTAGATTGGAAGCGCTATTTGCTGAATCGTCCATACGAAAAATTCGATCCGCGTAAATATTTAGAGTATCGTTTATTCTGGCCTTATTCATCCGGATTACCGGGGCAGTGGATGAGCCATCAGATTGATACCGTGCATTGGTTCAGTGGCTACAATCATCCGCGCAGCGTAACGGCAAACGGCGGCATTTATATGTGGAAAGATGGCCGTAGAAACTGGGATACCATCACAGCTGTTTTCGATTATGGTCCTACCAACGATCCTACCACAGGTTTCCAGGTAGTATTTGGCTCACGTATGCATAACGGAGAAGAAAAGCCCGCAGAAATTTATTATTCCAATGGAGGTGAACTGAACCTGATTACTAATAAAGTTTCTTCCAAAGGAGGACTTATTCCAAGATTTGCCGAAGCAATGGGTATGATGCCCAATATGTTGCCCGAAGTTAATCTTACCAATAAAGTGGTAAAAGTAGAATCAGGTGCAAATACCGGCGGGGATGAACTTACCACTGCCCACGTTAAAAACTGGATGGAATGTATTCGCAGCAGAAAACAAACCAATGCTCCTGTTGAAGCGGGGTATTATCATTCTATTGCCAACATCATGACGAATGCCGCTGCAAGAACAGGAGAGAAAGTTACTTTCGATGAAAAAACCCAGGAAGTAATGGCGGGCGGAAAAGTGTTTAAATACTAATTCCGGTAATTACTCAGTAAGCCCGGCCTGCCCATAGCATCCGGAAATGTAAAACGAATGTCGGAACGTGCAAAAGCTATCGCCGGGGTATTAACTGCCAATTTCTTTTTTGGAACCAGTGTTATTGCCGTTAAACAAGTGAGTCCTGCTTTGCTTCATCCGATGGCGCTTACCAGTATCCGTATTTTTTGTGCAGGATCATTATTCTGGATACTTTATTTGTGTAAACCAGTTCCAACCAGAATCACTGCTAAAGATTATGTGCGCTTGTTCTTTTGTGCTATGGCAGGCATTGCCTTGAATCAAAGTTTTTCTATCACGGGCATGTCATTAACCAGTCCCATCCATGCCGCGCTGCTTATATTAACTACGCCCATTACAATCACCCTTTTGGCAGCCATTTTTTTGCGTGAATCGCTTACCCTTTCAAAAATAATAGGTTTGTTACTGGGCATATCCGGTGGCTGCATCCTAGTATTTTCACGCAATATTGCTTCCACAGCCGCAAGTAATGAAATGCTGGGCGATTTGTTTGTTATTGGCGGTGCTATTGGATATTCCACTTATGTAATTCTGATAAAACCACTGATGGCGAAATATCAACCACTGCATTTATTGCAGTGGGTATTTTTTATGGGGGGATGGGTGATTATTCCTTTGGGCTGGCCTCATTTGAAAGTGGTTCCCTGGCATTCCCTTAGCTTATTTCATTGGTGCTGTATTTCGTATGTGGTGCTGGGGGCTACCTTTTTGGCGTATCTCTTTATGAATTATGCCATTCGCATTTTAGGAGCAGCTACTACCGGAGCCTTTATCTTTTCTCAACCTTTTTTTGGTACAGTGGCTGCTATCCTCATTTTACACGAAGCCATCACACCCGCTAAAATAGTTGCCGCTGCCTGCATCATTGGAGGTGTATTATTGGCTAACTATAAAAAAAGTTAATATATAATCAAAAAAGCATAAATAATTATATATTATTTAGCTAGGGCTTTTCTCGTTTGGGTAGCACTGGCAAAAAAATAGCCCAATGCTTTATTAGAAATATTGCTGATCGGGTTGGCCGGACTAATGGATTGCAAAGATCCGTTACCCGTTACCTGAAAATAAGTGCTGTAATATTGATAGCCTTCTTTTCCCATATGATTCATAATTACCGTAACACTGTCTCCTAAACTGATATAAGCGCTATCTGTTCGCAATGTTCTGGAAACATATTTGCCATCCGAAAGTCGGTCTTCATATGCAAATGTGTTATTGATTTTTCTGCCATTTACCAATAGGGAAAACTGATAGTAATTAGAAACCCCAACTGGATCTTGGTAATTGATTACCGCATACCAATCGATTTTACCACCCGGACGGGAAAGCTTCTCAAAACTCACCGAATCAAAAGGAACCGGTTGAGGAAGTAAGGTATTGGCCGTATAGCTTTGTGAACCGGTAGTAAGTAATAGTTGGTATTCATGACCAGACACCCCTTTTATTTTTTTAGTAAGATACAGGCCTGGTGTTGATTCTTTGAGGGTATCCAAGGTACCATCGGTAATATCTTTTACTAACACGCTGGCACCTGTTACTGGTGGAAACTGATTGTCGGCACTATAGTTAACCGTTTTGCTGATGCGAATCGAGTAAGGTCCCGGTGTATTGTAAATATTCCCTTCCACAACAATTTGTGGCGAAGCATCATTCAGGTTTACATCAATTACTTTTTTACATCCACCCAACAAAATAAAGAAAGTACCTATCAGCAGGCTAAAACCCAGTGAAGTGGATGCTTGTAGGTTGGATTCCACTGCCATTATCTTACTAAAAAATATTTTTAGTTTCATCTCCTTAAAATTTAAAATTGTAAGTAATAGAAGGAACCCATTTAAACAAAGCTGTTTGTTCAGCTATTGTTTTTCCCGGATTATTCGGATCATCTTTAAATTCTATACTATACGTATTTTCCCTGCCATAGGCATTG
>JAPLEI010000144.1:0-15380 GCA_026391195.1 Bacteroidota bacterium | reverse complement strand
TTCCCTTCCAGCCTTAGGCTTATTTTTTAAAGTAGCTGCTAGGTCTAACCGATGATAATCCGGAAAACGGTATCCGTTCCGCTCGGTATAGTAATAGGCGGTTTGTCCATTCAAAGTATATTTTCCACTGGGGAAAGTAACTGCATTACCTGTATTGTACACCCAGTTGGCAGAGAGTGTCCATCTGCTATTGGTTTGATAAATCCCTACAATTGCAAGATTATGGGTTTGGTCTTGCCGAGCAGGATACCAGTTTCCATTATTAATTCCGGGTACACTTCTTTCCGTTCTGGCTAAGGTATAACTAATCCATCCGGTTAGTTTGCCGGTTTTTTTCTTTAAAAACCATTCCAGCCCATAAGCCCTGCCACTGCCAAATAATAATTGTGACTCTACATTTTCATTTGCCCGTAATTGTGCCCCATTTTTATAGTCAACCTGATTTTGCATCCACTTGTAATAGGCTTCTACAAAAAATTCATATTTGAACCCGATGTCATTCTTGTAATATCCAATGGCCACCTGATCTGCGATTTCGGGTTTAACCTGCAAGCTGCTGGGGATCCAAATATCGGTTGGGTTGATGGCAGCTGAATTGCTTAACAGGTGCAGGTTTTGTACGTTGCGTGTATAAGAAGCTTTAAAAGAACTGAGTGGATTCAGCAGCCAGCTGGCAGAAAACCGGGGTTCGGGATTTAGATAGGTTTTTACTGCACCAGATCCGGTTTTTACGGTAGTTTGTATAATGTTACTGGCACTATCGTAGGTGCTGAAATTGCCTGGGCCCAACAAAGAAAAAGAAGTTAAACGAATACCATAATTCAATCGCAGCTTGGCATTGGGCGCATATTCATGATTAAAATAGGCGGCTGCTTCCAATGCTGTTTTAACCGGCAAAGCTTGAGAATTAAAACTCGAGCTGGCACTGGCATCTACAATACCCGGTGAAAGTAAGTGGCGGGTAACCTGTGTGCCAAAATTGATTTTATTATCGTTGTTGATGAAATATTGGAAATCGGTTTTTAAGGCCAGGTCTTCAATTTTCGATTTAATGATAAGATTATTTACACCGGATTTTATTTCGATATTGTAGTTATAGTTCGAATAAATCAGGGAGTTATTTAAAAATAATTTTCCATTAAAAATATGGTTCCAGCGAAGGGTTCCGGTACTGTTGCCGTAGTCTATACCAAATGTTTTTCCAAACCCCAGTTTATCTCTTCCAAAATAACCCGACAAAAACAAGCGATTTTTGCTATTTATAGTTAAGTTGGCTTTTGCATTGAAATCGTAGAAATACAAAGAATTATCGCGAATGCTGCTATCTTTCGATAATCCCAAAAAAACATCTGCATAGGTTCTTCGGCCACTTAAAATAAAGGAGCCTTTATCTTTCACCAGCGGACCTTCTAAGTTCAAACGCGAAGCAATTAAGCCAACTCCTCCACTGGCATGAAAAGCCTGGTTATTTCCATCAATCATCTTCACATCTACCACCGATGCTAAGCGACCACCATATTCTGCCGGCATTGCTCCCTTATACAGGGTTAAATCCTTGATAGCATCCGAATTAAAGGAGGAGAAAAATCCTAAAACATGCGAGGCATTATAAACGGTGGCTTCATCCAACAAAATCAAGTTCTGATCGGCTCCTCCACCTCTCACATAAAAACCACTGTTGCCTTCTCCGGCAGATTTTACACCCGGTAATAATTGTATGGTTTTCAGCACATCTTTTTCTCCAAAAATTACCGGTACATTATTCATTTCCTTTACCGTAAGTTTCTGCACACCCATGAGGGGTTTGGTAACCTGATCGTTTTTTCGGCTACTGCTCACCACCACTTCCTCTAGTTCCTTTCCTATGGGCTTAAGTTTGATAACTAAAGTTTTGTTGCCATTTAATTGAACAGATACAGTATCAGATCGATAACCTGCAAACAGGGTTACCAGTTGATAATTTCCGGGTATTGCCGATATGGAAAAGAATCCATAGGCATTGGTTAGGGTAATTTTCTGAGGGTTTTCTAATAAATACATCGAAGCACCAATCAGCACTTCCCCCGATCCGGCATCTTTTACTGTTCCATTAATCGAGAGCAGTGGTTGGGCTTGTAGCAAACTAGCCTGAAAAAGGATGCATAGTGATACAATTCGTTTGAAAAATGATTTTCGGAACATATAAATGTAAAAAAGTAAGTAAAATACGCTTCCGAAATAGCCATCCTAATTCGGACCGCAAAGGTAACAACTGAATCATCAGTTAGTTGCATAAAATCGTTAAATGAAACCCATTTGTATATGGAATAATCAGAAATCTTGCCTATTTTGTTAGCTAAATTGATTGCCATGAGAATCAGCCTTTTCGGTGTGATAATTTGCTTTTTTATTGCAGTGGGATCCAGCGCCCAACTTTCTGTTCATCACCTATTAACCAATAATCGCGTTAATCCCCTGGGATTAGAAGATTCCCTCACCCGTTTTTCTTGGCAGCTTTCTGGTAATTATCGAAATATCCGTCAGCAGTCGTATCAAATTTCAGTATACAGTAGCGAGCAGCCGACGCGAGTTTTTTGGACGTCTGGAAGGGTTGGCTCTTCTCAATCGGTAATGGTTGCTTATAGGGGCCCACAGTGGAAGGCAGCCAGTCGCTATCAATGGAAAGTGCAGGTTTGGGATGAGGCCGGAAATACAGCGGTATCCTCTGAAAATACTTTTTTCCAAACCGGTTTATTGAATGCTGCCAACTGGAAAGCTCAATGGATTGAACCCGCTGTAATGGCAGATAGTGTAGGCCGGCCTAGTCCGCTCATGCGAAAAACCTTTCAGCTAAACAGAAAGGTAAAATCGGCAACTGCCTATATAACTGCTCATGGTTTATACGAAGCTCACCTGAATGGAAAACGAATTGGAACGGGGTATTTAACACCCGGCTGGACGGTTTACCCAAGCCGCTTGGCCTATCAGGCCTATGATGTAACCACCCTGCTTCAAAAGGGCAACAATGCAGTAGGTGTAATGTTAGGTAGCGGCTGGTATCGTGGATTAATTGGCTTTTCTAATCAGAATAACTTTTATGGTTCAGATTTGGCCTTGTTGATGCAAGTTACTATTCAGTATGAGGATGGAACCACTGAAACCATTGGCTCGGATAACTCGTGGATTTGCCAAACCGGAGAAGTTCGCTATGCAGAAATATACAATGGTGAAGTAATTGATCACCGAAAGGAGCGACTTAACTGGACTGCTCCCAACTATGATGCAAAAGGATGGGAAAAAGTAAGATTGGTGAATCATCCCGTGCAAAATATAATTGCAACCGAAAATGAATTGATTACACGGCATGAGACAATTACCCCTAAGCGAATTATTAAAACACCTGCCGGTGAAACCGTGATAGATTTTGGTCAAAATCTGGTGGGTTGGGTAACGATAAAAGTAGCTGGTAAATCCGGCGATTCGATTAAGATATCTCATGCGGAAGTATTAGATAAAAAGGGAAATTTTTATACCGAAAATTTACGGGCAGCTAAAGCAGTGGATGTATTTGTTTTAAACGGAATTGGCGAAGAATATTTTGAACCGCATTTTACTTTTCATGGTTTCCAGTATATTAAATTAGAAGGGTATCCTGGCAATCTTTTACCCGAAAATATTCAGGCCATTGTGCTACACTCTGATATGCCGGTTACGGGTAGTTTTTCCAGTTCCAATCAGTTGATTAATCAATTGCAGCATAATATTCTCTGGGGCCAAAAAGGGAATTTTTTAGATGTGCCTACCGATTGTCCGCAAAGAGATGAGCGATTGGGTTGGACCGGCGATGCCCAGGTTTTTTCCCGAACCGCTGCGTTTAATATGAACGTACATAACTTTTTCAATAAGTGGCTGAAAGACTTAGCAGCCGATCAACTTTCTAATGGGGCAGTTCCTTTTGTAATACCCAATGTGTTGGGAAAAAACGCAGTGGCTTCGGCGGGCTGGGCAGATGCAGCCACCATCATTCCCTGGAATATGTACCTCGCATACGGAGATACCCAGGTGCTGAAAAATCAATATCCTTCTATGAAAAAATGGGTGGGATATATGCAAGCTAATAGTAAAAATGATTTGTGGAATACTGGGTTTCATTTTGGTGACTGGCTCTTTTACCGACCCGATGATGACAATGATGGCCGTGCAGCCGTTACAGATAAATACCTGATAGCTCAGTGTTTTTATGCCAACTCCATTCAGCTGGTTATTAATGCTGCAAAAGTTTTGGGATTGTCAGCTGAGGTAGCTGCATATTCGCAATTATTAGAGCGGGTAAAAAATGCTTTTCAACAAGAATACCTAACTCCCTCGGGCCGACTGGTTTCATCTACCCAAACGGCTTATGTGCTGAGTTTGCAATTTGATATGTTACCAGAAGCGCTGCGAAGTGCTGCTGCAGCTAGATTGGTAGAAAATATAAATAGTTATGGGGTTCACCTAACTACTGGATTCTTGGGTACACCCTATTTGTGTTTTGTACTTACCCGTTTCGGATATACAGATTTGGCGTATCAATTATTGCTGCAAGAAAAATATCCATCTTGGTTGTATCCAGTTAAAATGGGGGCAACCACCATCTGGGAGCGTTGGGATGGCATTAAACCCAATGGAAATTTTCAAACACCGGGTATGAATTCTTTCAATCATTATGCCTATGGCGCTATAGGAGATTGGATGTACCGGGTTATGGCGGGCATAAATACGGAAGAATCGGGTGCGGGTTACCGAGAAATTCGTATCCATCCTCAAATAGGAGGAGGATTTACGCAGGTAAGTGCCTCGTTGGATACTTACTATGGAAAGCTTAGTAGTGGCTGGCAAGTAAAAGAAAAAGTGGTGCAAATGGATGTTGAAGTTCCTGCTAATACGAGCGCAACCTTATGGATGCCTCCTGGGAAAAAAGAAACCATCAAAGAAGGAGGTAATCTAATGGATGCCGGTCGTTTCAAGCTACAGGCTGATGGAAGCATTACCATTCAGTTAGGTTCAGGTATTTATCATTTTGAAATAACACAATAGCCTAATCAATTTGCCACTCATTTGCTACAATGGGTACTTGGCAATTTAATTTGTAAAAAATAATTATGGAACGAATTGCTTTTACCATGCAGTTGCACCGGGGATTTGAAAGCGAATATGAAAAGCGCCACCGTGAAATCTGGCCTGAATTAACCGGGTTATTATCCGAGGCAGGCATTACCAACTATTCTATTTTCCTGCAACCTGCAACCGGAGTGCTTTTTGGATATATGGAAGTAAGTAAAGCTAATGGACTAGCTGCATTACCTCATCATCCTATTATGAAAAAATGGTGGGATTACATGAAAGACATAATGGATACCCACCCAGATCACTCACCCATAAGTATTCCGCTGCAGGAAGTGTTTTATCTTCCCTGATAGCAGATTGTTGGCAACTTTCTATCAGAGATTTAGCAATTGCGGTATTGAATGAGTGCAATCTTTGCAATTCAATAGCTTCAGAAATTTCCCAGCAGCTTTTATGTAACTTAGCGCTTACTAGGAACCTGTTATGAATTCACAATTTTTTAAACGGGTTTGCATAGCTTGGTTGAATTATGAAAAGAAAGATCCAGTTTTTTTTGCAAAGCATTTTGGGTATCGATCGATACCTTTTTTGGCTGGCCAACTTTCAAGTTTTTATCGGTAGATGGATATATGCTGATAAGGAGTTTCAATATTTTATGCAACTCATTCCAGAAAAAGGTATGGTGGCAGATGTGGGTGCGAATCTGGGTGTTACTTGTGTGTATATCTCAAGAGAAAAACCCGGCTGCAGTGTAGTTGCTTTTGAACCCATCCCAGCCAATTTCAGTTGTTGTAAAAAAATAGTTGAAAAATACGGTTCCCACCAGATTCATTTATACGAGCTTGCTTTGGCTGATTGTCCCGGACAATTACTAATGACGCAGCCAACCGAGCAGGGGGTGGTGATGCATGGGTTAAGCCGGGTGGTGGAAACTCCTGAAAATACCCCACTTTATATAGATGTTAGGGCGCTTTGCTTAGATGAGATATCCGAGTGTCAACCTCCTCATCAATTGGTGGCGATAAAAATTGATGTGGAAAATTTTGAGTGGTATGTTTTGCAGGGTGGGGTAGAAGTGATTAATGCCAATCGGCCGATTATATTTTGTGAAGTGTGGGATACCATACGAAGGGAGTTAACTTTTTCGCTGGTGCAGCAATTAGGGTATGAGATTTTTGTATTCAATGGTAAAACCTTAGATCCTTATCAGCATCAACCCGCATTGAATTTTTTCTTTCTTCCTGCTCGTTAACTAGGGTTTGCCCTTGATAATAATTACTGCTCTGTTTTTTTGGAACGCTGAATCCATTTAGGTATTTCTAGCCATATCACCGACAGCAAAGCCGTGATTAAACAAAGACCTAAATTGCTTACCGAGATAATATCTAGTTTAAAAAACTGACGTATAGGTTCAACGAACAAGATAATTGCAGAAAGAAAAGTCGTAATACCTATGATTACAACTAGCAGTCGATTCGGATAAAAAAGGGTATGAACTATTGAAAACTGAAAGGAGCGATTTTCTAGGGTTAAGAAGATATTACTAAGAATAAGGGTTATAAATACCAAGGTTCGGGTGGCAGCTTCAGACATTTGGTGCTTTACCCCCCATTGGTACATCAACAAACACCCCATTGTAATAACTAATCCTTGCAGGATACTAACAGAAATTTCGGAAAGGTTGAAAATATGCATTGATTTTTTTCGGGGGGGATGCAAAAGTATATTGGCTTCTGCAGGCTCATTTTCATAAATAATCGAACACGTAGGTCCCATGATCAATTCAAAAAAGATTACATGAATAGGAGAGAAAATATTCGGGTATATCCAGCCAAGTACGAGGGGAATAAACACGAGTAATACAATGGGTATATGGATAGAAATAATGTACCGGATGGCTTTCTTCAGGTTGGTGTAAATCTTTCGGCCCATGGCTACCGCTTCTAGCATACCACTCAGGTCGTCGTTGGGTAAAATAAGTGAGGCGGCTTGTTGGGCAAGTTCAGTTCCTTTTTTACCCATAGCAATCCCAATATGGGCTGCCTTTAGTGCGGGACCATCATTTACCCCATCACCCGTCATGGCAACTACATGCCCCATTGCCTGCAAGGTTTGGATAACTTTTAGTTTTGCTTCCGGAAACATTCGGGTAAAGAGTTGATTTTTTTCTACTGCCTCATGAAGTTCTTTTCCTTCGAGTTGCATGATTTCATCTCCCAAAATCACAGATTCATACTCGGGCAATTCTACTTGACGGGCAATTTCACGCGTGGTTACCGGGTTGTCGCCTGTTAAAATTTTAACCTGAATGCCTGCGCGATTAAATTGCTGTAAAACCTGACGGATATTTTCTTTTGGAGGGTCGTAAAATGCCAATAATCCAGTAAACTCAAAAGGAATTTCCTGTTGGGTTGTTGGAAAGGTTGGATGATTGGATCTAGATTCTGCTACGCCCAAAATTCTATATCCCTTAGAAGCCAGTTCCTGCACAATCTTTAAAATACTCGTTTTCTCGTTTGGCAGCAGGTTACAAACGGCTACAATGGCTTCTGGAGCTCCTTTGGCAGCAATAATTCTTTCCTGTGCTTTGTTTTCAAAAATATGCGTCATCATGGGAGGCTTTCCCTCTAATGGATATTCATGAATCAAATGATACTGTAATCTTTCATCTGAAGCAAGTAAGCGGGAGTATTGGTTGTGCAATTCTTGCTCCATGGGGTCGAAGGGAATCGGTTCACTGGCCCACATCCCTATGCGAATCAACGGGAAGGCTTCTTCCGTTAACCCTTCATTTAATAGCTGGAAAGTTTTTTGGGCGGGCCAACAATATACCACTACCAAACTCATTTCGTTTTTGGTAAGGGTTCCTGTTTTATCGGTACAAATTATATCGGCGCTTCCCAAGGTTTCTACCGTTTTCATTTGTTTTACGATAATTCCCTTTTGCATCAGCCGCCAGGCACCCAATGCCATGAAAGTGGTAAAGGCTACCGGAATTTCTTCGGGCAAAATGCTCATGGCCAAGGTAAGAGCCTGCAATAAACTGGAAATGATTGCATGCGTTTGAATATAATTGATCAGCCAAACAATCAGAAAAACGACAAATCCTGACAAAACCATCCACTTTACAAACCCGGATATTTGTTTTTCCAGTGGGGTAGCTTCTTCTTGGATAGTGGATAAGCTTTTTCCGATTTTACCCAGTCTGGTTTGCATACCTGCAGCAGTAATTTCTACTACCGCCATCCCATTGGTTATATGCGTACCTTGGTAAATATAAGGATCAGTATGGGCTGCATCTTTCATGGCAACCATCGATTCTCCGGTAATGATAGATTCATTGATGCCAAGGTCGGAGGAGTAGATGATTTTTCCATCTGCAGCTACCAGGTTACCTTCTTCTACCAGTAAATAATCGCCTATTACCAGATCCTCGGCTTGTATGTTTTCTAGGTTACCTTCCCGAATCACTTTACAAAAGGGCCGGGTATATTTTTTAAGCTTTTCAAGTGCCAGCGTACTCCTCCGATGTTGATAGGCAGAAATAGCAGCAACTAGTAATATGGCAGCTGACAGAAATAAGGCATCTGCGGTTTTTCCGCTAATAAAATACAAACAGGAAGCAGCCAGCAGCATGATAACCATCGGGTCGCTTACCAGCTGTTTTGCCATTTTCCACCAACCTTTTTCGGCTTTGAAATTCCATTCATTGGTGCCATATTGCAATCTGGCCTGTTGAACCTGTTCTTTTGATAAACCCTGTAAATGTGGAGGAATATTCACATATGTAATTTAAAATACAATTAAAAAACTGAGTGGCACTAGTGGGTTCTTCTTAAAGGTACTCATTTAGGTGGATAGGAGTTACAGGAAATGATGATTTGAAAAAATTAGGGGATAAAAAGTTCAATGCTGGGGCATAAATTCACTTAACTTTAATTTGATATTTTTTTTAAAAACTATCGCCTTCATTTACAACTGCCTATAACCCCTTTTTGCCATGAAAAAGAAAAGTATTACCTCAGCATCCCGAAGAGCATTCGTTCGAACTTCAGCCCAGTTATTGGGAGGTTTTTTTATTGTTCCCCGTTATGTGTTGGGTGGTCAACAACCCAATGGAGTAAGATATATTGCTCCTAGTGACCGAATTCAGGTAGGGATTATCGGTTCGGGTAAGCAGGGTCGTTTTCTGGCTGCTCAATTTGCCCAAACCGGAGAATCTAACATTGTAGCCATCAGCGAAGTATATCAGGCAAAAGCACAGCTTACCCTAGATTCTCTGAAGAAATTATATGCCAAGAAAACCGAGTTAGGTTCGTTGGGTGAAATTGCCATGTATACCGATTTCAGGGAAATGCTGCAACGCAAAGATGTTGATGCCGTTATTATTGCAACTCCCGACCATTGGCATGCGGCCGCTGCCGTTCGGGCTGCCGAGGCAGGGAAGGATATCTATTGTGAAAAGCCCATGGCACTTACTGTTAAGGAGGGAAGGGCTATGGTAAAAGCGACTCGAAAATACAACCGGGTATTTCAAACTGGTAACATGCAGCGCTCCTGGAACGAATTCCGGCACGCAGTTGAACTCGTTAGAAATGGGTATATAGGCGATATTCAGAAAGTACGCGTAAATATCGGGGCACCCCCCATTCCATATACCCTGCCCGCTCAACCCATCCCGGAGGGACTAGATTGGAATCTATGGTTGGGGCCAAACGACCCTTCAGCGTTCAATGAAGAGTTAGCCCCCCCTGTATCCAAGGATGTTTTCCCCAACTGGCGGCTGTATAAAGAATTTGGTGGGGGCATGGTTACCGACTGGGGTGCACATATGTTTGATATTGCTCAATGGGCACTGGATATGGATGAGAGCGGTCCTACCTCGTTTACCGTTCCCGATGGAAAAGATATTATGAATTTGACCATGGAATACAGCAATGGTACCCAAATGACCCATGAGAAATGGGAGTGGGGCAATGCCGTACATTTTATTGGTAGTGCAGGAGAAATAAAAGTGGGCAGAGGACAATTAGAAACATCACCGGTGCAGTTGAAAAAGTATGTGATGACCGTCAAAGACAAGCGGGTGTATTACAGCAACGATCATTATAAAGATTTTTTTCAAGCCATACGCAAACGTAGTCGTCCGTTAAGCGACGTTGAAACCGGCCACCGTACTGCATCTGTTTGTAATATTGCCAATATCGCGTATCAGTTGAATCGAAATTTAGCATGGGATCCTGTGAAAGAGAAATTTAATCAGGATGATGAAGCCAATCAACTGCTGGGAAGGCCTATGAACAATGAATGGAAAATTAAACTTTAGTTTACATAAATTATCAAAATGAAATTATTCAAACGGGCAGAATTTCTGATTGCTATTTCGTTGATGATGGGAGCTTGTTCTCAGAAACCTACTGAATCTCCAACTGAAGTTGTACAAAAGATTTATAGTGCCCCCAATCCCTTTCGCAATGAAAAATTGGATTCCGCACTTTTTTCAAAAGATCTGTATCAATTGATTACCAAAAGCAAGGAAACCGAACAAAAAAGTAGGGAAACCATCCGAATGTCTAAAGCCCCCACCGATAAGCCCTTATTAATCGAGGGAGAGGTATTTGCCAGTTTATATGAAGGATATACCGGGTTCAAAGTACTTACTACAGAAGTGGTGAAAGATACTGCCCTGCTATCCGTAGAGTTCACCAACCAATCGTATAAGCAAGTATGGACTGATAAAGTTCGACTTATTGCGGTTGCCGGTTCCTGGAAATTGGATAATGTTATTTATAGTAAGGCAAGCAGTCAACCCGATTTACAGAAACTTTTACGGGCATTTGTGGCAGCGGGTCAACAGGAGCAATTAAATTCAACAATAAATTGATATTGAATATATTGTACTGGTTAATTAAAATTTTAATTTAGATAAATGAAACATGTATTTTCCTTCTTTTTAGCTTTATTGGTTACTTGTTTGGTAGTAACTGCACAGAACATCCCCACTCCCCAGCAGCATTTTGGATTTGCGATAGGGGATGATTATCAGTTGGCTACATACACACAAACCGATGCTTATTTTCAGAAATTAGCAGCTGCCTCCAGCAGAACCCGGTATAGTTCGATAGGAAAAACGGAAGAGGGCAGAGATCAGTTTATGCTCATCATTTCTTCCCCGGAGAATCTTAAAAAATTAGAAGAATACAAATCCATTTCCCGAAAACTTGCTTTGGCAGAGGGGATAACAGATCTTGAAGCAAAGGCCCTTGCAAAAACCGGTAAAGCCGTGGTATGGATTGACGGTGGCCTGCATGCAACGGAAGTGGTTGGGGCTCATCAATTGATTGAAACCGCCTACCAACTGGTTAGTCGGCAAGATGAAGAAACCAAAGCCATCTTGGATAATGTGATTATTCTAATGACGCATGCCAATCCGGATGGTCAGGAATTAGTAAGTAACTGGTATATGCGCAAAGCTGAAAAGGAAAAACGCAGTACCGAAAATCTGCCCCGATTATACGAGAAGTATGCAGGCCACGATAATAATCGCGATTTCTACATGTTGAATTTAATGGAAACGCAGAATATGTGCCGCCAATTATACATCGAATGGCTTCCTCAGATTATGTATAACCATCACCAGTCGGGTCCTCCAGGTTCAGTAGTGGCGGGTCCACCCTTCCGGGATCCGTTTAATTATGCATTTGATCCAATTGTAATCACGAGTTTAGAATCTGTAGGTGCGGCAATGATTAATCGGTTGAATGTAGAGAATAAGCCAGGATATACTAATAAGAACGGATCGGTATATTCTACTTGGTACAATGGTGGATTACGAACCACTACTTATTTCCATAATATGGTAGGCTTGTTAACTGAAATTATTGGAAGTCCTACCCCTTCTAATATTCCGGTGGTTCCAGAAAGACTGATTCCGAACAGTTCAACCCCTTTTCCGGTAACGCCTGGCCCTTGGCGTTTTCGGCAATCGATTGATTATTCAGTATCTCTAAATTATGCGGTTCTTAATTATGCCATGCGTTACCGCGATGAGTTGTTGTATAACATTTTCAAGATGGGTAGAAACTCTATTGAAAAGGGAAGTAAGGATACTTGGGCGTTATCTCCCAATAAATCTGCTGCAATAAAAAATGGGTATCAAGAATCTCTTCGCCAGCCTGCAAACGGAAGAAGAACGCCCGATTCAACGGTGGTAGGTGCGAGAACAGAAGTACCAGTTATACCGGTTAAATGGTACGACTCTGTTATGAAGCAGCCCTCTGCTCGTGACCCTCGTGCTTATTTTATTGCGCCCAATTCGGATGCAGCTACTTCTATACGTTTTTTAAATGCATTAATCGGTACCGGTGTAATTGTTCATCAAACTACTGCTGAATCTGTGGTGAATGGTAAAACCTATGCTGCCGGCACATGGGTGGTAAAAACCGACCAGGCTTTTCGTCCGCATGTGCTCGACTTATTTGAGCCACAGGATCATCCCAATGATTTTGCTTATCCCGGTGGGCCTCCCGTTCCTCCATATGATGCTGCCGGATGGACGCTTGCCTACACCATGGGGATTCAGTTCGATCGGATTTTAGATGAGTTTCAGGCACCCATGAAAAAATTGCCTTTTGGTGAATTTATTTCTATGCCCGTTATTCCAACTATTAATAAAGAAAAGGGCTGGCTGCTGAACGCATCGGCCAACTATTCTTACGCAGCGGTTAATGCATTGCTGAAAGCCGGAGTAGAAGTTTATAGAACAATGGATACCCTTGCAGGAACAACTACCGGATCATTTTATGTGCCAATGAACGCCAAAAATAAGGCATCCATTCAGCAGGCATTGAAGGGATCGGGTGCAGTACCCATAATAAGTGATACAAAGCCAGCCAACCTGGTTCGCATTACTTCTGCAAGGGTTGCTATTTGGGACCAATATGGCGGAACGATGCCAACGGGTTGGATGAGATACCTGATGGAGAAATTCAATTATGCTGCGCAGGTGATTTACGCCAAAGACATCGATTCGAGTAATCTAAAAGATTCGTTTGACGTGATTGTTTTTGTAGGTGGCGCTATACCAGCGTATAATTCGGGGTCAACTAATAATAGAGGAAGAGAACCCAATAAATCAGATATTCCTGCAGAATACCATGCGCAATTAGGTAGATTAACCTCCGCAACTTCCATCCCACAGCTTAAAAAATTTGCTGAAGCCGGTGGAACCATCATCTGTATTGGCTCTTCTACGCAATTGGCGTACCATTTTCAACTGCCAGTTTCTGATGCATTGGTGGAGCGGGTAAATGGGGTAGAACGAAAGCTTCCTAATGAAAAATATTATATTCCAGGTAGTGTGCTGCAGGTAAATACCAATAACCAAACCCCGGCTGGATGGGGTATGCCTACTAAAGCGGATATTTATTTTGATGCCAGTCCTGTATTTGTTATTCAGCCTGCTGCTCAGATATCCGGACAAATTCGTCCATTAGCCTGGTTCGGAAATGCTGCTCCCCTTCGAAGTGGCTGGGCTTGGGGTCAGAGTTATTTAAAAGATGGCGTAGCAGCATTTGAAGCCAATATGGGTAAGGGAAAATTACTTGCTTTTGGTCCGGAGATAAATTTCCGTGCTCAAACCTATGGTACTTTCAAATGGCTGTTCAATCAATTTTATGTCACTAGTACAAAATAGTCTTATGAATTTATCATCATCTAAATTATGGGTGGTGAAAACAAAACAGTCTTTCAATTTTTTGCAATCTCTTTTTGGGATAGCAACCTTCATTATTTTATTCATATCCTGTGCGGTTTCAGAAGAGAACAAAATGAAAGAAAGTGTAAATCTAAACTATGCGGTTGCCAAAGGGTATTTTGTAAAAAATACTTTTTCAGTACAGCAGCCTACCCCAATTATTTTGGCCAATAAAGCAGCCTTAGACAGTATTATGGGTATGGCTGCCACCATGGGTGTTTCTGGTAAACCTACTGATTTTGATTTTTCTCATGAATATGCGATTGCTTTTATTTATCCAGAAACTGATATCAGTGTGGTACTGCATCCTGGCATTTTAGAATTGCAGGCAAACACGGCGAAGCTATCGGTTCGGATAGATCCGGGCGTTAAGCAAACTTATCGAATGGTGCCTATGCTATTACTGAAAGTTTCAGGAACTGCACCCGCTCGTATAGTTTGGGAAAACAAGCAGTAAAATCACTTTATTTACCTATGGAAAATGCTGCAACCACATTATCCCGTTATGGCAAAGCAAGGCATTATCGAAATTTAAAAATCGAATTGCGGAGAAATATTCGGGATGGATTATTTATTTTGGTGGGTGTTTTTTCTGCGGCTTTTGGATTGGAGGGTTTTTTACTTGCCAATCAGTTTATCGATGGGGGTGTTACCGGTGTGTCGTTGTTAATCTCTAATTTAACCGGTTGGTCGTTGTCGGCATTAATTGTTGTTATCAATGCCCCCTTTGTTGTTTTGGGATATTATAATTTAGGTAAAGCTTTCGCCATTAAAACCACGCTAGCAATCATTTCTCTGGCAATAGTTTTACTGCTATTCGATTTCCATATAGTTACCTCTGATAAATTGCTGGTGGCTGTGTTTGGTGGATTTTTTTTAGGTGTGGGTGTTGGTTTGAGTGTGAGAGGCGGAGCTGTAATTGATGGAACAGAGGTATTGGCAATATACTTGAGTAAAAAGTTAGGGGCCACTATTGGGGATATCGTAATTGTAATTAATGTGCTGATTTTTTCTGCTGCTGCTCATTTTCTCAGTTTAGAGTCGGCATTGTATTCTATGATAACTTATTTATCAGTTTCCAAAACGCTTGATTTTATCATAGAGGGAATTGAGGAATATATTGGTGTTACAATCATCTCATCGCATCATGAAGATATTCGCCAGATGATAATACGTGAGTTGGGTAGGGGAGTTACTATTTATAGTGGTAAGGGCGGTTATGGTAAAAGAGGGGAGCGAAAAAAAGAATTAGAAATCATATACACAGTTATTACAAGACTCGAGCTGAATAAGCTATCGACTGAAATCGAAAAAATTGATCCGCACGCTTTCGTAGTGATGAACAGCGTAAAAGACACAAAGGGCGGCATGATTAAAAAACGACCCTTGCAACACAGTTGAGTTTAGAATGTATTCTAAATCCCCCCTAGCTCCCAGCGAAGCGCCCCTTCCTAAATCTCCTTCAGCCAGCCTAGGCGGGGCGGCACTTCCCTTAGCCCCAGGCGGGGCGACACCTCCCTTAGCCCCAGTCGGGGCGGCA
>JAPLEI010000038.1 GCA_026391195.1 Bacteroidota bacterium | reverse complement strand
TGCGGATTGATGCGAAGGCGAACCTGGTGGACAAGCGAATTGAGGTTGCCACGGAGCCCGTTTCTTTCGCGTTTGGTGAGGGGCATTTCTGGGTGCTGGGGAACAAAGAAGGCAAGGTTTCAAAGGTCGACCCGAAGACGTTCAAGGTTGTCGCAACGGTTGAGACCGGTGTGCCAATGGGCAACGGGAGTGTGGCTTTTGGAGATGGCTTTGTGTGGGTGAGTGCGACGGGCTATCCGCTGACCAAGATCGATGCCAAGACAGACAAAGTAGTGCAGCAATTTGCTGGCGAGGGTGGCGGGCTGGTGCGATTTGTGAGTGGGTCGGTGTGGCTGATGCATTCCGGCAAGCCGGCAGTTTCGCGATTTGACCCCAAGCGTATCGCTGCTACTTTGCCGGACTAGCTTGATGGTTGGTATGCTCGTCAATCATGACGAGATGGCTAGTTTCTTTACTCACATTTGCAAGTCTGGTGTTGGGCGCTGACGGGCTGGACCCGAAGCTTTGGCAGGAGCTGAAGTGGAGAATGATCGGGCCGTTCCGGGCCGGGCGGACGGTTGGGGCAGTGGGTGTTCCTTCACATCCGAATACTTTTTTCATCGGAGTCAATCACGGCGGGGTGTGGAAGACCACCGATGCCGGGCGCACGTGGAAGCCGATTTTTGATCAGGCGCCGACGGGTTCTGTCGGGGATATCGCGGTTTTTGAAAACGACCCGAATATCATCTATGTGGGCAGTGGCGAGGGCTTGCAGCGGCCGGATCTGAGTGTAGGGGACGGGATCTACAAGACTACCGATGGTGGCAAGACGTGGCGCAATATGGGCTTGCGTGATGCGCAGCAGATTGGCCGGGTGATTGTTGATTACAAGGACCCGAAGCGTGTGTTTGTCGCCGCTATGGGGCATCCTTATGGGCCGAATGAGGAGCGGGGGATTTACCGGACTCTTGATGGTGGAGAGACCTGGAAGCGAGTGCTCTACATCGACGCCGATACGGGGGCAACGCAGATTGAGTTTGATTCCAAGGACGCAAATATTCTCTATGCGACGATGTGGGCCGGCAGACAGGGGCCCTGGGAGAACGGTGCCTGGCAAGGGCCCGGGAGTGGCTTGTACAAGAGCACTGATGGCGGGGAGACCTGGAAGCCGCTGACCAAAGGGTTGCCGACCTTTGCGCAGGGTCTTGGGCGGATCGGCTTTGATGTGGCGCCACGTCAACCGAATGTTATTTATGCCGTTGTGGACGCGAATGCTCAATTCGGTGGCATCTACCGGAGTGAGGATGCAGGGGAGAGCTGGAAGCAGGTGAGCCGCGACGGGCGGACGTGGGGGCGTGGATCAGACTTCGCCGAGATTCGCGTGCACCCGAAGGATCATGAGACGGTGTTTGTGGCCAACACGGCGAGCTATGTGTCGCGCGATGGGGGAAAAACGTTTACGGCATTCAAGGGTGCGCCAGGCGGGGATGACTATCACCGGATCTGGATCGATTGGGACAAGCCCGAGGTGATGCTATTTGCGACCGATCAGGGTGCATCGATTACGGTGAATGGCGGAGAGAGCTGGAGCAGTTGGTACAACCAGCCGACGGCGCAGTTCTATCACGTGACAACGGACAACCGCTTCCCTTACTGGGTTTATGGCGGGCAGCAGGAGAGCGGCAGTGCAGGTGTTGCGAGCAGGAGCGATTATGGTGCGATTACGGCGCGCGACTGGCAATCGGTGGGCATTGACGAGTATGGCTACGTTGCTGTTGATCCTTTGAACTCAGACATTCTTTATGGTGGCAAGATGAATCGCTTTGACCGCCGGACGGGGCAGTCACAGAGCATTGCGCCGGATGCGGTGCGTAGCGGGAGATATCGCTTTCTGCGGACGGCGCCGGCTGTGTTTTCGATGGTGGACAAGAAGACGCTTTTTTATGCGGGGAATGTTCTGTTTAAGACGCTCGATGGCGGGCAGAACTGGCAAGTGATCAGCCCGGATTTGAGCCGTGAGAAAACCGAAGTGCCGGCCAGTATCGGGGTCTACCGCAATGCGGAGATGGAAAAGATGGCGCGACGCGGGGTGATCTACACGGTGGCACCGTCGTTTCAGGACTTGCTGACGATCTGGGCTGGCACGGATGATGGCTTGATCCATTTGACCCGCGATGGTGGCAAGACGTGGAAGAATGTGACTCCGCCCGAGCTGACTAGCTGGAGCAAAGTGTCGCTGATGGAAGCCAGTCACTTTAACGCACAAGGCGCTTATGCAGCTGTTAATAGAATCCGTTGCAGCGATATGCGACCCTACATTTATAAAACTGCCGATGGCGGTAAAACCTGGAAGTTAATAACACAGGGCATTCCCGATAACGAACCCATCAACGCTGTTCGGGAAGATCCTGCTAAAAAAGGATTGCTATATGCCGGCTCTGAAAATGCCGTATATGTGTCTTTCGATGACGGAGAGCACTGGCAGTCGCTGCGCCTTGATATGCCCGCAACTTCCATCCGCGACCTGGTAATCAAGGATGATGATCTGGTGGTTGGAACACATGGAAGAGGATTCTGGATTCTAGATGATATAAATCCATTGCGGCAGCTCAGCGAGTCTCTTGCTGTTGCACCGGCAATTCTCTATAAGCCTGCAAAAGCCTATCGGGTTCGCTGGAATATGTACACCGATACGCCCGTTCCTCAAGAGGAGCCCGCAGGAGAAAATCCACCCGACGGTGTTGCCATTCATTATTATCTGCAGCAATCTGCTAAAGAGGAAGTGCTGCTGGAAATTGCAGACGCCTCTGGAAAAATTGTTCGCCGCATCAGCAACAATGATAAAGAGTATAAACTTCCCGCCGACCTAAACATCCCAACCTATTGGATACGCCCGCAACAATCTTTGTCAACAGAAAAAGGCGCTCATACATTCGTTTGGAACCTTCGCTATGCCCCGTTAGAAACATCACCCGCTTTCCCGATTGCAGCCGTGTATCAAAATACCGCTCCCGAAACCGCTTCGCCTTGGGTACTTCCGGGAAATTATACCATTACCTTAATAGCGAATGGACAAAGTTACTCGCAACCCCTTACCATAAAAATGGATCCGCGTGTAAAATTGAGTCAGGCGCAACTAGAAGAACTTCACAGCGTTTCACTTACTGCGTATCAGGCACGCCAGACAGCACAAACGGCCTTGCAGGAAATCGCAATCGCTAAAAAACAATTGAAAGAATATCAGCCCAACGGAAAAACAGATCCCGAATTGATTGCTCGTTTGATGCAAGAAACATCAGAACTAGAAGGAGTTGGAGGGCGTCGGATGCGGGCACCCGCCAATAAAGAGCCGGGCTTTGCTACCATTGAGTCTCAGCTGGCCAGCATCGGAAGCATTTGGCAAGAAGCCGACCGCAGCCCCACTAGTCAATCACAGGATGCGCTAAAACAATCGCTGGATGCACTAAACAAGCTACAAACAAAGTGGGATGCCCTTAAACAGAAAATTGCAAACATCCAATAAGCAACTTTTTAATTCGATTATTCAAGCGCCTCCCCCAACCGGAGGCGCTTATTTTTTGGCTGCTCGGTAATTTCCATTTGGCTGTATAAAGGATAGCCCCGCCGGCTGATCCTTCTCATCCATATCAAACAACACACTAAAACCCTTTACTGCTTTAAAGTCGAACCGATGATTGCTTACTGGCATTAGCTCGTACTCGGGCTGACCGGGAACAAATACATATAATGAACTTCCCTTGATATAGGTTTTGATGGTAAGGCCCGACAATAAAAATTCGCCAACATATTTTTTAAGCGACGCCTCTGTAACCGAAATGGCATTGTTGGCCCTAGAAAAAATAATTGGGGCTGGAAGCGCCGGCTCAAAGCCAAAAAGAGAAGCGGTTTCAATATCTCCTTTTAGGCCTGTAGTAAACTGAAATCGAATCGGAGACTTGTCGGTTGTATCAATGCCCTCCTCCGTATCAAAAGGCAGAAAAATATCATAGTGAAATTGTTGCAACCACCATTGCTGCTGCTTCAGCTTGGCAAACAACGAGTCGCCCTTTTGAATAACTTCAAATGACCCATAGGCATCGTTCGAATATTTACCTACATAAGATGCAAGCGGATGAGAGGGCTGAGTATTACTTACCCGCCCGCTGGTAAATGATTTTTCTGCCTGCTGCGCCTGATCCTTTGCCTTCTTTTTTGAAGCCAAAAAATCGGCATTCCAGTCGAAAGCAGGAAGCTTGAGCAACTTATCGGTGATAAGATTACGAACAGCCGAAGGAACAGCCGAGCCATTTTGGTTGCATAGCACAACAATACCAATACTATCGGAAGGGTAAAAACTTGTGCTGGCACTAAATCCATCAATATTGCCGCCATGCTCTACCCGATAATGGCCCTTGTAAGAAACCAAAAACCACCCGAACCCATAATTGCTGAATTGAATGTCAGGCTTTTCTGGAGTCGGCGTTCCGGGCGCCACAATCATTTGTGAGCTGATGGCTTCTGCAAAATAATTAGCCGGCACCACTATCGAATCGTTATACTTTCCTCCGTTGATCCACACCCGCAACCACTGTGCCATATCCTGCACTGTACTATTGATACTGCCAGCGGGGCCCATTCCATCAATGTCGTAGTACTTCATCCGATGTATAACTGAATCGTGCTTTACATCATACCCAACTGCAGGCTCTGCATAATTGGCGAGATCTTTTACACTAAAATTAGATTGGCGCATACCAATTTTATTAAAAATGCGGCTGGAGATATTGGTTTCCCATTTTTTACCCGTCACCTTTTCTGCCACAACCCCCTGAAGAAGAAACATAAAATTATTGTACTGAAATCTTTGCCGTAGGGGAGCAGATGGCTCCATATACTGAACTCTTTTCGTGAGCGCTTCGCGTGTGTCTGGATCGATATACCAGCTCAAGTCGTGCCGGGGCAACCCGGTTCGATGGCTCATCATATCCCTTAGTGTAATTTGATTCGTTAGCTCGTTGCTGTAAAATTTTTGTTGCGGCAAATAGGTAGTTACCGGTTTATCAAAATCGAGCGTATATTCTTTTTGTAAAATCCCCAACAGGGCAGCCGTAAAGGCTTTTGTGCAAGATCCGATAGCAAACTGAGTAGTGGGGGTTACCGGCAATTTCTTTTCGATATCTCGATATCCAAAACCCCTTGCATACACAACCTTGTTTTTTTCAACCACCGCCACTGCAACGCCCGCCGCATGATGATCAGCGAGTATTTTATTTATTGTTCCTTCTATTCCCGCAAGCCGCGGGTCATTTACAGATTGTGCCTGGGTTTTCTTTAGAAAAAACAGGCCCAGTATTACCAAGAGTATTCCAAGATTTCTTTTAGGATGTTGCATAATGTGTTTTTTTAATGCTCAATTTTATGTTGCGAAGGGACTGTCCCCTCTTTCAGCGCAGTAATTACTTTCCAATCAGTTGCTCCCAATTCATCAGGCAATTCCAAACGAGCGGCGCATCGTGCAAATTCAAAAACCGATGCAGCGGGTCAAAGGTAAATCCTATCAATGTTCCCTTGCCAACGGGCACTTGAAAAATCGCACCCTGACCAATAATAGTCGCTTCGTTTCTTACCATGCCCGAAACCAGATAGGGAACATCCGGAGTCGACTTTGCCTCTTCCTTACTCTTTGCTTTTGCAGGCACGCCCATTATCGGGCCATCATACTCCACTTCATCTTTTAACGGCTTGTTTCCATATTGCAATAACATTTTTCCTCTGTCGTATTTTTTTACTTGTAACAGCGGCCCGTTGCCTCTGAAGATGGGGAAAGAATTGGGGAAGCCATTCAATACAGGGCTACCCGCTTGTCTCACTTTGGCCATTACAATCGAGCCAGGATGAAAAAGTCCGGATGCATCGTATATATCTAAGCCATCGGCCAATCCGGTTTCTGCCATAATGCGCGTGCTGTTATCTAGACTGATAAGCAGCCCGCCTTTTTCAACAAATAGGCGAAGTTGTGCCATACCTGCAAACCCGGGACCGCCCGTCATATCATTGGTTGAATCGGGATATCCATGCGCAGGAAATGCCTCCGTTTTTGTATAGGGCATGGGTCCGAAGCGACTATCAATTTCGTTGATAAAATCACTGGCGCTACCTCCAGTTCTTGGAATCAATATCACATCCACTCTACTATTCAGGTCGCCTCTTTTTAAATCATCTTTTTGCAAAGAAACATAAGGAACCCCCATTTGCTCAAAAGTATAGCGCGCCCATCCCTCATCCTGCGTGTTGTACCAGGTATGATAAATGCCCACGCGAGGGAGCTTCATCGCATTGCGCTTAACCGAATTGGGAATGGCAGATACCTGCTGCAAATCCAATCCGAATTGCTGCGCAATCGCCTGTGCATCTTCTTTGGAAAGGCCTTCCCAATAAATGCTTCCGGCTAGTGCACTGTCCTTGCCCGAGGCAATTACCCATTTTTCTGCAAGTATCTGTTGCTTAGCCGAGGGATTGTTTTTTTGTATTGCATACGAAGCCGCCAACACTTTTTGTTGCGCCGAATATTTCAACAAATATTGTGTTCCGCTTCCAGTAATGTTTCCTTTGTACAACACCGGGTCAGATACGGGCTTGAGGTTACTCCTCGAAAAAGCTACACTGTCTTCCTGCTTTACTGTTACACCATACAAATAGCCCATCGTCCAGGCAATATCATCATAGGGGGGAAACTTGGCTTCCTTTGGAAAAGACTGTTTGGTTAACAGCGACACAGCAAGGTTTCGATAGGGCTGATCCAGCAGAATCACGTAATCATTCTTTTGCTTACCTGTATCAACCTGATGTACTTCTATTTGTTGTTTGCGCAATTGATTAATCAGAAACGCCACCATCGAAGGGTCTTTCTGTGCATACGGAATCACAAAACATCCCGGCTTGTCTTTTTTACCGCGCTGAATATTATTAACGCCCTTCTGGTAAAAGTTTTTCAATAATTGCCGCGCATTGTCGGCAGTATAGGTAAGCGAGGCCAGCACGCCGGCCTGCATATAGTTAATATTATTTCTTGATGACCAATTCACCAATGGCGTTGCGGGGTCTGGCCGATACCACTCGCGGCTGGTTACTGCATCGCCAGCATATTTGCTATCGGTTAAATCCCGCATATACGTATTGGCACCCGCATTTCCGAAGGTCTCATAAAAACGACCGATTGAATTGTGGTTGTTGGCTACCCAGATACCATATCCCGGATACCATCCATCGTAAAAAGCCCAGGTGAATGCGCCGGGAAGCCCCTGAGCAGCAAGAGTAGTAATATCATGATTCGCCATCACCTGCCACTCGCCAATGGTAATGGGATCAATGGTTTCGTTATATGGCCCCGTTCCGGTACTCATATAAATCAACGGCACCGACTCGTGTAAGTCTAACATAACCGTTGGATGCCACTCATAATACATCTGACAAATGGCATTCGTTAACGCCTGTGAAACCTGAATCCCGTCGCGATTGTTGTCGTGATATACATACTTACCCCAATACGGCGACGAGCGAGGAAAACCATCATCAAATGTGCTACGAGACTTTGTATAACGATAGTACCAGTCAACCTGCTTATCCCGCCCATCTGGTTCAGCCACCGGATTAATTATTACCACCACCTGATTCAATATAGCGCGTATGGCAGGAGAGGAAGAAGTTATCAGCCGATATGCCAACTCCATCAACATTTCCGGAGATCCCATTTCGGGCGAATGAAGCCCTGCATTTAAATAAAATACTGGCTTGGTCGTTTGTATAATTTTATCCGCTTCAGCCGCTGTAATTTTTCTGGGATCTGCCAACAAAGCGAGTTGCTTTTTCTGTTGCTCCAGCTGTTGCTGGGTTTCTTTGGAAGCAATTACAACCTGATAAATAGGGCGTCCCTCTTCGGTGGTGCTTACCCGATTCATTTGTAAATTAGGAGAGCTGGCAGCCAATTGTTGATAATAGCCATAGATCTCCCGCGTGGTATGCATTACCCCCGGGGCTCCAATGATATTGCCAAAATATTTCTCAGGAGAGGGTACGCTGGTGCTGATTTCTAGATTCAAAACCGACTCGGGCAAAAAACGCGTATCGGTAGTAAACGCTTTGATCTTCCCGTTATATCCGGTGTCAATCGTTTGTGCCGTGGCAACATTGTTTTGAACAAAAATTAGGAACAGTAAAGAAAGGCAAGAAGAAATTTTCATACAAGTAGTTGGGTGAGGATTAACAGTTTGCCCTACAATTTACTGATTACCCTCAAAACATCCCGCTTACCCAACCATATTTTCCCGCTCTTTTTGTAATCGGAACATTTCATCTCGTAAGCGAGCCGCTTCAATAAAGTCCATATCGCGGGCGGCTTTTTCCATTTGCTTCTTGGTTTGCGCTATTGCCTTCTCTATCTGCGGAATGGTTTGATATACCGCCTGTTCTTCCGCAACCGAAGCCACCAGCGACTCGTCTTTTTGCAGGGCATAGGGCCGCGAAGGGTCGTATCCTTTAATGTCTAGCACCGAACCCTGGGCCATAATCTGATCAATGCTTTTATGAACAGTGCGAGGAATAATTCCGTGTAATTGATTAAACTCTAGTTGTTTTTCGCGCCTGCGCAAAGTTTCGTCTATGGTTCGCTGCATGCTCATGGTAATTTTATCTGCATAAAATATTACCCTGCCCTCCACGTTTCTGGCAGCGCGCCCGGCAGTTTGGGTAAGTGATTTTTCATTCCGCAAAAACCCTTCCTTGTCTGCGTCCAAAATAGCTACCAGTGCCACTTCCGGCAAGTCGAGCCCTTCGCGCAATAAGTTTACGCCCACCAACACATCAATCTCTCCCAATCGCAGCTGTCGCAAAATCTCTACCCGCTCCAGCGTATCTACATCGCTGTGTATGTATTTCGATTTGATCTGAATTCTGCCCAGATATTTATCCATCTCCTCCGCCATTCTTTTGGTTAGCGTAGTAACCAATACCCGAAATCCTTTCTGAACGGTTACATCAATTTCTTCCAACAAATCATCAATCTGATTCACGCTGGGGCGCACTTCAATGGGTGGGTCTAACAATCCGGTAGGCCGCACTATCTGCTCCACCACTACGCCGCCTGTTTTTTGCAGCTCATAATCGCCGGGCGTTGCGCTTACAAAAATGGTTTGTCCTACCATCGACTCGAACTCATGAAAATTCAGCGGGCGGTTATCGAGGGCACTGGGCAGTCGAAATCCATAATCAACCAGCACCAGCTTTCTGCTGCGGTCGCCCCCATACATGCCTGCAACCTGAGAAACGGTTTGGTGACTTTCGTCTATCACACATAAAAAATCCGGAGGAAAATAATCCAGCAAACAGAATGGCCGTGTGCCCGGGTTCCGGCGATCAAAAAAACGAGAGTAATTTTCAATGCCATTACAATATCCCAACTCACGAATCATCTCCAAATCGTATTCAACTCTTTCTTTTATTCGCTGAGCTTCCACAAATTTTCCCTGCGAGGTAAAGTAAGTTACCTGTGCCATCATTTCGTCCTGGATATCGTGCATCACTTGCACAATCATGTCTTTCGGGGCGAGATAAATGGTGGCTGGAAAGATGGCCGCATTCTCCATCGTCTCCATTCTTTTTCCCGTGGCGGTATCCATACTTTCTATCGACTCAATTTCATCCCCAAAAAAAGTAATGCGATAACCAAAGTCAACATAAGGCAGGTTAATATCAATCGTATCTCCCTTTACTCGAAAAGTGCCGCGGGTAAAATCGCCCTGTGACCGATTGTATAAAGAGTTTACCAACGCGTGTAAAAAGCCCTGGCGCGAAAGTGTTTGCCCCCTTTGCAGCCGAATAATCCCATTCGCATATTCCGTTGGGTTTCCCATACCATAGATACAACTTACACTGGCTACCACAATGATATCTCGTCTTCCGCTCAGCAATTGTGAAGTGGCCTGTAAGCGCAGTTTGTCGAGCTCTTCATTGATGCTGAGGTCTTTTTCTATATACACATTGCTTACCGGCATATAGGCTTCGGGCTGATAATAATCGTAGTAGCTTACAAAATAGCCTACAGCATTTTCGGGGAAGAACTGTTTAAATTCTCCATACAGCTGCGCCACCAACGTTTTATTGTGCGTGAGCACCAAGGTTGGCCGTTGCGTTTGCTGAATTAGATTGGCAATCGTAAAGGTTTTTCCGCTTCCCGTTACCCCCAACAGGGTTTGATAGCGCTCGCCACTGTTCACCCCCTCCTCCCCCAGTTGTTCAATGGCTCCGGGCTGATCGCCGGCCGGCTGATAATCGGTATGAAGAATGAAGGGCATGTTACTGTATAGATTAGCTACATCCAGAAACAATCCCGAATGGCTACTGCAAAACTATGTTGTAAATGGGTATCGGCGGACGAAAGTATTGTTCTGATTCCCGTTGCTTATAAATTTTGCGCAACACCGACATGCCCTTTACCACTCTTCCAAATGCGGCAAAGCCCTGTCGGTCGGCAATGTTTTCACCACCAGCATCCAGGCCTTTTTGTCGGCCCAAACAAATAAAGAACTCCGAGCCGGCTGTTCCCGGTGCGCCCCTGGCAAGGGAAATGGTACCGTCTTTATGTTCGATGCCAGTTTGTTGGGTGCTTTCGTGCGGAATACCTGGCAAGATAGAGGCCCGCGCATAGTTGGTTTTCCAGATACCTCCCTGAATCAGCTCGGTTTTGGGGGCATTACTGGGTTGATTCTCTATAGTGAGTACTCGATAGAACTGACTATTCTTATAATATCCGGAATCTATATAACGTAAAAAAGCCTGCACGGTTTTGGGTGCCTGACTAGCATAGAGTTCCAGTTCGATTTCTCCATATCCTGTTTGAATTACCACATGGGGCGTGTTGGATGTGCGGGTTTTGCTGCCGCAGGAAATCAACAGCAAGGATGCCGCTATAAGCCATACCGAAAATCCGACTCCCAGTCTCGTAAAAATTACCATTTAGGATGTTTCTTCTTTTTTTGTGCCATCATCCAGGGCAATAGTTCGGGTTCGGCAAACGCATTGTCCCAACTATTATGTTTTACCCCGGGATATTCAGAATATTTAACGTGGCGGGCACCCTTTTCCATTAACAATTTATACAATTCGCGATTGAAAGTTGGCTGCACTACCACATCTTCGGCACCATGAAACATCCACATGGGCACCGGACCTGCATTTGCAACAAAAGCAGCAACATCGGTAGCGCCACAAATAGGAAATGCGGCCGCAAAATAACCGGGATAACGAATCAACATATCATAAGTACCCAAACCGCCCAAAGAAAGTCCGCCGATGTAAATCCTTTTTGCATCCACCCGTTTTTGTTGTAGCAACTGATCCATTAGTTCTTTTACCAACAAAGCCGGTCGGCTGGCAGAAAGAGTGGCATCCATAATCCAGTCATTGCTTTTTACGCCCTTTCTATATCTCGACCAGGCGCTGTCGCTGGGGCATTGCGGAAATATAACAATGGCGGGATAATTGTTGCGAATATCTTCCCGAACGAACAACTTTCCGCCATGAGTTAATTGCAGCTCGTTATCGTTGCCCCGCTCTCCCGATCCATGCAAAAAAACAATTAGCGGATACGCTTTATCGGCGCGGTAATTTGCGGGATATAAAATTCGATACCGCAGGGTGTCTTGTCCGGACAAGAAAATCTTTTTTTCAAACAGAGAAAGGTCTTGCGCCTGAAGCAGGAAACAAAACAAGAGGGAGCAAAGAGAAAGAAATCCTTTTTTCATATTAGTGTGTGCTTGAGAACTAAATTAAACTATTTGTAAGGCAATTTCGCCAAAGTTCTCGAATACCCAAAAGTAAATGGGATTTTACATACGCCGGGGATTTGTGGTTGGCCGAATTTTTGATACCAAAATAAAAAACCCGGTCTGGGGGATGACCGGGCTTGTTCTGCATAAAAAATATCAGGGCTTAATTACTTTAAATCCTTTAATACTACTGATAAAATCCAGCGACTCGGCTTTGTTTTCAGAATACTCGATAAAACATGAAAATCGGGCTGTTAAATCTGATAAACTCAGATACGCAACTTCATCTTGAGCCACATAATACCTGAGTGCGTCTTTGATATATATTGCCCCAGAGGGAGAACTGTCCTCTGCGTCTATTCCTTTGTACTCTTTTAATTCTAAGGCTGGCCTTCCAACACGTGCGTTTAAATCATAAGAATATCTGCTGAATTGCCGATTGGTTGAGCTGTATTCAATGTTCCTACTTCCAACTACTGGGCGTATATTGATTGTTTTAGAATATTTCCCTGCATCCATTGCCACCTTATAAGAGGTAAGAACCCCCCAGGTATTTTGAGCAACAAATTGATGCATGATTGCCCGCGATGTATTGGAGCGAAGCTCATATTCCGGACCGTTGAAGTTAAGGGTGTATGTCGCCTGGCCAAGGTCTTCTCTATCATCGTGCGTTCTTCTCGATTTGATGGTATAAATGCCGGGCTTGATTTCAAGTGTCTTTTTATCTCCATATTCATAAGAATAGGTTCCCCTGCGCTCGTTGGTTATTTTTTCGTACGATTGCAACTCCAGCGCAATAGGAATTTTTTTCTGTGTTGCGTCTGCCAGTATAGCAGCGAAATCTCTACTCTTTCCCCTTAAACTCATGAACTCCCCATTATCGCCGATTCTGATGGCTAATATTTTATCTCTTAGTTTCAGCTGACTTTTAGCGGCAGGACTTCCAGCAAGCACTTCACTAACTTCGGGATACTTATCAGATGAATAGCATTTAAAGCCCAAATCAGTCTGTGGCAAGTCTACATAATTATAGTCAAGCGCTTTTAGTGTTTTATGAATGTAATTATTAAGGATGTCTAGATTCTTATTGGTCTTGAACTTCAGATCTAGCTCTATCGTCCAGTCATAAATCAATCCCTTGTAGGGCTCGGAGGCTTTTATTTCATAGTCTATACAATCGGGGAAAACCCTTCTGGCAAATTCGGCAAGCGAGCTAACAATATTTACTTCGCTTTCCTCGGCAAGCTTCTCGTTAATCATTTTTGCTTTGATTCCCGAAACAAACTCTCGAGCATCATAGTCAATGTTTTTACCGTTGCTCTTGATAAAAGTAGCCAGCTTTTGCTTAGACATAGTCACTTTCAAAACAACAGAATGTTTGTCATTTACTACTATGCTACTTACCTCTTCAAAATTGTTGATGTTGCCCGAGCTGAAGGTATAGATTTCGTCTTTTTGAAGCTGGTCATTAGAAACAACCGTGCTGGTGCTTACAAATGTGCCATAAATTTTTTCAATGGCATTTCTCAATGCATTGTTTCTGGCCGACTCGTAGCTGTTGCCCGTGCCTTGAGAAATAACGGAGATGGATTCTTGAGCAAAGGAAAGTTGAGCAAATAAAAGGAATAGAGAAAACAGGAGGGTTCTTTTCATATGACTGTTTTTTAGCCCTCTCCAGCTTCCATCAATAATTAGATGAACGGCCGGGAGCGTTATTGGATTTTAATTGGATGGCAAATATAAGGATCTATCTGTTTATCTTTTACTGGGCCAAAAGTGTTCTTTCGGAATTATAAAAATATTAAGATACTGACCTTGATTGTTATTAATAACTATGATCCGGCGCTAAAATTAAAGGGCGCAAATCGCACTATTACATAACTATATTTGTATCAATAGGGGTCTGCTATGTTATGCCTGTCGATTTTGCTTAGCTGCTGTTTACCTCACCATCCCCTGCAAATAATCCGCCAGCCGCAGAATAGCCGCCGACACTTCTTTTATCTGAGCCTCCGCTTCGGGCCAGTTGCGTTGTTCGATGGCCTCTCTTACTCCCGGAATGGTTTTTACCCCATAGCCGGTATAAAAACCGGGAGCATATAAAGTGTGCTTATACCATCCTCTACGAGGCAAACCCGCAACCGTTAACAGTTCCTGCTCTGCAGTAAAAAGCTTGTTATTAATGGCCGCCAATGAAGACGGATTTTCCGCTAAGGTTTTCTGACAATATTCCCACAACGCCTTGCTCGATTTGTCTAGCACAGCCAACGAGTTGGTTAAGGGCTGAAAGGAAAAGACAGGCACAGATTCCTTGGTTACTGGCGACAGCAATGGATTGGTGGCTGAATTGGCCAGATCATATCGGTTGGTAATTATCAGCAGATTCTCTAATTCGGTTTGTGCACGCATTTTATCCGTTTTTTCCATCAGCTCTTCTACATATCCATGAACGGTTTTGTGCAGACTTCTAAAATCAAATGGCAACAAGTCGGCCTGGGACAACCTTAATACAGCCCGGCCGGCTGTTTGTGAAAGGGCCACCCCATAAGCAAACGTAGGGTCTTTAAACCGGCGATATAAATCGTAGGAATCATAAATAGAATGATACTCGCCGCCGGCATCTTCTCCGCCAAAATCTAAATTCAATGCCGGTATGCCAGCATGCTGAATAAAGGAGGAATAATCAGACCCCGAACCCATCGCACCCAATTCAAAAACGGTTGCGTTCACGGCTTCGCTCTTTTCTTTCGAATCGGTGGCGCTGATGGCTTTTTTTGCCTGCGCTCTTTCAAAAACGGATACGTTGGTTTTGGGGTCCTTCACCTCTTTACTGATTTCGCTGATTAAATTTTCCAGTGCATGAGAGCCTTCGGCAGATAAGAATCCTCTTCCATTACCGTCGGTATTGATATAGGCCACGGTTTTTTGCCGCAATTCTTTTTCATGATCTTCCAGCCACTCGGTTGAACCAATCAAACCCGGCTCTTCTCCATCCCAGGCGCAATAGACCAATGTTCTTGCGGGTTTCCAGCCGCTCTTTACCATTAGGCCAATTGCACGGGCCTCTTCCATCAGGGAGCTCAATCCACTTACTGGGTCGGCTGCCCCATTTACCCAAGCATCGTGGTGATTGCCACGAATAATCCACTGATCGGGATATACCGTTCCGGGTATTTTGGCGATTACATTATGCGCGGGCTTTCTGTCCCAACTGAATTTTACTTTCAAATGCACGCGTGCGCTGCCGGGGCCTACATGATAAGTGAAAGGCAACGCCCCGCGCCAACTTTCTGGGGCCGCCCTTCCGCCCAATTGTTTTAATAAGGGTGCCGCATCTTTATAACTAATTGGCAATACAGGTATCTTTAAAAGATTGGGCGCAGATAACCGATCCAGTCGTGGTGCATTTTCAGTAGCGCCAATATTGGGGGTGAGCGGGTCTCCTGGATAAATCACCATATCCATAATAGAACCGCGTTGCACACCATACTCGTTTTTAAATGCTCCCTTGGGATATACTTCGCCCTGATAATATCCATCGTCTTTCGGATCGGAGTAAATTAAACAGCCTACTGCTCCGTGCTCCTGAGCCACTTTGGGTTTGATGCCCCTCCAACTGCGACCATATTTTGCAATCACAATTTTTCCCTTTACACTAACACCCATCTGCTCCAGCTTTTCGTAGTCTTCGGGTAATCCATAATTCACAAACACCAGCTCTGCTGTTACATCGCCATCAGCACTCCAGGCATTGTACGTTGGTAACTGCCCTTCTTGATTAGATGTGCCATCTTCCTTCAATGCCGGCTCTTTTAATCCCGCCTTAAAATAAACCGGGCCGGTCATTTCCAGCTCCCGAACAATGGGCGTAGGAAACAACACTTGATAGGTTTCGATCTTTGTATCCCATCCCCACTCTTTGAATTTTTTTTCCAGACTTTGCACCACTACCTTTCCGCCCGGCGAGCCCAAGTGGTGTGGTTGAGCAGAATATTCTTTGATGTTCGCTTCAATTCGCTCCGCGCTTAGTTGCTGGTCGAATTTTTTTTCTAGCTGCTGCTGTGTTTGCGAACTGGCAGCCTTAAATCCACTTATTTGTGCGGTCGCCCAACCAAAGGGAAAAAGCAAACTAGCAGCGATAGATACAAAGTATTTATTCATGGGTGACTTTTTTATTCGCTTAAATTATTTTTTTACCCAATCCGGATGTTGCAGGTGCCAGCCCGAGAGCCGCTGATACCATTCAGCAGCCGCCAATAATTTTCCTTCTTCATACAATCCACCAATAAAGGTGATACTTGTAGGCAGCTTATTGCGATTGTCGAATCCAGTAGGCACACAAATAGCGGGATGGCCTGTTAAATTGGTGATGGCACTTTGGTTGCCGCTTCCGCGGGTAGGACAAATTATCACGTCTACCGTGCTCATCAGTTCGTTCATTTTTTTCATCAGTAAATACCGATGGCGATTGGCGTTGATATATTCTACTGCCGTCATCAAGCGGGATACGCGGAATGAGTTGGGCCAATCAAATTTTCCCTGCCGCGACATTTCATCATCTATGTTGTTTCGAGTAAAATCATCAAATGCGGCAGCCGCTTCTGCGCTGATTACTACATCCATGATGTTGAAAGGAAACGCCGAGCTATCCGGAAAGTCTACCGGGATCAAGGAACAGCCCGCCTCTCTGAATGCTTGCAGCACTTTCCATTCACTACGGGAGGTATCGGCGATGCGGTCGAAATAATTTTTGGCATAGGCAATCTTTAAGCCCTTGCCATCGCTGTTCGGTTGATAATTAAATCGGGTGTTTATGGCACTCGCATCTACGCCATCGGTTCCGTGTATGGCCGCAAACACAATCGCCGCGTCTGCTGCACTGCGACAAATGGGGCCTACTTTATCCAAACTCCAACTCAGCGTCATCCCACCACTTCTACTAATGCTTCCGAATGTAGGGCGCAATCCACTTAGTCCGCAGGTAGATGCCGGCGAGATGATTGATCCCCAGGTTTCTGTTCCTATAGCAAAGGGTACCAAGCCCGCTGCAGTGGCAGAAGCCGAGCCCGCAGAAGATCCGGAAGAACCAGTTGCCGTATTCCAAGGATTGCGTGTGCGGCCGCCATACCAATAATCGCCCATAGCCAGCGCGCCTAAAGAAAATTTAGCTACCAACACTGCACCGGCTTCCTGTAACTTTTGATAAACATACGCGTCTTCATCTATCGTTTGCGATTGATAGGGCGCAGCACCCCAAGTAGTTTTGGTTCCTTTAACCGCAAACAGGTCTTTCAACCCAAAAGGAATTCCGTGCAGGGGGCCACGATATTTTCCGGCAGCGATTGCTTCATCAGCAGCCCGTGCTTGCTGGAGCGCGATTTCTTCGGTAAAAGAAATTACGCAGTGAAGCGTATCTCCATATTTTTTCAGTCGTTCTATAAAAAATGTAGTCAATTCAACCGAGCTGATTTTTTTGTTTTTCAGCAAATAAGCCAGTTGTGAAACGCTGTAGAATGCGAGGTCGTTTTTGTTGGCAGGCATTTCTGTTGCCGAAAACTTCCAGCGGATATTGTCTTTCCGCGTATCTATTACCATACCCGGTAATAAAGGACTTTGCCACAAACTCATCGGCACATTGTTTGCGAGTGTTTGCTTGTGCATCAGTCTATAATTCAGTAGGTTTTCCTGAATGCCATCATACATGGTGTCTAGCTCCTGTTGGGTAAATTTCAAATCAAAAAGCTTGGCAGCGGCCGCCATATCGGCCACTTTAATAGGGTCCGGCTTGTTCGCTTCTTGGGCAAAGGTTGGCGTTCCGCTAATTACGAGGGTTGCTGCTAGTACGTAAAGAATCTTTTTCATGGTTAAGGGGGGGTAAGTTTAACCCAGATTTGTTCGTTTAATAATTGATTGTTTTTAAACACGGCTTGTTGGTGGGTTCCTTCTAAAATAAATCCATTTTTTTCTAATACACGCGCCGAGGCATAATTGTCGCTAAACACTTTGGCTTGTATCCGAACCATATTCGGAAGGGTACAAATATATTGAGTGAGCAGCCGAACCGCTTCGGTAGCAATGCCCGAACCCCAATATGCTTCGCCAATAAAATAGCCCATTTCACATGAGCGGCGATAGATGTCTGTTCCCGGAACAAAGCCAATGCTGCCAACCAATATTCCATTGCTTTCTACCGCAAAATTTTCGGGCGGCTGTTGTTTACCCGCATGCGAAATCCATTGTACCGCATCACTGTGTGTGTACGGCGTTGGAAAGGCATCGCGCAGCCATTGATACACGCGTGGATTATTGGCAATCTCCACCAGCGGCGTCGCATCCGTCATTTGCCAGGGGCGCAGCAACAAATTATTCATGGGCGGCAATCGGTCGGTTTAAGTAGCCAGAATAATCGGGCACGGTTGCCAGGTATTCCTCATGCATAAATGGGGAGGTCATTATAAAATCAGCTGTTGCGCGGTCGCAGGCCATAGGCAAGTTCCAGGCAACGCATAATCTTAAGAGGGCCTTTACATCGCTGTCGTGCGGCTGTGCCTCCATAGGGTCCCAGAAAAAAAACATCATGTCAACCTCTCCGTTGGCAATCATGGCGCCTATTTGCTGATCGCCGCCCAGCGGGCCACTTAATAATTTTTTTACTGGTCGATCGAGTTTTTCTTCCATCATTTTGCCGGTAGTGCCCGTTGCTATCAAGTCGTGTTTTGCCAATGCCTCTTTGTTGTGAATGGCCCACTCTAACAGGTCGGCTTTTTTATGATCATGGGCCACGAGGGCGATTCTTTTTCTTTTGCCTAATTGCTTCTGTACAAACATGCGCAGTGGATTGGTAACTATGAAGATACGGCTTGCTGATTAGATTTCGCCACCAGCCTACTTGATAACACATACAAGGCCGATGCCGGCAGGCCTGCGGTTAATATTGTGGAGAGTATTGCACCAGCCCCTAACACAAAAAGCAACATCCAGATAAGTGATAAATAAATTGGATATAAGAAAAGCAGGGCTGCAAACAACACCGAATCATAAAATACGGTTCCCCGCGTAAGTGATGCAATTTTACTTCGCAGGGGAACATAAAATGGAAAGTGAAGCGCCGTTGTTATCCAATATAATAACTGCAATAATGTAGAAGGAGCCGATGTTAGATTGGCTGATGGAATTTGTATGCAGGCTTCTAGTTTTGGAAAAAGGATACGGTTAAAACGGGCCAGGTTGGACTGTTCTTGATCCCCGTCAAAAATTTGCTGCGGAAAAATCGGCTCACTAAAATTTACGGTTGCTGCTTTACCTATTCGGCTAAAACTGCTGTAGGCGATTCCCACTGGCAGGAAGCTGCAACCCGTCAGGGCAGCAGCTTCCAGGGCAATACGCGCCGCGCCTTTTTTAAAAGGCTGCAGCTCGTGAGTGTTTAAACAAATGCCTTCGATAAATATTAACAGCGTTCCATTGTTGGCGAGCACGCTGTGAGAATGGCGAAAAGTGGATCGGTTTAAATGCACGTGCTCTCTTCCTTCGCGAATTCGATATACCGGATACATGTTCAACAGGCGCAACAGCTTTCTGTGCCAGGGTTTGGTAAACACATCCCCTCTTGCTAAAAAATGAATGCGTCCCTTACAGGCCATCGCAATAATTACCGCATCTAAAAAAGAATCGGGATGGTTGGCCACTAACAAAGTGGGCTTTCCGGGCTGCCAGTTTTTTGCAGGACGTATAGTAAGCGAAGGAACAAACCAACGCATCGCCAATCTTGTCCATATGCTGAGTAGTCCGTATATCAACTTGTGTATATGAGCAATAAATATACTTATTTCTGTTGCGGCAATGAATGATTTTCATTTATTCCGCAGTTGCAAAGCCAGCTCTTTATTTTGAAATTAAAAAACCGCTCCTTAGAAAAGGAACGGTTTTACTAACTAAACCATCTATCCTATACAACACATTTTATATAAATAGCTACCCTTCCTTCTTTGGGGGCGCACTTCATAAATACTTTTAATTTCGCGGCTCCGCAGCAAAATTTTTCGCTGTTCTTTGCGTATTGCCTGCCGGGGTTTTAAGCTTCTGCGGCAGCAATTTTTTGCTCCGAAACTTTTGCGCGAATCTTCGCTTCAATTTCGTTGGCCAATTCGGGATTGTCGTGTAATAACGTTTTTACCGAATCTCGTCCCTGACCTAATTTGTTCGCCTCATAGCTAAACCAGCTACCGCTTTTTTGTACAATGCCCAGCTCTACGCCCATGTCGATTATTTCGCCCAGCTTGCTGATGCCTTCGCCGAAAATGATATCGAATTCAGCCGCACGGAAAGGTGGAGCCACTTTATTTTTTACCACTTTTACTTTTACGTGGTTGCCTACTGCTGCATCGCCGTCTTTGATCTGCGTCATCCGACGAATATCGAGGCGCACGGAAGCATAAAATTTAAGTGCGTTTCCTCCGGTGGTGGTTTCGGGGTTGCCAAACATCACACCAATTTTTTCGCGCAACTGGTTAATGAAAATACATACCGTATTGGTTTTATTAATCGTAGCCGTAAGCTTACGCAGCGCCTGACTCATCAAACGAGCGTGTAATCCCATTTTGCTGTCGCCCATTTCTCCTTCAAGTTCGCTTTTAGGAACCAACGCTGCCACCGAATCAATTACCACTACATCCAGCGCTCCGGACAAAATCAGGCGATCGGCTATTTCCAGGGCTTGCTCGCCATAGTCAGGCTGTGAAATCAACAGGTTGTCTACATCTACCCCTAGCTTTTTGGCATAGGAGCTGTCGAACGCATGCTCCGCATCAATAATCGCACACATGCCGCCCTTTTTCTGGGCCTCTGCAATCACATGTATGGCAATGGTTGTTTTACCGGATGATTCCGGGCCATATATTTCTATAATTCTTCCTTTGGGAAGCCCACCCACACCCAAAGCCACGTCCAAACCAATGGATCCGGTTGAAATAACTTCCATCGGGTCTTGACTTTTTTCGTTCATCATCATCACGCTTCCCTTGCCATAGTCTTTGTCTATCTTATCGATAGTTAGCTTCAGCGCCTTCAGTTTTTCTGCATTACTCATGTTGTGTCGTTTTAATAGAGGTTAGTAGTTCGTTCCCACAAAAATACAAACTTTGTTCAAACAAACTAATTTTTTTAGTATTTTTTTACTAACGTCATTAGTTTTTGCTTTGTTGCACAAAAATAGGGGTTGGTTAACCCAGCCCCTACGTGTTTATACCTGATTTATACCCGTTTTTTCCCCGATTACCAACCTATTCCATAGTCTTCTCCGTTATTAGACGACCCGCCCCAAAGGGTTCCGTGCTTTTTGTCGAGAAAAATCGCATTAATCGGACCGCTGGTTCTGTCGCCCAGGCTGATAATATAGCCCATTTTCTTGAGGGCTTCCCTGGTTGCCTGCGGTGTTTTGTTGCCTAGCAGCAGTTCGCCCGCCCTTGGCCTGCGATCGCTTAGCTTGGTTCCTCCCAGCGACAGCCATAGCTGATTGGTGTTGATATTGGCCGCCTCTGTGGCTTGCTGAACCGTCATGCCAAAGTCTACCATATTTACCAAAAACTGCAACAGGTTTTGATCCTGCGTGTCTCCCCCCTGCACAGCAAACGCAACATAAGGCTCGCCGTTTTTCATGGCGAGCGAAGGAGTTAGGGTAACCCGTGGTCGCTTGCCGGGCGCCACCACATTAAAAGGATTGATGGCCGAATCTAGCACAAAGCTCTGCAGGCGCTGGCTCATGCCCACTCCCGTATTGCCCGCAATGGTAGCTGGCACCCAGCCGCCACTTGGGGTGATGGAAACCACCCAGCCATCTTTGTCGGCCGCCTCCACGCTGGTTGTGCCCATCCAAAGCCGTTCCATATAGGCTTCGCGCTCGGTATTCATTGCCGTTCCTCCACTATCATGTGCCGGCAAAAAATTCCGGTTGCTGGCACTGTCGGTCAATTGTTTTCTCCCCTCCAATAATTGGTTATAGGGATTTTTCCGGCCCTCGAAAGGATACGGGTCGCCCGGCGTCACCTGCGGATCGTTTCCGTCCTTGCGCATTTGCGCCAGTCTTGCTTTTGCATAGTCTTTGCTCAACAGCCCCTGCATCGGTTGGCCAACATTGTACGCCGGATCTCCATAATAAAAATCGCGGTCGGCAAACGTCATGTTCATTACCTGATACATCGTGTGGATATACTCCGGAGAATTATACCCCATCGCTTTCATGTCGAGCGGCTCCAGCATATTCAGAGATTGTAACAACATCGGCCCCTGCGTCCACTGAGATAATTTATATACTTCTACTCCACGATAATTCACGTGCATCGGCTCTTCTTCTTTTACTTTCCAGTTTGCCAGGTCTTGCATCGTTATCAATCCGCCCTGCTCTTTGCTGCCCCGCACAAACTCTTCGGCAACATCCCCTTTATAAAATCGGTCGCAGGCTGCTTGAATGGCTTCGATGCGCGACTTCCCCTTTTTAAGCGCCTGTTGTTCCGCTTCCACCAGCTTGGTGAGGGTGTTCAGCAAATCCTGCTGCACAAATATTTCTCCCGCTTCCGGCGCTTCGCGTTTTTCACCCAAGTGCGGCAAGAAGACTTTTTTACTGTAAGGCCATTGCTTAATGCGGTCTTTTGCGCGCTCAATGCTGTTGGCGGTTTGCGCCTCTATGGGATAGCCTGCTGCCAGCTGCATGGCCGGTGCCAATACTTTTTGCAAACTCATGGTACCATATTGCTGTAGCATGTGGCATATTCCTCCAACGGTTCCGGGGGTTATGGCGGCCAGCGGACCATATTCGGGCGGAAACTGATAACCCCTTTCTTTAAAAAATGCCGGGGTTGCTCCAGTGGGGGCAACTCCGAGGGCATTGATGCCAATAACTTTTTTGGTTTTCGGATTATAAATCAATGCCTGCGTTTCTCCGCCCCAGCTTAATACGTCCCACATGGTGCAGGTAGCCGCCAGCATGGCACAAGCCGCATCCACCGCATTGCCGCCCTGTTGAAAAACCATCGATCCGGCAGTGGCCGCCAGCGGTTTTCCGGTTATGGCCATCCAGTTTTTTCCATGCAATGGCGGTTTTTGAGTAGGCTGTGCCTGTAATGCGCATACCAGCACCATCATTGTGCCGGTTATCGATAGCAGTTTTTTCATGTACTTGTGTTTGCGGCAAATTAATGCATTCGTGTAATTATTTCGAAAGAATTGGGCGAGCGGATGAATGGGTCGGTCAGAGCCCTTCTCTGTAAAATATAAAATCTTCAAGGGGCCGATTGATTACAGCGCTGGCCAAATACATTCTTTTTAGTGGCATCCACTTTACATTAAGTAGGGCTTCCGTTACTTTTTCGTCTCCATAGTATCGCCTACAATTTCGAATATCGTCCACGTCGCCCCGCTCAAATACTCTTTGTATTATAAAAGTTGCGGTTTTCTGATAGTCTATTTTTTCAAGATCTACATCCCAGAAAATGCACTTATCAAAAACAGGCGGGCTTTTTGGTTCCATCAAATAAAATTAGGGATTTCTTCGGATGGATAAACATCGGTTTCCGCACAACTCCACTCGCACCCAAAAGCACTCCATCAATTATCCCTATTTCTCCTCTCCCTTTTGTAACTTCATGTATCCTAACTTTTCACTATGCCCGAATACCAACTAACAATTAATGGAAAATCGCAGCCCGTAGAAGCGCCCGCAGATATGCCCCTGCTTTGGGTGCTGCGCGATGTGCTCGACCTTACCGGCACCAAATATGGCTGTGGCGTTGGCTCCTGCGGTGCCTGTACCGTTCTAATAAACGGCAAGCCCATTCGCTCCTGTCAATACACCGCCGCCGCCAGCGTTGGTAAAACCGTTACTACCATAGAAGGACTAAGCGAAGAAGGAACCCATGTGGTGCAACAGGCCTGGATGGAAATTAATGTGCCTCAATGCGGGTATTGTCAGGCCGGACAAATCATGACCTCCGTTGCGCTCCTGCAAACATTCCCGCAACCAACCGACGAACAAATTGATGAGGCAATGCAGGGGTTGGTGTGTAGGTGTGGTACCTATGCCCGAATTAAAAAAGCGATTCACAAAGCAGCCGAACTCGGCAATAAATAATTGATTATGCAAAGAAGAGCGTTTATTCAACTTAGCTCGTTTCTATCTGGTGGCTGGGTGGTTGCTCAGCTGGTTCCCCTACCCGTATTCGCTGCCGACGACCCTATCTGCTTTCAACCCAGCCCACTGATTAAACTCTGTTCCGACGGAAAAATCATCGTGTATGTATACAAGCAGGAAATGGGCCAGGGCGTTCAAACCTCTTTGCCCATAATTGTTGCGGAAGAGATGGAGGCAGATCCAAAACAAGTAATCGCAGAAGCCCTGCCCTATAGCGCTAGTAGTGGATTTAATTATTCTACCGGCGGAAGTACCAGCATCCTCCGTGAGTTTATGCCCCTGCGCAAAGCCGGTGCCGCAGCAAGAGAGATGCTGATTAAGGCCGCCGCCAACGAATGGGGTATTTCGGTTGATAATTGCCGCGCACAAAAAAGTCGCGTTATCAATACCACCACCAATCAGTCCATTGCTTTTAAAGACCTGATTGCAAAAGCTTCCGCGCTTCCGATTCCAAAAGATCCGGTGCTAAAAAATTATAAAGATTTTACCGTCATCGGTAAGCCGGGGGTTAAAAAAAATAATATTCGCGACATTGTTACGGGGAAATTAAAATATGGGCTTGATTTTAGGGTTCCAAATATGCTTTTTGCCGTTATTGTTCGCTGTCCGGTAATGGGTGGAAAAGTGGCTTCCTGGGATAAACAATCCGTTGCTACTATTGATGGTATTGTTGAGTTATTCGAGATGAAAGAGATGGGCGATCAACTGGAAACTAGAAGCGGGGTTGCCATTGTTGCTAACACGCGCTGGGCTGCCTTACGCGCTCAGAAAAGCTTACAGGTGCAGTTGAACTATCCCGCTGGTGCCAATGAAAAAAGCAGCGCCACTTATTTTGCTGAACAAGCCACTCGCCTGCAAAAGGCGCCGGATATGATTTACAACGAAAAGGGTGCGGCCGTAAAAGACATGCCCCAACCAGATGGAGAGTGGATTACGGCAAGTTATCAAATCCCCTTTGTGGCGCATGCCGCCATGGAACCCTTGAACTGTATCGCGGATTTTTCTAATGGCAAGTTTACATTATGGGGCGGGTTTCAAAACCCCGGCAAAACCGCTTCGGTGGCTACCAAATTTTTCGGACTTACTTCTAAAGATATTTTCATCAACCTGATGCCGCTTGGGGGTGGTTTTGGTAGAAGACTGAGCGCCGATTACAGCGCAGAAGCCATGCAGGTAGCCTATCAAATAAAACGCCCGGTTCAGCTGATGTTTACGCGGGAAGATGATATGAAGTTTGATAACTATCGCCCGGCATCTTCTCATATACTTAGTGCTAAACTGGGTGCTGATAAAAAGCCGGCTGATTGGTTGCACAAAATTGCCATTGCGCCGGTGGCTGATTATTTGCTCGGCATGAAAGGCAACAACAACTGGCTTGCAATGGAAGCAGAAGGCGGCTCTATGGGAGATATGTACTATGCTATTCCTTCTCTTCGCTCTGCAGTTAGCAGAACACCGTCACCGCTGGTAGAGGGCTGGTGGCGAGCAGTAAACTTTAGTTATAACAATGTAGTAATTGAATGTTTTATAGATGAGTTAGCCAAAAAAGCCGGGGTAGATCCAGTAGAATACCGCCTCTCGCTTTTAAAAAATATGCCGGCCAGGAAAATAAAAGACGGTACGCTGTTCGATCCGGCCCGGCTTGCCGCAGTTGTTGAATTGGCGGCAGAAAAAATAGACTGGAATAAAAAGAGAGGGGCCGGCAAGGGTGTTGGTATTGCCTGTTGTTTTTATAACCATGCCAAAGCCTATACAGCGCATGCTTTTGAAGTAAGTGTTAGTAAAACCAAGAAAATAAAAATTCTTCGAGCCGTGGTGGCAACGGATGTTGGATTGGTAATTGACCCCGATGGGTTTGCCAATCAAGTAGAAGGGGGTTTTGTGTGGGGATTGAGTGCGGTATTAAAAAGCGAAATAACCTTAGCGAATGGAGCCGTTCAGCAAAGCAGCTTTTTCGATTTTCAGGTGGCGCGGATGCCCGATGTTCCCGCACTGGAAATATATGTAATTCCGAGCAATGCAGAGCCGGGCGGTGCAGGCGAAACCAGTGTTCCCTCGGTTATTCCTGGGTTAATGAATGCAATCGCTGCCGCAACAGGCGTTCGGGTGAGAGAATTGCCGCTGAAGAATAAGGGCTATACTATTTAATCGTTTCTATTTTCGCGTGAAGTGCAGGTCGTGGAAATCGTAGCTAAAATCTGTAAGCGGTGAAATGGCCCGCATCGTTATGGTTTTTCCCTGCCCCTCTTCATCCAACCCAAAGCTCACAAAAGCATCTGCGTCCATGCTCCGGTCGTTCCAACGAACTACCATCGTGTTTCCTTTGTAAGGATATAGCTGTCCGGTTAATTTGCGAGAACGTTTCATCGATAGCCAGGGTTGTCCATCTTTTACATAAATAGTCACATCGCCCATCCAATTATCTCTGTATTCCCCCAATAAGGGTTTCACATTTTGTGTTGCCTGCCGACTCGCCTTTTCAATTTCTGTTTGGATAGAATCGGTTATTTTTTTTGCTTCCTGTAACTGTCTATTCCGGTTTGTGATCAACACTTTGTGCCAGTCGATTCCGGTGGAACCAATGTATCCATCTTTTATTTGATTGGTAATTGCTACAAATGCCCCGCCCTCCTGTTGGTTGGTTAATACAATAATCCCTAATTTAATTTCTGGAATCAGGGTGATTTGTGTAACCATTCCTTCTAAACCTCCCGTGTGGGAAGCCTGTAATTTACCCTTTACATCTGCTAGGCCAAATCCTAATCCGTAAGCTGAAAAGTGAACCTGATAGGGACCAGGAGCCGTCACTGGAATAATGGTTTGAGGTGTCCATAATTCTTTGCCTACTTCAGCAGAAAATATTCTCTTCTTGTTGCCATATTCTCCGCCATTTAATAAACAGGTAACCCATTTAGATAAATCAACAATATTCGAATTGATGCCTCCCGCAGAATGTCCCACCTGAAGAGTGCTTCTTGCAATCACTTGTACTTTTCCATTTACGGGGGCATGTGCATCAATTACATCTTTGTTAGAGGGCAGCCTATCAAAAGATCCGGCACTTTCTTCCATTCCCAGAGGGCGTAAAATATTTCCTTCAACAAAATCATCCCAGCTTTTTCCTGAAACGCGTGCGATTACTTCCCCTGCTACAATATATAAATTATTGTCATAATCATACTTGGTTCTAAATTCAGAAACGGGTTGTAAAAAACGGAGATTGTAAAGAATATCTTTCAGCTTAAAGTCACTAGAATCGGGAAAAAACATCAGATCTCCGGCCCCTAATCCCAACCCGCTTCGATGTGTTAATAAATCTTTGATGGTAAAGTGTTCCGTAACATAAGGATCGTATAATTTAAATTCGGGAATATAATCTCGCACTTTATCATTCCAGGAAATTTTTCCTTGATCTACCAATATTCCCAACGCCGCTGCAGTAAAGGCTTTGCTATTAGAGGCTATTCCGAATAAGGTATGTTCTGTAGTGGGTAATTTACTTGCTAATGATCTTAGGCCATACCCTTTGGCGTGAATCAGTTTACCGTCTTTTACAATACCAACAGCGATGCCAGGAACATTAAATGATTTCATCACCTTTTCTACAAAAGAATCAATTGCTTTTTCGCTCATTGGTTGTGCTAAAAGCGATAACGAAAAAAAACAAAGAGGTAAGAATAATAGGTTTTTCATATAATAGAATTTTATTCCTTGCTTATCCAACCAATCCAGCCATTCTGCTGATTTCCATCATTCTGTCCATGGGGATTTTCGCTGCAAGGCGCAAGGTTTCATCCATTTGAATTTCAGGGATTTCGTATAGTAAGGCAAGATATACTTTTTCGAGGGTGTTTAATTTCATGTGGGGACAATCATTACACGCACATAAATTATTGGGAGGGGCCGGAATAAATGTTTTGTCGGGCGATAGTTTTTGCATCTGATGTAAAATTCCCGACTCGGTGGCTACAATAAAACTAGGGTTGGGCGATGATTGGGAGAACTGTAATAATTGGGTGGTACTTCCAATATAATCAGCCAGCGCTAATACCGCGTCTTCACACTCTGGATGGGCAATTAATAAAGCTTCGGGATGGCGGTGTTGTAAGCGGATAATTTTTTCTCGGCTGAATATCTCATGAACCATACAAGCACCATTCCACAACAACATATTTCGGCCCGTTTTCTTATTTAAATAAGCCCCCAGGTTTTTATCCGGTGCAAATAAGATTGGTTGATCAGCCGGAACACTTTCAATAACGGCTAAGGCATTACTGCTTGTACAAATAATGTCACTCTGGGCTTTAATTTCTGCGGTGCAGTTTATATATGAAATTACCAGGTGGTCGGGATGTTTCGCCCTGAATTGGCGAAATAATTCTGGGGGAGCACTATCAGCTAGGGAACAGCCTGCTTTCCAGTCTGGAACAATCACTTTTTTGGAAGGGTTTAGAATTTTGGCGGTTTCTGCCATAAAATGAACCCCGGCAAACAGAATAATGTCCGCATCTGTTTTGGCCGCTTTTTGGGCCAATCCTAAACTGTCCCCAATATAATCCGCCACATCCTGAATATCCGGCTCCTGATAATAATGGGCTAGAATAACCGCATTTTTTTGTTTCTTTATTTTTTCAATTTCAGCAAACAGATCCAGGGAGGGGTCAATCTCTTTATCCAAAAATCCGGCTTCTGGCAGTAATGTTTGGGCAGCAACCATGTACAGTTTTTTATTCCTGTAAAACTAATTGCTTTCTGCTAGAATCCTTATCAAAAAAAGTGGATAAACACCGTAGTATTTAATAATAAAAAGTTTTTGTAATTAACCCTATTACTATTACGCCTGTGGATTAGTGTATAACTTACTTATTAACCATATATAAACTTGTTTATTGACTGTAATTCACATAGTTATACACTTTTAAAAGCTAATACAGACTTGAATTTTACCTATTTTTCAACCGGGTGTGTATTTCATTAAACACATTCTAAAAAAAACAATTCACACCATGCGCACTGTTAATTAAGGGGGATAAAGCAAGCTATTTTTAAACCCCGTTACTTGATTTTCTATTCCTTCCTCTTTTTATCCCTTTTTATTCCACCGATATTTTAATTTTTTTTCTGTTTTTCCACCGTTTTTTTACATTATTAACCACCTAATGTGGATTAGTTTTTTAGACCCTTTTATTCTGCGCGCCCTTTTTCTTATTTCAGCCCTTTTTACGCCTTTTTATCTTCCCTTTGTTCTAATGGCCGAATACCCTATTTTTGCCCTCCTGATTGAACAGGAATAAGTTAAATTACAATATTTTATTATGTCTATTATTCAACGAATTCGTGACAAAGGTGCCTGGATAATGTTTAGCATTATTGCTTTGGCTTTAATTGCTTTTATCTTGCAGGATGGCGTTAGACAGGGGGGAGGACTTTTCACCAATACTACAGTTCTAGGAGAAGTTAACGGAACTAAGATTGAAAGAGTCGCCTTTGATGAAAAATTAAACGACCTAGAAAAAATGGCGGCTGGTCAGGAAGGACCCCGCGAAGAATTAATGGGCCAGTTATGGAATCAGGAAGTTGATCAATTGTTATTAAAAGAACAATATGATCATTTAGGCTTAATGGTTTCTCCTAAAGAATTATCTGATATTTTGTTTGGACCAAACTCTCCCTTAAAACAAGAGTTTACAGATCCAACAACTGGTCTTTTCCGCGAGAATGATGCTCGTCAGGCAATTGCTAATATGAAAAAGAGTAAAAACTCAGACCAAACCCGCATGGTGAACACAGTATACGTTGTTCCAACCGTAGAGAAAGCCCTGCGTATCAAATATCAATCCTTGCTGTTGCAATCTTCTTATATTCCAAAATGGTTATTAGAAAAGCAACAGGCAGATAATAATAGCATTGCCAATATTTCTTATGTGTATTATCCTTATGTGGTCATGCCCGATTCTTCGGTTAAGGTTACCGATGATGATATAGCGGCATATGTAAAAAAACACGAGAGTGAATATCAGAAAGCAGAAGAAACCAGAAATATTACGTATGTTTCTTTCAGCGCTGCTCCCTCTTCTGCCGACTCTGCTAATGTTTACAACGAATTAATGTCGCTAAAAGATACTTTCACTAATTCGAAGGACATGGATGCTTTCTTTGCAAAAAATTCTACAACCTTACCTTTCTACAATAGCTATTTTAGCAAAAACAGAATCCAGCAGCCGAATAAAGACACACTGGTAAAAATACCCGTTGGCACTTCTTATGGGCCATATATAGACGGCAATAATTTTGTTTTAGCTAAAATGATCGGCACTAAAGTTTGGCCCGATAGCGCAAAAGTTCGTCATATATTAATTGCTTTCAACGATAGTCGCACCGGTCAGGCAATACGCAACGATAGTATGGCAATGAAACTTGCCGACAGTATTCAAAATGCCATTATTACCGGTGCTGATTTTAATGCATTGTGTGCCCGCTATTCCGATGATGGCGGGAGTAAAGACAACGGAGGCGTATATGAATATTTTCCTCAAGGACAAATGGTAGCGCCTTTCAATGACTTTGCTTTTGATAAGTCTGTTGGAAGCAAAGGGGTAGTTAAAACAGATTTTGGATATCACTTTATGGAAGTGTTGGGACAAAAGAATCCGAACCCGGCCTATAAAATTGCCTACTTAGCCAAACCTATTTTGGCAGGAACGGAAACGGAAGCTGCTGCTGCAACTGCTGCTGCACAGTTTATTGCTTCTGCTAAAAACGCTAAACAGTTTTCTGATCAAGCCACCAAATCTAATAAGCAACTGCTAGGCGTGAGTGATATTAAACAAAACGATTTTAATGTAAGCACGCTGGGACAATCGCGCAGCCTCGTTCGTTGGGTATATCAAAATAGTTTGGGTGATGTATCTGAGCCTACTACAATTGGAGATCAGGTTATTGTTGGCTTGATAAACGGCATTTTCAAAAAAGGTACCATGTCGGTGTCAGAGGCCAAGCCATTGGTTGAAAATATTATTCGGAACCAAAAGAAAGCAGCCATCATCGCTTCTACTAAGTTCAAGGGCTCTACGCTTGCCGACTATACAACCAGCACCGCGTCTCCAATTCAAAAGGCCGACAGCCTTTCTTTCACCGCTCCCTTTATTTCCGGAATCGGAAGCGAGCCAAAAGTAGTGGGAGCCGCGTTTAATAAATCATTGCTTGGAAAAACCAGCGCACCAATTCAAGGAACAACCGGAGTGTTTGCTATCCAGGTTGATGCAGCAGGTGCCCGCCCATCACTTCAAGACCCGGCTGCATTTAAGCAAAGTCTTATGCAGATGCTCCGCTCTGGAACCTTCCGCAGTCAGGAATCTTTGAAAAAAGCGGCAACCATCAAGGATTATCGCTTCCAGTTTAACTAGTCGTTTGTTAATAGGTTATTGTAAAAGCCCGGAAAACACCTCCGGGCTTTTTATTTTACGTATTCCGAAACAAAAACCACCGGCCAATCCTTTAATTTTGTATCCGAAAGGAATAGTATGAACGAACCGTTGATTAATAAAGTGGCAGATAGCGGACTCGTAAGTCTCGACCCGGCAGATTTTTATCCAACCGAGACCATAAAATTGTTCGACCTGAAAGAGCACCTTTTTATGGGCCTTATTTTAAAAGAGAAAGATTTTCGCACGGCCCTTCAAAACACCGATTGGCAACAATATAAAGATGCGGCTGTTGGAATCGTGTGTTCTGCCGACGCGATTATTCCTCTTTGGGCCTACATGTTGGTGGCTTCTTCCTTAGAGCCAGTCGCTTCTTTTATTATGAAGGGAAACGAAGAGCAAGTGCGAGAATCTCTTTTCCTCCGAAATATCTCTGCCGTTTCTCCTGAAAAGTATAGCGAGCAGCGCATTGTTGTTAAAGGCTGTGGCGAAAAAGCCATTCCCGAATCGGTATATGTTGCGCTTACCCATTTACTGCGTCCCTTTGCCAAAAGCATTTTCTTCGGCGAGCCTTGCAGCACCGTTCCGGTATTCAAGAAAAAATAAGGAATTGTTTATTTGCTCCTTTGTGTAGCCTCTTCAAATCTGCCATCATAATCGCTGCGGATGGTTCCCAGCATCCTATCCCAAAATAAAAAGTAAAGGCCATAGTTTCCAGTAAAGTATTGGTGATGCTGGTTGTGATTTACAGAAGTATTAATCCACCGGCCTATCTGCGTTTTATGAAACCCTTTTGGATATAATTCATAACCCAGATGCCCATAAACATTATACACAATCATCATCAGAAAAAATATCATCAAATGCGTTTTGTGTATTGGGATGGTGAATAGAAAGATAACTACAATGCCTACTTCTACCAAGGCTTCTAGTGGATGAAACGCATAGGCCGCCCAGGGACTGGGGTTGGTAGATTTATGGTGTACTAAATGAAAAAGAGGAAACAGCTTTTTGTTATGCATGAGCCGATGCGCAAAATAAAAATATGTGTCGTGCATCACAAACATAATCGGATAAGCCAGCAAATAGTAAACCCAACCGAATTGCGCAATATCGTTGTATCTAGTAGTATATTTTGCGATGGAGGGCACCGCAATCAGCGGATAGGTAACGGTTGCAAAAATTACAATTGTTAAAAACGAATATCCCATCTCCCGCAGATAGTCTTTGTTTTCCGGAAAGCGCCGCTGAATTTTTTTATACGACCATTCGTTGCGGTACAAAACATATGCGAGGAAAAATCCCGCTCCGGCAATAAAAAAATATCGCCCACCAATCATCCAAATACTTTTCAGGTAAAAACTCCAATGCATGCGGTAAAGGTATATTGATTTTGCGGAGAGCGTATAAAAATACGGCCGCTAATTTTTTTCCATAAAACTATTCAACGCCCGGCGGGTTTTTTGTTGAAGCTTTTTTTGAAAGCAGGCCGTCCAGCCAAACAACCAGCCCTTCAGCCCCAGGGCCTGGCGGCTCCATTTGTAAATATCAAAAGCGTCTGTGTGTTCGGTAATGATGCCATTTTCTACGCGGATATGCGCTTTTATTTTATTAACTACGCGCCGTCCGGTTTGCGAAAATGTATATTGTGCCACCCAATCACAGGTTGCATATTCTTCATCTAGCAGTTGAATGTTACCAAAACTCAGCTGTAGGTCTTTTCCATTCTTACAAAGCATTTCCCACATGCCCCTAACCTCGTCCCCATGCAGCAGACCAAAAACAGGGTCGCTGAATGCAATGTTTTCAGCATAACAAAGATTCATTTCTGCCGCGTTTTTTTGCTGAAAAGCGGAATAAAAACGAGTTATCATTACTTCGTTTGCGTGCATGAGGGTTGGTTTTAATGTGCTTCTAGCCAGTTTTTTCCTTTTCCCAGTTCCGCTTCCAGCGGCACCTGGTTGGGCAGCGGAAGGGCAATTTTCATATTGTTTAATATTAGGGGCTCCAGCACAGCAAGCTCTTCCGGCACTGCATCAAAAACCAATTCGTCGTGCACTTGCAAAATCATTTTCGACTCCATCTTTTTTTCTTTCATCTCTCTATGGATAGCAATCATTGCCAGCTTTACCATGTCTGCTGCCGTTCCCTGAATGGGAGAATTAATGGCATTTCTTTCTGCAAAGCCACGCACGGTAAAATTAGATGAGCTAATATCTTTCAGCCAGCGCTTTCTGCCCATCAGGGTTTCTACATATCCATTTTTCTGTGCAAACTGAATAGTGTCTTCCATATATTGGGTAATACCGGAAAACTCTTTTTTATAATTGTCTATGATTTCTTTCGCCTCCGTTCTAGAAACGCCTAAGTTTTCTGCCAAGCCAAAAGCCCCCTGACCATATATAATTCCAAAGTTCACACTCTTTGCCTTATAGCGCATCTCTTTGGTTACCGCCTCTTCTGCTACCCCAAACACCCGCGCCGCAGTAGCTGTATGAATATCTTTTCCGTTTTTAAAGGCCTCACACATGTTGTGGTCTCCGCTAATTGCTGCCACAATACGAAGCTCTATTTGCGAATAATCGGCACTCACCAATATCCTTCCCTCCGATCGCGGAATAAAAGCCTTTCTGATTTCTCTGCCCCTACTACTTCTTATTGGAATGTTTTGCAAGTTCGGGTGATTGCTACTGAGCCTTCCGGTAACCGCTACTGCCTGTGCATAAGAAGTGTGCACCCTACCTGTTTTGCTGTTGATCATTTCTGGCAGCGCATCCACATAAGTGCTCTTTAATTTGGTGAGCTCTCGAAAGCCAAGAATATCGGCAACTATTGGATTGTTGTGAGCCAGTTTTTGTAATACCTCTTCTCCTGTGGCAAACTGACCGGTTTTGGTTTTCTTTGCCTTTGGATCTATTTGTAGTTTTTCAAATAACACTTCTCCCAATTGTTTGGGAGATGCCAGATTAAAGCGAACACCCGCCTGCTGATATACCGATTCTTCACACAGCTTAGCTTCCTTTTCCAACTCCTTACTGTAGTCGTTTAAAAAATCTACATCTACCCTTACTCCCTCAAACTCCATATCTGTTAATACCATTACCAGCGGATTTTCTACTTCTGAAAAAACACGCTCAACCTTTTTAGCGTGCAACAGCGGTACAAAACTATGTTTCAGCTGCAGGGTTATGTCGGCGTCTTCCGCAGCATATTCTTTTATCTTCTCTGTGTCAACATCCCGCATATTACCCTGGCCCTTCCCTTTTTTACCAATCAACTCTTCAATATGCACAGGCTCATAACCTAAAAACTGGGCACTCAACAAGTCCATACTCCTTCGCCCTTCCGGATCTATTAAGTAGTGTGCCAGCAGGGTATCAAAAATCTTTCCTTTTATTTCTATGTTATACCATTTTAAAACCAGCAGGTCGTATTTAATATTATGTCCCACCCAGGTAATCTCTTCCCTATTAAACAATACCATAAACTTATCGAGCATATTCAGCGTAGTTGCCCGATTGGCGCTGCAGGGCACATAATAGCCCTCGCCTTTTTTACAAGAAAAACTAAGCCCTACCAGTTCTGCTTCGTTTGCATCTAGGTGGGTGGTTTCGGTATCGAAGCAGATTTCCGATTGTGTTGTCAGATAGGCAACTAGCTCGTTTATTTCTGAATCTGTTGCTGCAACCGTATACTGGTGTTCTGTGTTGTGAATGTTTTTCTCTGCCAACAAGCCCTGCCCCGTTTCTGATGGCGCGTCTTCTTCTTTGTTTGAAGCGGGGGCGGCTACCGCATCTCCAAACAAATCGGTTTGTATGCTCTTGGGGGCCGATTGAAATGCGTTGAAGTTCTCTCCCAAAATTCTTTTGCCCAATGTTTTAAATTCCAACTCCGTAAACACTTCCGTGAGCAACTCTTTATTCCATTCTTTCAATCGATAATCTTCTTCATGAAAAGAAACCGGAACATTGGTAATAATGGTGGCTAGCTTTTTGCTCATGATAGCGGCCTCTTTTCCGTTGCGCACTTTTTCTCCCAGTGCTCCTTTTATTTCGTCTGCATGTGCCAGCACGTTTTCCAGTGTGTCATATTCCTTCAACAATTTAGCAGCGGTCTTTTCTCCTACGCCCGTAATTCCTGGAATATTATCCACGGCGTCGCCCATCAGCCCCAGCATATCTACTACCTGCTCCACCCGCTTGATATCCCATTTTTCGCAAATCTTTTCTGCAGTAACAATTTCTTCGGCATTTCCAAATGATGGCGGTTTGTATATATAAACCTGTGGATGAATCAGCAGCTGTCCATAGTCTTTATCCGGTGTTACCATATAAACACTATACCCCATATCCGCAGCCTGCAAGGCAACGGTGCCAATTACATCATCTGCCTCGTATCCGTCTAGTTCAACCACGGGAATATTAAATCCCTGAATAATTTTCTTGATATCTGGCAATGAGGCGAGTAAGTCTTCGGGCGCCTCTTGTCGATTGGCCTTGTAATCTGCAAAATCGGTATGTCGTTCGGTGGGAGCATGGGTGTCGAAACAAACCGCTAAGTGAGTCGGATGTTCTTTGTGTATTAGGTCGAAGAGGGTATTGGTAAAACCAAACTGAGCATTGGTGTTTTTTCCACGGGAGGTGATACGGGGGTTTCTGATTAAGGCATAATAGGCCCGATAAATCAACGCTAGCGCATCTAGCAAAAACAATTTCTTTTCCATGGGGATAAAGGTAATAAAAGGATGGTATTACGCTACTGATTCTTCCGCCGGTATATACTAAGAAGCCGCACGGTTAGGCGCGGCTTCTTGTTAAACTCCTTGTAGTTTAGGGGGAATCGCTTACTTCAATGAGTATTTATACTTGTATCTTTCGTAAAGCTGTTTTTGTTTGTTATCCAGATTAATCTGTCTACCCTGTATCAGCGCATCGGTTACTGTGCTGCTTTTCATGTCTAACAAATCTCCTTCACTCACCACAATGTTCGCATCTTTACCCACTTCAATGCTGCCCGTTTTTCCTTCAACGCCTAATATTTTAGCAGCGTTCAGGGTAATTGCACTCAGCGCCTCTTCTTTGGTAAGGCCGAACGTGGCGGCGATACCTGCGTTGTACGACAGGTTCCTGTAGCGCGTATTGTCATCATCGTCGCTGATGCAATACAATACACCTGCTTTTTGTAAGGCAGCGGGTGTTTTAAAGGGCTGGTCGATATCGTCGTCTTCCGTTGCAGGCAGGTTCAGACACTGATCTAAAATCACCGATATATTATTGGCTTTTAGCAGGTCGGCTATTTGAAAGCTTTCGCTGCCGCCTACGATTACCACATCCACGCCAAATTCTTTGGCAAAGTCGATGGCAATCAGCATTTGTTTAATCTGGTCGCCGTGCACAAACAGTTTTTGTTTTTTCTCCATTAGCGGGCGCATGGCTTCCAGCTTTAGGTTAACGTTGCTGTGAACGGGCTCTTGCATATAGGCTTTTGCCTGACGGAAGAATGATTTGATTTCCTCTACTTTTTCCAAAGCCGACTTTCCTGCATCTGCTCCGCCGGCTCCTGGGCCCATGCCCGGAAATCCACCAAAGCGTCTGCCTCCGCCTCTGCTGATAAAGCTGGGTAATGTTATGTGCATTCCTGCATCCATTTGATACGCAGCATCTTCCCAGTTCCAGGCATCTAGCTGTACAATGGTAGAGCTGCCACTCACGCTACCTCCTTGCGGGGCCACGTTTGCCAGCAAAATTCCATTGCTGCGCAAAACTGCCATCACGCGCGAATCAGTATTGTATGCGGTAATCGCGCGGATATTGCTGTTGAACTCGCCCAGCTCGGTATGGTCGTTGCTGCCACGCACGCCGTTAGCAATTTCTTTTAAGCCAATATCGGTATTCGCTAAAATCAGTCCGGGATAAACATGCTTCCCTTTCGCATCAATCACCCGCGCATCGCTGCCCGGAGAACCGGCGCTGGCACCCACCGAAGTGATTTTGCCATTGCTGATTACTATGGTACCGTTTTCTATAACCGTTCCGTTGCCTACATGAATGGTTCCGTTTGTGATAAAGGTTTTTCCTTTAAATTCTTTTGCGGGATAGATTACCTCTTGTGCCCCCGCAGATAGCAGTGCGACAGAAAGCAAACAACTCCAGAGTGTTTTTTTCATAAGTTCTTTTTTATAGTACATAACACCGTTGCCGGCGAATTAGCGTAATGATTGTTGGTCTTCAGCGTCTATTGTATAGATACCATCTTTGTGTTCGTGGTCTCCACATCCCATCAGAATTTGCCAACTGGGTTCTGCTGGACGAGTAATACCTCCGGCTCTTTTTTCACCAATCATTTTCTGTGTTAACCGGAATCTTTCTGCGTTAATTTTTTTCCGCTGTTCCAGGTCCTTTTCGCGATCAAAATAAACCACGCCATCCACGATGGTTTTTTCTGCTTTCGCATACACGCTCAGCGGATTGTCGCTCCAGATTACCAAGTCGGCATCTTTACCTGCTTTCAAGCTTCCCACCCGATTGTCGACGTGTAGGGCCTTTGCGGGATTAAGCGTTACCATCTTCAACGCGTCTTCTTCGGAAACACCGCCATAACGGATGGTTTTACCGGCTTCTTGATTCAGCCGTCTCGCCATTTCTGCATCGTCGGAATTGATGCATACGTTTAATCCAACCTTGTGCATGATAGCAGCATTATAAGCATTCGCATCTGTTACTTCTACTTTGTAATACCACCAATCAGAAAACGTAGAAGCGGAAGACCCATGTGCTTTCATTTTGTCTGCCACTTTATAGCCTTCCATAATATGCGTGAACGTATTAAATGTTACGCCATATTTCTCCCCAGCACGCAGCGCAGCGGTAATTTCGCTTTGTACATAGGAGTGACAGGTGATGAAGCGCTTTTTATTCAAAATTTCTGCCAGTGCATCTAGCTCTAAATCTCTGCGGGTAGAAGTTGGATTGGCCTTCATTGCTTTATCATAATCGCTTGCCCGCGCAAAAGCATCGGTTAATATTTGTTCAACACCCATGCGAGAATCTGGAAAGCGATTATTGTTCTGCGAGGTTGTTCTCTTTACGTTTTCTCCTAACGCAAACTTGATAAAAGGATCCCATCCCTTAAACATAAGATCTTCTGCATTGGCTCCCCAACGTAATTTAATTAACTGGGTCTGTCCACCAATTGTATTAGCCGAGCCGTGTAATATATGTGAGGTTGTAACTCCTCCGCTTAACTGGCGATATATATTAATGTCTTCCGGGTTGAGGTTGTCTGCAATGCGCACTTCGGAAGTAACAGATTGTCCGCCTTCGTTTATAGAGGCCGCAGCAATGTGCGAGTGCTCGTCGATGATTCCAGCCGTTACGTGTTTGCCGGTTCCGTCAATTACTCTTGCGCCTTCTTCGCTCAGGTTTTTGCCAACTTTTACAATCTTACCATTTCTGATTAACACATCGGCGCCTTCAAGTTTTCCCTCTTTTTCATTCGTCCATACCGTTGCGTTTTTAATTAACATGTTTTCTTGTTTGGGCGAGGTTTCCCATCCATATCCATTAAAGGGATAGGCTACTTGCCCAACTCTTGCTGTAACAGCCGGCCTTTTTCTTGCCGAATCGGCTGTAACCGCCGCCGAGCTGCTCCAGTTGGCCGTCCAGGTAACTTTATTTCCGGCCGTATCCTCCCCGGTTCCGTTCCAGGTATTGCCGTTGGCAACGCCGCTCAAACGATATTGTGCGGGATTGCGAACCATACCGCCACCCATATTACCTCCGCCCATACCGCCACCCATGTTTGCGCCACCTCCGGGTCTGCGAGCCGGTTGCGTGGCGAAACTCAGTTTCACCATTTTGCCGTCGTGACTAAACTTTCCCGTAAGGGTATCTTTGCCGATTACATTTGCCGCAGCTGCACTTTTCACATCGAGCGTATAATTGGCGGTTCCGCCTGCGCCGGTAATGGCGAGGGTATACATGCCTTTTACATCATTCCAATTGTCGTCTTTAATGCCATATTTATTACCCTGCACCCAGTTTTGTAAGAAGCTGGTTTTTTCTGCAAATACGGGTCCGCTAGTAATGATGAAATTTGCAAGTTTGCCCACTTCTAAACTACCCACTTTATCATACACACCAATTAAATTGGCAGGTGTTTTGGTAAGCGCATCCAATGCTTTGTTTTCCGAAAGTCCCATTTCTATTGCCTTGCGCAAATTGGTATAAAATGTTTTGGGATCTTTTAAGTCTGCAACGGTTAAGCAAAAATTGATGCCTGCTTTTTCCATGGCTCCTGGATTGCCCGGTGCCAGCTCCCAGTGTTTCATATCACCCAACGACACGGCTCTTGCATCGGAAGGGTCTTCAACATCCATCGCGGCGGGAAAATTTAGGCCCACGATAAAAGAAGACTGAGTTGCTGCAATATCTGCTATCCGCTGATATTCGTTGCCGCCCCCCTTGATGATATATTGTACCCCAAACTCTTTGCCAATTTTTGCAGCGCGCAAATCATTCCATTTGTCGTCTGATTCAAAAATTTGCGGAAGAGATTGTAGGTCGTTCCAAGATTTAAGTGACAGATTAAGCCCCTCTTTACCGGAATTGTTTTTATACCATTGGGCATCTAAATATGATTGGCGAATCAGTGCGATGCTACCCATTAAGCTACTTGGGTAGCTTTGTGCAGAAGTGCCTTTATTAAACGAGTAGTGAGCCGAAGCCTTCTCTTTTAGCACTACCGAGTTTTCGTTTTCATTGGCTAACGTAACTGCTGCACCAGAGCCGCGGGCAATTCCGTCTTTACTATGCGTTAATACGGCTCCAAAACCCAGGTCTCTCCAGATTTTTGCCTTGGCATCATCTACGGCAAACTGACGCACCGCATCTGTTTCCGGTCGAACGGCCTGATTCCATCCATAAGCCCCCTTGGTATTAGAAGTAATTTGTGCCGGGGCATTAAAGTTAAAACCAGCTCTTGGTCCACCCGCCTGTTGGGCGGAGGCAATACCATAATCGGTATAGAGGTCAATAAAAGAAGGATAAATAAACTTGTCTTTACAATCAATCACCACCGCGTCTTTTGGTATTACAACGCCTGCGGTTCCAATGGCAACGATTTTTCCTTCGCGAATCACGAGGGTAGCATTGGTTAGTGTGGTGGAAGATTCTTTAACAATGGTGGCATTGGTAAAGGCATAACACCCGTCCCGCTTATCGGCCACTCCGTTTACCGGAAAGGTTTCTTGCGCCTGTATCTGCCGGCCAATTAAGAGTGCCGACAACAAGAGCGCTGTTTTTTTTATCATAGTGCGCGTTTTTTGAATAAGAATAAAGCTAGCTAATTCACCGCATAGGAAAAACCATTCATCCTTTTTTCGGTGAACAAAGTTTTTTTTCGGTAAACGCCGTTTTAGAACTTTCCGGCATTCACATCTTTAATAAAAGTAATAACTCCAGGAAAATAATGCGGCTGGTCGTCCCACATAGAGCAGTGGCTTCCATTGGGGCAATATAAATATCGGCCCTTTTTCACCTGTGTAGACATCCATTTCATGTGTTCCGGATCCATTGTGTCGTGCTCTCCGCCTATTGTAAGCGTAGGCACCTCAATTTTCGGCAGGTCTTTGCTTCTGTCCCAATTCAGCAGCCGGCCGCTGGCACCAAATTCAGAGGGGCCTTGCATCATCACATAGATTTCCTGATTAATATGACTAAACGCACGAACTACCGGCTCCGGCCAGGGAATTGCCCTACAGAGATGTTTTTCATAATAGTTCGGCTGCAAGATTTCCATATACCGCGGGTTGGTATATTGCTTTTTCGATTCCATTAATCGGATGGTATCTACTATTTTCGGATCCATTTGTTTGGCCAGCACATTATTGGCATATTGTACATACTGCGGGATGCTGCTCACCATATTACTTATAATAAGCCCCTTAATATTTGCCTGATATTTCAGGGCATATTCCATCGCAAGAATACCGCCCCAGCTGTGCCCCAACACATAAAAATTATTTTTATCCAGCCCCAGCGCAATGCGAACCTGCTCTACTTCTTCTACAAAACGTTCCGTGGTCCAAAGCGAGCTGTCGGTGGGGTGGTCGCTGAGCATCGAGCCCAACTGATCATATTCATAAAATTCAATTCCCTCTTGAGGAAAAAAACTCTCAAAGCTTTCAAAAGCCTCGTGTGTGCCACCGGGGCCGCCGTGAAGCAGTAAGACTTTTATCTTTGGGTTGTTGCCGAATTTTTTTGTCCACACGTTAAAAGTGCCAACCGGAGTTTTTATTGGTATCATTTTTACGCCTCCGGACTGTACACCACTATCGGTAATTGCGTGGTAATCTGCCAAGGTTGGCACGGTTGATGTGCTTGGTGTTTGGCATGCCAAAACTAGCAAGAGCATGCAACAAGCGATGAATAGTTTTTTCATTTGTGTTTATTTGCTTTTATTGCCTTTAAGTCTTTTTAGTGGGTCGTATTTGATTTTTATTTTACCATCTTTATCAGCAGCCGCGCGCAGAAAAACACTCATCCCGCCTTTTGCGTCGCCGGAAATAAACTCTGGGCGGACTTCGTCTTCTTTTTTCTTCAGGTTTTTGAGCGGAACCTGAATACTAATATCGGTATTGTTATTTAATCCATAAACCCCTTCTAAGAATAATGTAAGCACCGAAGAGTTAATGGCCATTCTTTTGATGGTAACGCCTGCATTTTCAAAAACTAGCTTATTACTTATTTCTCCAAATTGCACATTTGAGAAGTCCCGATTTTTAAACGCAGTTTTTTGTACTTCCATCAATGGTGGAAAGTTTAACAGTGCACCGTTCTTTAGAGAAAAGCTGGCATTTCCTGCAATGGTGTTCATGTTAGGGTCGCCCTTTCCGTTTAGCAAAAGCGAGTAGTTTGCTTTTAGATTCAGCTTTCCTCGGATGTTTTCGTGGCTGATGCTCTTTATTCCAAAATTTTCAAAGGCGTAAAAGGTTTTTTTTGCATCTACATTCTTAAGATCAATCTCGCTGCTAAAACTAAGCCGGTTAGTACTAAGCTCTTTAATGTATGCGGATACCGCCACACTTCCATCAGCGTGTTGTAAGGATGCGTTTTTTACTGCCCAAGTATTTCCTTCGAGTTGAATGCTGGCGGTAAAGTTTCTGGCATCCATTTTTTCAATTTTTAGCCGATCGGCCTTTAGATAAGCGGTTACCGCTCCGGAAGACAAAAGGCGATCAATATTTTCTACTGTTTTACTAATCCCAGTTTTCTTTTTGCTTTTGGTTGATTTTGCGGCAACTTTTCTCATTAAAACCGATCGGATACTGTTGAGGTTGATTACGGGTGCATATATGTTCCAGTCAAGTGATACCGGAACATGGTCGTCGCTTAATACAGATAACACATTGTTTGCACGGCCTTTCATATATACTGCATTTCCGGCTAATTCCCCATTAAGGCTGTCTACAACCAGATTGGCGTTGTTAAATGAAAAAGCACCTGTACACTTTTGAACGGTTGCTTGCGGTCCAGTTAATAAAAGCGATCCATTTTTAAATCGCAGAAAGCCTGTGAGGGCGCTATTCTTCGAGCTGATGCTATCGGTTCTTCCGGAGTAGTTCAGGGAAAACTCCCCCTGGCCATCCGTGAATTTCATGGTTTCTGATTGCATCGCTGAATTCAGTTCGTTCAGTGGAAAATTCGAGCTGGCCTGAACCGCGATAGAGGGATGCGAAAGGTTCATCACATTCAACTCTTTTATGTTAAGCTTCATCCCTTCCCAAATTCCGGACATTTCTTTTACATAGATATGTGAATTCTCGTCGGTATAGCCGTTTCCGGGAACCACTTCGTTCAAGTACTCACCAGTAAATGAACACTGCGTCATATTTATAAATTTGCTGTCTATCTGATTATTTTGTGTGGTGAATTTTACCTGCACACGCGGATCTCCCCCGGCCAAACTTCCACCAATGGTAGCATCTACGTCAAGTGGTTGTTTAACAGAAACTATTCCGATAGACTTGGCGATTTTCGGTGTTAACAAGGAGCGGGCAAAATCTACCAATATTTGTTGACTGGTGATATGAAGTTGAAAGCTATTCTCTTTGCCCAACAAAAACGTTCCGGTAAACAAAAAAGGCTGTTTGCCAATTTTTAAATTCATATCAGTAAAAGAAAGTTTTTTCTGAACGGCATCAAACTCTAAAGAGTATTTTCCTTCCATTGTTTGTTTGCCCACAAAACTTCCATTCTTTTTCTTAAAGTCAATTCCACCGATTTGTAATTTTTTATCTACTTCTACGGTAAAAACTTCTCCCGATTTTTTAACCGAAGCTTCAAGCTTTTCGACTGTAATATCGTATAACTTATCGCCTGGCACATCTTCTAAGTGAAACGAAAAGTTTTCAATCAGCACCTGATCCAATAATTTTTTGGCAGCCTCGTTAGTGCTTGATGGTTTTGGGGGACTCGGGTTTTTGGGTTTCAACAAATAACCG
>JAPLEI010000170.1:1144-26655 GCA_026391195.1 Bacteroidota bacterium | reverse complement strand
GTGCTCTACCAAATGAGCTACTTTCGCTGGTTGTATAAGAACTAGTGGACGACAAAATTAATTAACCCTAAGGGATAAACAAAATTTTCGTTGCTTATTTATATTCTGGTGTGAATTGAGAACTTTTTTGTACTTCCACATCAGGCTTACCTGGATACCGATGGTTGTACAATTTGTAACATCCCCCTAATACAAATGCCAGGATACAGAAAACCTGTAAGTAAAATAAAAAACGGGATGAACTAACCCAGTTGGTGCTAATGTCCTTTTCGGAGGTTTCAGTGGTTTCGTGTGCCATATTTTTCAATTACGGTGCAAAAATAAGGTTCCCACTCAAATAATTACGGGTTAATTCGGATAATTTCAGAAAAGAGTTTTTTCCCACGCAAAAAATAGGCAACCAATACCATGCCTTTATACACACCTGCCAATGATCGAATAGGCTTCCGGCCTTTACTGGGCTTGTTTTTACCCCGAATCCACCAGCCCAATACAAACATATGCGCCCGGGCAATGGCCATAAACTCTCCTCCCCTGCCACTTAGTAAGGCCCTCCAGGCGGCAATCCCATCTAAAGCAAACCGAATGGGTATCGTATAGAATTGTTCTACTGGTAACAGGTTCTTACCCAGCATCAGCAGATTGTTTCTGAAATTCAAGTACACTTTCCGCGATCCAACCGGCAAAGTACCTCCACCTACGTGATAAACTTCCGAACTACCACATGCCAATACCTGATAACCCAATAATTGCAGGCGCCAACACAAATCTATTTCTTCTTGATGCGCAAAAAACAACTCATCCAATCCACCAGCTGCCTCCCAGGCTTCCCTTTTTACACACAAAGCTGCACCTGTGGCCCAGAATATAGGGGCATTATCATTATACTGACCCTTATCTGGCTCAATTGTATCCATCACCCTGCCACGAGAAAAGGGATAGCCCCAGGCATCCAACCAACCCCCGGATGCACCGGCATATTCAAACAAATCCGGAGAATGAAAGGAACGAATCTTGGGTTGGGCTGCCCCGATGTTTGGACTCGATTCCATACAGTTAATCAACGGACCCAACCAGCCTGGCTGCACAGATACATCCGAATTCAACAGCACGTAATATTTTGCTACTACCTGCTCCAATGCCCGGTTATATCCTCCCGCATAGCCAAGATTTTGAGATAGTTGAATCAATCGTAGAGCAGGATAGGTATGGCTTAGCCAGCTTACAGAATCATCAGTGGAAGCATTATCAGCAATAATAACCTCCACCCCCGGATAATCGGTTGCCAAAACCTGTGGCAGAAACTGTTCTAACCAGTTTTTACCATTATAATTTAAAATAACTACTGCAACGGAAGGCGCGTTCACCATGATTTCAACAAGTTCGTATTGAAAAAAAACTCAATTATTCGGATGCCAGTCCCCAATTAATCAAATGTCTTACTTCTGTTGGTACGGTATGTACCCGCTTTTTCGAAGTTTTTTTACCCAAGCGAACCAAAATGGTTTTTTTAGAGGGGATTACAATGATATATTGACCCAAAATACCCCTTGCATAAAATACCTCGGGATGCTCTGGATCTATCCACCATTGATATCCATAAAAGTCGCAGGGATTTCCATCCGTATCCTTTACCATACAGGGTGTGATGGATTGGGCAAAATAACTACTATCGATAATGGTTTCGCCATTCCATTTACCGCCATGCAACATCAATTGACCAATCCGGGCAAAATCTCTGGCATTGGTATTAAAACAACAATAGGCTTTAACAGCTCCTTTCTCATGGTCTACACTCCACAGGGCTGGATGTACTGCACCAAGCGGTTTCCACAACTTTTCGGCGGCATACTTACTGAGTGAAACACCAGTAGCTTTTTCAATAACCAAACCCAATAATTGTGTGTCGCCACTCTTGTAGTAATGCACTTTTCCAGGAGGGTTTTTCATTTTCACCGACAAAGCAGTTTTTGCTATATCAGTACCATAATATAATTCAGCAGTAACGCTGAGGGGATTCAAGTACGATTCATCCCAATCCGTTCCACTACTCATGGTTAGCAAATCTTTCAGGGTAACAGCCGCTTTTTCGCCATCCTTAAAAGAGGGCAGGAAATCACCCACTGGTTGGTTCACCGATTGAATTTTTCCTTCCCGAATTGCTACTCCTACTAACAGACTGGTGATACTTTTTGCCATAGAAAATGATCCGGAGAGTGAACTATCACTATAACCATCCCAGTACTTTTCTAAACACAAGGAATCTCCTTTAATTTTAACTAGGGAAACCGTTTCCAGTTCTTCCAGCAATGTAAGGGTACTATCTGGAATAGTTTCCTGATTATACTGCTTCGCAACCGGCCAAGGCTGCGGGTTTCCGGTAGCCACCGATTGGTTGGTAAAAAAGCGATAATCATCAATGGCGGCAAAATTATGCACAGCCACACTAAACAAATAGGTTTTGCCGCTAACCCAGGCAAATACAGATAAGGCGGCTACCAATAATACCAATATCAGAAAAAACTTTTTAAGCAGCTTCATAAAGATTATTATGAGGATGAGAAAATTTAGTGTGTAGTAAAAGTAAATGATTAACTTTAGGTTTCTTTCAGTAAACTATGTCTTTTCTCTACCACAATTTAGATTTTCTCGACCATCCCGTTAGGGGTTGATACTGTTTGCCTTTTTTTACTGATTTTTTCACTTTTTATTAGATTGTATGTTCACACCTACTATTTCGGGTAATACCCAAACTTATATACATATAGAAGAGCGCCATGGAGCGCATAATTATCATCCCCTGCCAGTTGTATTGGAACGTGGCAAAGGGGTTTTTCTTTGGGATGTAGACGGAAAACAATATTTCGACTTTCTCAGCGGATATTCCGCAGTAAACCAAGGTCATTGTCACCCCGCAATTATTAACACTTTGCAACAGCAGGCAGCAACCCTAACCCTTACCTCTCGTGCATTTCATAATAATCTGCTGGGAGAATACGAAGCCTATATAACCCAATTATTCGGGTACCAGAAAGTGCTCCCGATGAATACGGGGGTAGAGGGGGGCGAAACGGCCTTAAAATTAGCCCGCCGCTGGGCCTATCAAAAGAAAGGGGTACCAGCTAATCAGGCCATCATCGTATTTGTGGAAGGCAATTTTTGGGGTCGCACCCTCGCTGCTATTTCGTCGTCTAGCGACCCCAGTAGTTTTGAGGGATTTGGCCCTTTTATGCCCGGATTTGTTTCCGTACCCTACAACGATTTGGTTGCACTAGAGGCTACTCTTCGGGATCCAAATGTTGCTGCATTTATGTTCGAACCTATTCAGGGCGAAGCAGGCGTAGTAATTCCTGAGGAAGGCTATTTGCGCGGCGTTCGTGAATTATGTACCCACCATAATGTTTTGATGATTGCCGATGAAATACAAACAGGACTGGGAAGAACCGGCAAAATGCTGGCTTGTGACCATGAGGGAGTAAGGCCCGATATACTCATACTCGGCAAAGCATTGAGTGGCGGCACTTTACCTGTTTCGGCTGTATTGGCAGATGATGAAATCATGTTAACCATTCAACCCGGTGAACATGGATCAACCTATGGCGGTAATCCTCTAGCCTGTGCAGTAGCTATGCGCTCACTACAAGTGCTGGTATCGGAAAATATGATTGAAAATGCCGAACGCCAGGGTCAGTTACTCAGACAATTACTTTCCGATCTTTCCTCCCCTTTTATCAAAGAAATTCGTGGCAGGGGATTACTTAATGCCATCGTAATTCAACACCCTAACCCCGAAGCTGCCTGGGAATTGTGCTTACGCATGATGAACAAAGGATTGCTGGCGAAACCTACCCACGGAGATAAAATCAGGTTTGCTCCACCACTCATTATCACATCAGAACAAATCAGGGAAGCTGTTCAGATTATTGCAGCTGCTTTGCAGGAATTATCCTAGACTAAATTAGGATGGATTGGATGAATGTAGGGGAGCCCGGGAAAGAAAACTCATCAGTATAATTAGCAGTGAAAGGGGAATCATAGATTGCAGAACCCAGGTTTTGTCGGGTACTTCACCTATATAAAATAGTAACGAGTTTTGCCCATACTTTGGGTAACAAAAATAATATGGCCATGATGCTACACAATACCAAGGGCACTAATCCGGGCTTTCCAAAATTGGTTCCCTCCGCATGCCAGCCACTAATAGTTAAATGTACTGAAGGGATATATATCCAAGGTTGAAATACAGCGGCAATAAGCAGCAGACAACTTACACAACCTATCCAATTAGCAAACTTCATAATGCAATATAATGGTAAGAAAAAACCCCCGAAATCGGGGGCATTTGCAGAGGTCCCGAGCGGATTCGAACCGCTGTGGAAGCTTTTGCAGAGCTCTGCCTAGCCACTCGGCCACGGAACCTAATCAGTTGAAATGAAGCATAAATACTTCAATTTCACAACAAACTTACGGCAAAGAAAGGAAATTTACATCCGTAAAATAATTAATGCCGAATTTTGTGGAAAATTATCCCATGACGCCCATTGCATCCAGTGAGTTGATCATCAATAACCGGGGAGCCGTTTATCACCTGAACCTTAGACCTGAAGAATTGGCTACGACCATCATTACCGTAGGTGATCCCGACCGGGTAGCGACTGTTAGCCAGTATTTCGACCGGATAGAAGTGCAACAGGCACACAGAGAATTTATTTCCCATACCGGTTATATTGGCAATAAAAGAATTACGGTGGTATCCACCGGCATCGGTACCGACAATATCGACATTGTGCTGAATGAATTGGATGCGTTAGTTAATATCGATTTTGCCACCCGTTTACCCCGCACCGAATTACAATCCCTACAAATTATACGCATTGGAACTGCTGGATCCCTTCAGGAAAATATTCCGGTAGACTCTTTTGTAGCTAGTACCCATGGTATAGGGATTGACAATCTGTTGCAATTTTATCAGCGAGAAACCCATTCGGCCGATCAAGAAGTTTTGCAGGCATTCATCCAACATACCCAAATCACTAATATCGGCGTGCACCCCTATATTGCTCCGGCAAGCATTCATTTACTGAAGAATTTTGTAACAGGGTTTCATCAGGGCATTACCGTTACCACGCCAGGGTTTTATGGCCCACAGGGAAGAATCCTGCGACTGAATACAGCTCACAGAACCCTGATTGAACAACTCACCAGCTTCCAATACGGAGCTTACAGGGTAGCCAATTTTGAAATGGAAACCAGCGCCATCTATGGCTTGGGAAAGCTAATGGGCCACCATTGCCTAAGTTTGAGCGCCATCGTTGCCAATCGGGTGGTACAAAAATTTAGCGAACAGGCAGGAGTAACGGTTGACCGGCTGATTCAAAAAACCTTACAAATTATAAGTGAACAACCTTGAGGTTCCTGTAAATGAGTGCATCTTTGCATATTGTAACCCGACAAAGAAAAATTGGGCGTATGAAAATACCTTTTTATAAATACCAGGGAGCGGGCAACGACTTTATTGTGTTGGATGGAAGAACGCATAGCTATGCACTTTCCCAACAACAAATCGCCTTTTTATGCCACCGCCGATTAGGTATTGGCGCCGATGGATTAATGATATTACGCGAAAAAGCGGGTGTTGATTTTGAAATGATTTATTACAATGCAGATGGTCGCGAAGGGAGTTTATGTGGCAATGGCGGCAGGTGCTTAACCCGATTTGCCTATGACCTAGGTATTCGACCGCCAGTATATACTTTTTGGGCCGTGGATGGAATGCATGAGGCATTTTTAGATACGCAAACCCAATGGATTCACTTAAAAATGAATCCCGTTGCTCAAATTGAAATTTATCAGGGCGATTCAGTACTAAATACCGGCTCTCCCCATTACGTGCAGGCGGTAGAGGAAGTGGATGGAATACATGTGGTAGAAGCGGGCAGGGCAATTCGCTATAGTGCCCGATTTACGCAACAAGGTATAAATGTGAATTTTGTGCAGCAATCGGCATCCGCACTACGTATAAGAACTTACGAGCGGGGGGTAGAAGATGAAACCCTTAGTTGCGGAACAGGCGTTACAGCCGCAGCCCTGGTATTTGCACCCAAACAGTTGGGCAAACACCGCATGCAAGTATCTACCCGTGGCGGAGAACTTGCAGTGGAATTTACCCGCACAGGAGACCATCAGTTTGAACATATCTGGCTCTGCGGACCCGCCATATCCGTTTTTGAAGGAAGTATAACATTGAACGACTAACGCTCTTATTTATGCAGCATGATACAATATTTTAAAAACAGTGAAGGACAAACCATTGAAATAGACCAGCCTGAAAAAGGTAGCTGGGTTAATTTGGTACCTCCATTTAAAGACGAGGAGTTTATCGATTTGAGCGAAGCCCTGCAGATACCCATTGAATTTTTACGCGATTCACTGGATATTGATGAAAGACCCCGCTTTGAACACGAGGGGGAAGTAAAATTTGTGGTTATCAAAACCCCCACTGAGAACAATTCCTTTAATGATAGTGATGCCTTTTACATAACCATTCCCATTTGTATCATCCTTACCGAAACCCAAATTGTTACGGTAAACTCCTTCGACAACGGAGCCATCAAAAAATTTCTGAACTCCTTCCAAAAGCGGCATCCCGATAAGAAAAATATCATGATTTTGAAAGTGTTTGAGAAAGTGGTACATAATTTCATGGAATTTTTGAAGGAAATCAATCACCGCAGAAATCAGTACGAGAACAGTTTATACGAGAGTAATAGCAATGTAGATTTACTCAACTTGATGCGGATTCAAAAAAGTCTGGTATATTTCGTTACCGCCCTTCGCAGTAATGAGTTACTGATGATGAAACTAGAAAGAACCAATTTCTTAGGATTGAATGAAGAAGAGCGGGAATTGCTGAACGATTTAATCATTGATACCAGTCAGGCCCTCGAAATGGCAAACATCTATACCAATATACTTACCAGTACCCTGGATGCTTTTGCCAGTGTTATCAGCAATAACCTGAATGCTGTAATGAAACGGCTCACTTCCATCACCATCATTTTATCACTCCCAGCCCTAGTGGCCGCTATTTATGGCATGAACGTGGATATTCCTTTTATGCATTCTCCACATGCCTTTTACATTCCGGTTATTTTATCTTTACTGGTTTCATTTTTAATCAGCTGGTATTTTATGAAACGTAAATGGTTTTAAGATGGCTTTATTCAATGTTCGGGTTTACGGTATTTTGTTGGATGAAGAAAAGCGATTGCTGGTAAGTGATGAATTTATACGCGGCCAATATATTACCAAATTACCCGGTGGCGGACTGGAAATTGGGGAAGGTACGCGGGACTGTTTACAAAGAGAATTTAAGGAAGAAACTGGCTTGGATGTAAAAGTGGGCGAGCATTTGTATACGACCGATTTTTTTCAGATTTCGGCTTTCAACCAGAAAGATCAGATTATCTCTATTTACTATCATGTGCATCCGATTAGTCCCCTAATATTAGATGTTAAAGAGAAGCCCTTTGATTTTGCACCCCATCAGATTGCCAATCCGCAGGGCGAATCAGAGGTTTTTCGGTGGATTAACTGGGCAGATATTCATCCGAATAGCATGACTTTACCTATAGACCGGGTAGTGATGGAACTTATCCGGCAGCGGGAATATTAATAAATGGTTCCTCGTTTTTTCCCATTGCCGCTCGTTTCATTTTACGGGTAACTTCGGCACCCAGATATTTTTCCATGCGACGCTCTACAATATAAATCACCGGAGTTAAAATAACTGCCATGGTAAACTTATATAGGTAGTTCATAAGGCAAATAGCAACTACCAGCTGCCAACTCCAGCCCTTACCAATTTTAAAGGCAATGAATAAAACCACAAAGCTATCAACTAACTGACTCACAATAGTAGAACCGGTAGCCCGCAACCAGATCCATTTTTCACCGGTGGCTTTTTTGATACGGTGAAAAACCATCACGTCTACAATCTGGCTTACTAAGAAGGCGGTTAAACTTCCCAGTATAATCCAACTGCCCTGACCAAAAATACCGGAGAAAGCCAGTTGCATATTGTTTATGCCAACATCTGAATTGGAGGTAATCCAAAAATCAGCGGGTGGGATATTCATGGCCCCATAAAACATAACAAAGGCATAGCTGATTAACACCACTGCCGTATAACTGATGCGCTTAACTGCACTGGGGCCATAAAACTCATTTACGATGTCGGTAATAACAAATTCCAGGGGCCAGAGTAAAACGCCGCAGGTAAGGTTAAATGATAAGCCCGTTTGGCCAAATAAAGTGAAATTAACCGGGTTGACACCTAATAATTTTTCAAGGGAAAAAATTTTACCGCCAATACATTCCGCTATTAAAGCATTCGCTACAAAAAAAGCACAGATGGAGATAAAAAGCTTAGTGGGCTTATCTTTCAGGATGGTGTTGATCATACTATTTTTGTTATGTAAAGGAGCTGAACTATCAAAAAAACCAAATATATAGGATAATACCTTGCCAGCAGGATGGGTTTGGGAGGATCATAGAAAACTAATCGAATAATCAGTATGGTTACATTGAGCAGTGGGGCAACCAACCAGCCCAAAACTACTAGGGTACTTTGTATTGATTCGGGGATGATGGTTTGTTTTCCATACATAATCCATAAAGAGGCCAGAAAACAAGCATTGGCAATCCAGGCTATTCGGGATAAAAATAAAGTCCAATTCATAAATTATGAATCAAAATACCATTAATTTGCCGTAATTAAGCACGAAATGATGAAAAAAACGATTTGGAACCAAGTAGCGCCCCATTTATTGGCTATAGGTATTTTTTTAGTGGTCGCCCTCATTTATTGCAAGCCTACCCTCGAGGGAAAAGTGCTTCAACAAGGGGATGTAACCCAATGGAAGGGGATGGCGCAAAATTCCTTTGCGTATAAGGAAAAGCATGGACATTTTCCACTTTGGTCGAACGGGATTTTTAGTGGGATGCCCGCTTTTCAAATTACCAGTGTGGGCAGCAATCCGGTTTCTATTGGATATGTGAATCAAATCCTCACTTTAAATCTACCGAAGCCTATCAGCTTTTTTTTCCTCGCCTGCGTGTGTTTTTACATCCTAACACAAGTGATAGGTACCCGAGTAGCCATAGGAATAGCCGGGGCCTTGTCGTATGCCTATGCAACGTATAACCCAATTATTGTAGCCGTTGGGCACGACACCAAAATGCAGGCCATTGCTTACTTACCCGCATTTCTGGCTGGCTTGTGGATGTTATACGAAAAACGGAATTATTGGATGGGCACGGCGCTTATTGCGTTGTTTACTGCATTATTAGTTGCTTCTAATCACTTACAAATAACTTACTATGCGCTGATATTGGCACTTATTATGAGTATAGGATTTGGCATACAATGGATTCGTGCAAAGGATTGGAAACATTTATCCCGTGCAGCCGGATTGGTAATAGTAGCAGCTACACTCGGGGTAATGGTGAATGCCATTACCTTATTTACTACGTATAGTTATTCAAAAGCCACCATCCGGGGCGGAAGTGAACTAGCCGAAAAAAACAGCGGGAAAACCAAAACTGGACTTGGCAAAGACTATGCATTAAGTTATAGTATTTATCCTTCTGAAAGTCTCGTATTGATGTTCCCTTACATCTATGGTGGTAGCAGCGATAATCGACAAGTTGCAGAGGATAAATCTAAAGCCCTGGAAGCTATTCAACAAATGCCCCAAGAATTGGGTCAACAGTTGATCAATTTTCCATTTTATTGGGGAGGAATTACTGAAGGCACTTCCGGCCCTCCCTATGCAGGCGCCATAATTTGTTTTTTAGCATTGATAGGATTTTTCTTGATTGATAAAAAATATCTCGGCTGGATGTTAGCTGCAATTGTGATAACCCTATTTATGAGTTGGGGTAAATATTTTGAAGGCTTTACCGGCACATTACTGAATGTATTACCACTGTATAACAAATTCAGGGCACCGAGTATGATTTTGGTAATTCCTACCCTGTTGTTTTGTATGCTCGCCGTTATGGCATTGCAGGTTATTAGCACAGAAACCGATAAAAAATTATTATTTAGTAAATTCAAAAAAGGTTTATTCCTAACCGGGGGAATTCTGCTGATTGCACTTGTAGTTTATTTCAGCGGAGACTTTTCCAGCGAATCCAGTGACGGATTCTTACTAAAACAAATCAGCGGCATTAAAGATCCACAACAAAAAGAGGCCCTAGAAGCACCAGTGCGTTCTTTTGTTAATGGTTTGAGGGAAGATCGTAAGGATTTATTTCTCGGATCCTTCCTTAGAAGTATTGCCTTTATAGTAGTAGCGGCGGGTGTATGCTGGCTTCTGATAAAAAATAAGCTGAAGCCCTTGGTAGCAATTGCAGTAATTGGATTTTTTGCTTTTGTGGATGTGATGATGATTGACGTAAAATACTTTAATGCTGAAAATTATCAGGATGGGGCAGAATATAAAGCAGTGTTTGATCCCACTCCCATTGATCAGCAGATATTAAAAGATACCAGTTACTTCCGGGTTTTAGACTTAACCCCGGGTATTTCCGGTGCCTTTAACAGTGGTGCACTTACCGCCTATTTTCACAAAGCAGTGGGTGGCTATCATCCCGCCAAACTGAGTATTTATCAAGATTTAATTGAAAAGCAACTCAGCAACTTTCCTGATTGTGCTCCTGCTTTAAATATGTTAAATACTAAGTATATCATTCTGCCTCCTATGAAACAAGGGGAAAGCATTTCACTACAGCAGAATCCAGATGCATTGGGAGCAGCCTGGTTTGTAAAGAACGTATCCGCTAAAAAAAGCTATGCAGATATTATGTCTGACCTTACCTATCTACATCCGAAAGATACCGCACTGGTATTGGAAAAAGATATGGCCGGACTATCTTCTGCATCAACTAACACAGATTCCACCGCCAACATTTCGCTCTTGTTTAACGATAATGATGTTATTGAGTATAAGAGTCACTCTGCCAGTGCCGGTTTTGCGGTATTCAGTGAAATTTACTACGCAGATGGTTGGGTAGCAACTATCGATGAAAAAGAAACCCCCATTATACGCACCAACTATGTGTTGCGCGGATTAGCAGTTCCGGCAGGTGATCACCGAATCAAATTCGAATTCAAACCCGCATCCTTTTATAACAGCAGTAAAGCAGGGATAATTTCTTCCGTATTTATCTGGCTATTATTAATAGCTGCATTTGTAAAAGCCTATAAAACCCGGCAATCCGTTGACCCATCCTGATACCCGAACCCTATTGGGAATTGTTTCGTACCGGATATATCCCGCTGAAAATGGTGGTCAGCAAAGTATCGCCACGTTTTATGCAGAATTGAATAAGAGAGTAAATCTTACCCTGCTGGTATCTCGCGATAATGAGCCGGAACCGGCAACTAACTTGTCCGTTTTTCCTGTTTTATATTCTGGTTACCTCTGCTGGATGAACCTGCTTTTGGTGTATAAGCTTACAAAACTAATCCGCCAGCGGCAAATTACCTGCCTGCTGGTTGATCATTCGTATTATGCCTGGCTCGGCTGGGTATTGAGAAGAATAACCGGTATCCCTTTTATTATCCGCTCACATAATATAGAAGCCCATCGGTTTAGAGATCTGGGGCGATGGTATTGGCGTTGGTACGAAAAATATGAAAAATGGATCCATAATCGATCCGATTACAATTGGTGGATCAGCAGAAATGATATGAAATATGCCACCAAAAACTGGAAAATTCCTACAATTAAATGTGCCGTTACCACTTATGGCACTTTGTTGCGCAATGAGCCAGATAAAGCGCAAAAACAAGCACAAAGAAACCAACTGCTACAAGAATGGAATTTGCCCGAATCGGTTCGCCTGTTTTACTTTAATGGATCGCTGAATTATGCACCCAATGTTGAAGCCGTAAGAACAATTGTATATGATATCCTTCCCCGTTTACAACAAAAAAACATTCCTTTCCGCATAGTAATTTCCGGAACGGGCTTGTCGGCAGCCTGGCAAGCAGTACTTGCTATTTATCCTGAAATAATATGGGTAGGTTTTAAAAATGAGATTGCACTTTATTGGGAAGGCTGTGACTGCTTTATCAATCCCGTAACTATGGGATCAGGTATTAAAACCAAGCTGATTGAGTCATTGGCACATGGATTGCCTTCTGTGAGTACACTCTCGGGCATGCGTGGATTGGAGCGACCCCATTTGAATAAGGTATTGATAGGGGTGGAGGATTATGACTGGGATACCTTTACAGAAAAGATGGTTCAGGTAACCAACCCGGATGTGAAATGGCGTATTCCGCTAGAATTTTTTCAAGAATTTAGTTTGCCCAATATAGTTCAGGGAGCCCTCTTATCTTTGCAAACAGATGCAACCCACTAATCCCGAAATATCAGTCGTTATCTGCTCGTATAACCGAGCAAACTATATCCGGGAAGCCCTGCAGAGTTTGTACGATCAAACGTTACCCCATACTCAATTCGAAGTGATTGTTGTTGATAACGCTTCCACAGATAATACGGAAGCCGTTTGTAGAGATTTTATGGAAAGCCATCCGGATGCTGCATTTTATTACATGCTGGAAAGCCGACAGGGAGCTTCTTTTGCAAGAAATACCGGAGCCACCCAAGTGAAAGCACCACTGCTCTGTTTTATGGATGATGATGCCATCGCAGCCCCCGATTTCTTAACCAACTTACTTGCTTTTTTTCGGGAAGTGCCAGAAGCAGGAGGCTTGGGGGGAAGGATTATTCCCAGGTATATTCCGGAAGAACCCAACTGGATGAGTCACTATGTTTCTTCCCTGGTTGGCCATTTTCATTACAGTGATGTGCGCACCCCCTTCAAAAACGGAAAATATCCGCTAGAATCTAATATGACTATCAAAACTGCCGATTTTAAACAGATAGGCGGTTTTAATATCAAACTACCGGGCGTTTCAGGAACTTTGCGCATTGGAGGGGAAGGAAAAGATTTCTTTTTTCGACTCATGGAACTGGGTAGGGTTATTTATTACGATCCCAACGTTCGGGTAGAACATGTGGTTGAAACAGCCAAACTCACTCCTGAATATATGTATCGGGTAGCCAGTGGCATTGGAAGAGGAGAAAGAGTGCGCATGCTGGAAAAGGGATGGATAGCCTACCTACTAAAAATTATCGAATACATTTTTAAATTGGGAGCAGCGGTTATCTTGGCAATTGGATATTGGATGCATGGTGCATCCCCCAAAAGCTGGCCGGTAATTCAGTTTAGAATAGATGCATTGAAAGGATTATTTAATCAATAAGTTATTATGAAATACAACTGGGCTTACATCAGAGAGCGGAAAATAAAGGGAACGCTGTCACGCTGGTTTGGTATCCGCTTTCAGCATCCCTCTGAAACCTCTAAAGTAAGAAACTGGGTACTCCCCTACTGCACAGGAAAAGGCTGTGATATTGGTTTTGGAGGCGACAAAGTACTAAAATCCAACTGCGATGGTATCGACTTTCCTCAACCCTATGCTTATGCCGGAAAAGATAAAGTGGATATTGCCTGCGATGTTATAAAAGATTCTATACCGGTTCCGGATAATTCCTACGATTACGTATATACCAGTCACCTGATAGAAGATTTCACCAACACAGTTGATGCCCTACAAAAATTTATCCGCATCCTTAAAAATGGGGGGAACTTGATTCTGGTATTTCCCGATCAACCGGCTTATGAAATATATTGTAAGGATATCGGAATAGAAATGAATCCCTATCACGTGCATGCCGATATGGGCTACACCTATATGAAAAAACAATTGGATGCGCTAGAGGGAATTCGATACGAAGAACTCTTTACCAGCAATTGTGATATCGACTATAATGTAGTAATGGTAGTGAAAATCACCAAAGCATCGGCTATTGCTTAGTAGTTATGAAAGTTACCAGCGAGGCATTTTCTTTGTCTTTTAATAAGTCTACTTTAAAACGGGCTTTTTCGCATCGCGCAACCAAATCTTTTCCAAACTCATAAAACACCAGGTAATCCGATTGATTTTTTGTTTTGGAACCATGATAACTGGGAGGTAAAATATTCACCACATTTCCATTCTCCATAAATGCCCGAACGCGGGTTGTGGGCCTGTCCCAAACAACCGGAGTAGTAAAAATATGCTTTCCACCCGGCTTTACAATTCGATAGATTTCCGAAAAGGCTTTGTCGATGTCCGGAACATGTTCCAAGGTTTCAGAAGTAAGAACAAAATCAAAAAAATCATCCTCGTATGAAAGAGACTCCAGGTTTTCGGACCGTATGGCTGGATTTGTAGACAAAAATTCTGAATACCATAAATTAGGTGATTGGGCAAGAAAAGGATGGATATTGCCCAAAGAATTGATTTCTGCAATTTTTAGTTCCTGCACTCTTTTATCTTTGAATGCCAAATCTAGATTTGAAAAATTGGTTCCGAATTTCTGATTCAATACTTGCAGAATGGCTAGTGATAATTGATGCGTTCTTGCACAACACTTACAGTTAACGCAGTAGGTTCCTTCTCTCAAATTAAACCAGTCTTCCCATTGTTGATCCAGCTCCCATTCAGTAACCAAATCGGTCCATAGCACTTTTTTGGACTTTTGTTTTCCGCTGAAATTACAGGCTGCACAATGGGTATCACCCGTTAACCGATAATACAATAGTTTCAGAAAACGCAAGGGGGACATCTTCATAGAAATCTTTAATAAATGAAGGACTTAGCAATTTTTTACCTATTACGCAACTACTAAAATTCAATTCACGGGTTTATTGGTGTTGTAGCTAAAATGAAGATAATCAATCATCCGAACGTTTCGATACTTTAATTCCAACCGGCTTCAGCCATTGATTGATTGTTTTCATAATACCTAAAGAAGGGGTTGAAGTTTTTGCGTATAAACAAGGAAGTTTATGAAATGTATCATACCCATTTGCTTGAACGAGTTGTAGGTAGGTAGCAAGTAATTGCTTCCAAACAGGTAGTTCGGCTAAAGAGAAACGGGTTTGATGGCGAGATAGCAAATCCGGTTGCTCAAAAGAATATCCGCTGATATGCAGTAATAAAAGTGGGTACGCTTCATTTACTCGAATGCCTTGTGGCGTTTCCATGAGTTGTCGTTCGTGGATATTCCAATAAGCTACATTTGCTCCGGGATGGAGAAAAATGCCGGTTTCGGGAAATAGAACCGGAACCAGATTTAGCCATATTTGGTCAACCCCCATACCTTCGGAAAAACGATAGTAACATTCCTCTTTCATATGCGCTGCCCACCAGTGTAAAAAACGGTCGGTAACAGCAGAGCGAGTCATGGCCATAAATCCTGCATTGTAAATACCCGAACGTAACAAATCGCGCTCTAGGGGTTTATGCTGGTTATCGGGCAGTGCCTGCGTAAAATGCGGGGTAATTAAAATGGGATGTTGGTGTAATAATTCTTCAACCACCAACAAGGAATGATGCACCCACATATCGGAATCCAAATACATCAAAATATCTGGGTAATCCCGCGCGAAAATGGCCTGGGCTACGAACGACTTCATGGCACAGTTCAATTCGATTACCGAATAACGGGCAGTGATGGCTTCGAAATCGGGTATTCCCATATTGCCAATTTCCCAAATTTCATGGGGAGCGAATTGTTGAACAGCAAAACGATTATCGATTTTATCTACTAAACCGATGATGATTTTATATTCGGGATGATGCACAGCAAAGGAATCGGCCATCGTTTTGCAATGGGCCAGGTGATTAGCAGAACAAACGGTGTATAGAATCTTTTTCATCTATTTCTTTTCTACCAGTAGAATGGTATTGAGGTAAAATTTGTCGGAACGGGGCCACACCGGTTCAACCAACCAAAATAAGCCATTGAGCAGGGGCACCAATATTTGGCGAACTATTTTTTTAAACAGATTGAATCTGGAAAAAAACCATACTCGGTGAATCCATTCATCATGCAAATACACGATAAATATTTGATGAAGCGCCGATATAGCATGGCCATTTTTATCTACCTGAACAATGGAGAAACCTGCTTTTTGTAACAAATCTTGCAAGGCAAACCGCGTATATCGGGCATAATCAGCAGGAATTTCATGTTCTTCCCAGGCGAAAGGACAAGTAATCAGCATTTTACCGCCTGGTTGCAATACCCGATATAATTCAGGGAGGATGGCTGGTAGGGAAAAAATATGCTCAAATACTTCACTGGTAAAAATCGCCGAAAAGGAAGCCTCTGGGAAAGGGAGGCTTTTTCCATCATAATATACATCAATTGACTCGTTGGTATGATCGTGTCCTTCTCCTGCATAATCTACCCCCACATATTCAGTTACCTTGGTAAAAAGGGACTGATACGGTTTTGCTCCACAACCAAAATCCAGCAACCGACCACTCAATTCTCCGCTGTAAAGGTTAATTTTGTTGTATAGTCCCTTCCGAATCCAATAAAGTGGGTGGCTGATAGAAGGATTAAAATCGTAGGGTACCATAATTTACCAATTGGTAGGGCAAATTAAAGTTTTTTCGGGCATGTTGAATCGCATAAAGGATATTATATACAATCTGGTAGGCTGGCTGGCCCGTCTGGGACCGGCAACCACCCATTCGGGAAAGGTATTAATTGTGCGAGTAGATGAAATTGGGGACTATATGTTATGGAGGCCCTTAATACCCGAATTATGCAAAGCAGAACGATTTTATGGAATGCAGTTTAGCCTTTGTGGAAATAGCAGCTGGAAATCGTTATATGAGCAATTGGATGGTGACATATTTGATCAAACACTTTGGTTAGATAAAACCCGTTTTAAGCAGGACCTCTTTTACCGATACCGATTTTTACATCAAATTCATAAGCAAGGGTATAGATGGGTAATTAATCCAACCTATTCCCGCGACAAACGGAATGATGATGCAATAGTGAAAGCTGCGGCAGCCCCTGACAATTTTGGTATGGTTGCCAATACTGAAAATTGGAGAAGCTACGATAAGGGGTACGACCGGAATCTTTACCTACATTGCTGGTCAGGGCCCACCACTCCCCTGTTCGAATTAATACGCAACCGGAAATTTACTGAATACGTAACGGGAAAAAATATTGAAACCATCCACTGGCAGATTCCCGAAGCGAAATTACCGGCACTTTCAATTGCATTACCCGAAAAATTTGTGGTTATTTTTCCTGGATCCAGAAGTAAGCATAGAATTTGGCCAGCGGCATATTTTTCCGAAGTGGCTCAGTATTTTCAGCAAAAGGATGGATTGGCCATTGTGATTTGTGGAGGTAATGGAGATCGGATATATGCGAAAGCCTTTAAAGAAGCTTTTGCAGGATCTGTAACCGATTTAACGGGCGCTACCCGCCTTCCAGAATTATTAACTATTTTGCATCGGGCGGAAGCATTGGTTACGGTTGATACCGGATCGGTGCATCTGGCAGCGGCAGTAGGTTGCAGGGTATTCGGCATTTATAATGGATCGCAATATGGGAGATTTTCTCCTTATCCATTAGATATTACAAACAAAGTAATTTCAATTTATCCAAGTGAAATTGAAGAAGACCTTGTAAGTACAACCATGATTCAACAAAAATATTTGTATACTGTTTCCATTCCCTATCAATGGGTGCAAGTAAAACAGGTAATTGAACTTCTAAATCATTCTTTCCATGCCTAATCATTTCAGGCCTCTCAAATTTTTAAGAGAACTTTTTTCACAACCGGCTGCTTCCAACCCATTTCCGGCAGATTTTGAACCCTGGCATATTGAGATCATTCAACAAGTTAAGCCCTATACCATGACAAGCAATGAGCGGCTTTATTGTTTAATTGAGGCAGTAAAATATATTATTGAAAATGAAATCCAAGGTGATTTCGTTGAATGTGGCGTTTGGAAAGGGGGTAGTATGATGGCAGCAGCTCTCACGTTGCAAAAATTGGGGGTTAACAACCGAAAATTCTTTTTGTATGATACCTATGCTGGAATGACGGAGCCAACCGAAGCAGATCAATCTTATCAGGGAGAAGGCGCAGCGGATTTATTAAAAAAAGATGCCGGGCAAAAAGAAGAAAGTGTTGTTTGGGCTTATTCAACACTCAAAGATGTAAAGAAACATATTTTCAGTACTGGCTATCCCACTGAAAACATACATTTTATTGAAGGGGATATTTTACAAACAATTCCGGCAAATAGCCCGGGTGATATTGCGCTTCTTCGCTTAGATACAGACTGGTACGAATCTACCCGTCATGAAATGATTCATTTATATCCTTTATTAGTTCAACAAGGTGTGTTGATAATTGATGATTATGGTTTTTGGAGAGGCTCAAGAAAAGCAATTGATGAATATATAGCAGAAAACAAACCTGGCCTACTACTTAATAGAATTGATGATACCGGAAGAATTGCCATAAAAAAGTAATCATCTATCTATCGCCATCACCAATTCTCCCCACCTAATTGCTTCTTCCATGTAAACAGCTGCTTTCCCAATTGGGTTTGCAAAAGATAGCGCAAACTGCGCAACCGAAATTGCCAGAGCCTGCAAGCAAGTGAATAACCAACATATGATTCATATACCCGTTGATTCTCATCCAGAGAAGCCAGGTATTGTTTTGCACTGATGCCTGTATCATCAAACCGAACCATAGCAATGGAGAAAAAAGTATAGGGTTCCTTGGCCAGTCGGCACATCATATCATAATCCATGGCAATTTTATATTGCGACTGATAAGGCCCGGCCTTCAGGTAGGTTTGCTTATGCACCCACCAACTGGGATGAGATACACTTCGCATACCACGATAAAGTTTGGCAGCATCAAATGGTTTGCCCACTTCTACCCACTCACCGCCCCGTTTTACAACAATCTTGCCACTTATCCATGCAGCATCAGCATGGGATTGTAAAAAGGTAGTTACCGCTTGTAATACCCCCACCTGCAATAATTCATCCCCTGCATTCAGCATTTGTATCATCCCCTCCCCTGCCAACTTTATGCCCTTATTAAAGGCATCCGCTATGCCCTTATCGCGCTCGTTTACTATTTTTCGATAAGCAGGTTGAGCAGTTTGTTGCAGCCATTCGGCAATATCGTAGGAGGTTGAGCCATTGATTATCCAATGCTCATCCGGTGGTAGCGTTTGATTATCTACCGATGCAAGCGTTTTTTGCAAGTCGGGCAAATTATTAAAGCAAATGGTGACAATGATTAACCGCATATACCTTTCAATATTACAAAAGTTTTACCAGCTAATGCAGCCCTATAAAATGGTATGCACTGCTAATTTCTGTAAAAACAATTCCATACCCTCCTTACTGGCATCCGTTAACTCGTAGCGAATGTTTGTATGGAAATAGGTAGTTATATCATATCCAACCGGGGGTAATTGAGCAATCAACTGATATATATGCGCAATGCCCCATTTGAGCGCTGCATTAAATGCAGTCAAGAAAGTGGCCGGCAATTCTTTATTGGCCACCCAGGCTGCAAAAACAAAGGGTAACCCGGTGTGTGCCGTCCAGGCAGCCCCTAAATCATACGTATACTTGTGTTTGGGAATAAGGTCCAATGCCCGGTCGCCAATTACCACCGCTGCCACAGGTCCGCCTATAAAATTGATAAAATCTGCATCCCCTGGTTTCCATTCTGGTTGCAGGTGCCAATATTCCTGCATTAAAATTTGTGCAAGCGCTACCGATGTTTTACTTTGATAGTCGAGCCAGATAGTAGTAACTTCCTCCAAAGGCACATCGCTGAAAATTGCGACCGAGGCAACCGGACCATCCGACCCAATGCAATAATCAGCCACTATATACGATTCATTTAACTCAGCGATGGCAGCCACTGGCAGTAAGCCTATATCCAACTGGTCATTTTTCAATTGATGGGCAATGGCAGCCGGAAAATCTCGGGATAAAACAATTTCGCTCCAAACAGGCGACTGCTCTAAACCCCATATAAAAGGTTTGGTATTCAAATAACTTACAGCCCCAACCCGAATTGCTTGCTTCAACGTTCAATTTTGTGCAAAGAAAAACAATTCCTCGCTTCTATCGAGTAAAAAGAGGGATTAATGGACCTTCTCTTAAAAAAGCGCTCAAGCTTAGTTATCTTTGCACCAATTAGGCCAACCCTTCACCAATTCAAGTTTTCATGGAAATCAGCTCACTAACCGCACTTTCGCCCATAGATGGCAGATATCGTTCTCAAACCGCTGCACTAGCCAATTATTTTTCTGAATATGGCTTGATCCGCTACCGAGTAGCCGTTGAGCTGGAATATTTTTACTTTCTTGCCCGGCAGAAGTTTTTTCAATTACCTGCTGCCGCTAAAAAGAAATTACAAGCGGGCATGGATCAGTTTGGAACCGCAGAAGCATTGCAAATAAAAGAAATTGAAAGAGTTACCAACCATGATGTAAAAGCAGTTGAATATTTTTTAAAAGAACAACTAGACAAAGCAGGGATAGGGCACTTGAAAGAATGGATTCATTTTGGTCTTACCTCACAAGACATCAATAATACCGCCATTCCCCTTAGCTGGAAACATTGTTTAGAAGAGACTTATTTGCCAGCCGTATTGCAATTGAATACCCTGCTGCTGAAACAAGCAAGGCAGTGGAAAAACATTCCCCTGTTGGCCAGAACCCATGGCCAACCCGCTTCCCCTACCCGATTGGGAAAAGAATGGAAAGTGTTTCATGAGAGAATCAGTGAGCAGGTTAAACTGCTATCCCATATCCCTTATTCAGCAAAATTCGGAGGTGCCACCGGTAATTTTAATGCACATCAGGTGAGTTTCCCCCATAAAAACTGGCCCAAACTGGCCAATCAATTTTTGCAGGATGTATTGGGCCTAGAAAGGCAACAGTTTACTACGCAGATAGAACACTACGATATGCTGGCTGCCCATTTTGATGCATTAAAACGAATCAATACCATTTTAATTGATTTGAGCAGGGATGTGTGGACTTATATCAGCATGGACTATTTTAAACAAAAAACCAAAGCAGGCGAAGTAGGTTCTTCGGCCATGCCACATAAAGTAAATCCCATCGATTTTGAAAATGCGGAAGGAAACCTGGGTTTAGCCAATGCGCTGCTAGAACATCTTTCGGCCAAATTACCCATTAGCCGTTTACAACGCGACTTAACAGATTCTACCGTTTTGCGAAATATAGGCGTACCCATGGCGCATATTGTTATTGCCATCAACTCTTTACAAAAAGGGCTGCATAAGCTGGTGTTGCATGAAGAAAAAATTCAACAAGATCTGGAGCAGAACTGGGCAGTGGTTGCTGAAGCCATACAAACCATTTTACGAAGGGAGCAATATCCCAATCCTTATGAAGCCCTAAAAGAACTTACCCGGGGAAAACAAGGGATTACCCGAGAAGGTATACAACAATTCATTCGGCAACTCAAAGTAAAAGCCTCCATAAAAAAAGAATTACTGGCAATCACCCCGATGAATTACACCGGTACCCATCCAAATTTCTGATATTATAATTTAAGCAACACATACCCCCGCTGCTGATAAGTGCTGAGGGTGGTCATGGCAGAAAGCGCAATCCCCAAATCAGGGGAAATGGTTGCTGGATCTATGTTTCGCTTCATCATCGACTGACCGCATACGAATACCTGTATTCCCGCCTCTTTGAGTGCATGAAACAAAGGGATATTCGGATTATTGGATCCATATTTTTGCTGATATACCGAATCATTCATAATATACATGGCGGCTGGACCGTGAATCACGGCTACGATTTGTAGCTTTTCAGGTTGCACGCCACCTAATACATGCAAGTTGGCGATGGAGGCAATTTTTTCCATCAACTCGTGCACTTTGGCGGGTTGGGGATTTTCGGTATTTACTTCTACAATAATTTTATAGGTCTTTTTACTATTCGGTTTTTCGGTAGCCATCGGAATTTCACTAACGCCACCAAATCCCTTAATATAGGGATATACTTTCTGCTGCGCAAAGGATTGAAGCGAAACCAGCACACAAACGAGTATAGTTACAACTTTCATAGATTTTTTTTACAAGATAAGTTTTTATCAAATGCCAACTTTACGATACTTCCGTATAAGGGTATACTTTTTCGGGATATTTTTCAGTAAACTGTTGCACCAGGGATCGAATAACTTCGTTTTCTGGATAGGGCGTTAACTGCTCCCGAAGATGGCTGATGGGTTGGTCGGGAGTCCACTCGGCTAGGATTCCCATTCCGTAAAACCTTCCCTTTTCAACCAATACAATAGCCTCCTGATCTTTAATTACAAAACTTGCCGGTTGCTGCACCAGATGAGCGATTGCTTTTAGCATTTTCCGGTTGTGCGAGGTTTCTTTCGGCAACGAGGTGGAAGGTGTTTTTTCGAGAAAGCAGAGATAGGGATGCAAAGAAAAATCCTTTACCAACTTCCAAAGGGTTCGGTGCGCATCGGCTAATAAACCAAAATTGCTGATAGCCGATGTGTGCCGGTGTTTTTTATCAATAGCCAACCGGTGATACCCTTTAGAATCGGTGAATTGATAAATTGACCAGCTTGCTTCGAATCTTTTTTGACTTTTATTAAAAGGCGGCCAAAGGCGTTTGATTTCGATACTTTCCAATATACTCGCCATAAATTCGGAGGCACAAACACTATGGCCGATGGTATACACGGTTCTCAATAGGGCCTGCCGCTTTTCGGAAGTATCTAAGCCGGTAAAATGGCTTACTACCCGTTTGCGAAGCTGCTTGGCTTTGCCCACATACATTACTTTACCCTTTTTATCGCGGAAATAATATACACCGGGTTGAAGCGGCAATTGGTGTATTTCTTCCACCGACAAATTAGGGGGTAATAGTTGGTGTTTGGCTTCTCTACTCAGCATTTCTTTAATAACGCTACTCCCAGATACTGCAAGCGCCCTCGAAACAATTTCTGCGGTTGCCCTGGCATCTCCCCCAGCCCGGTGCCGATTGGTAATTGGAATATCCAACGCACGAGTTAAATGTCCCAAGCCGTATTTTTTATGCCCAGGAAATACTTTTCGAGCCAGTCGGATGGTACAAATTTTTGGAACTTGTAATTGATAACCAGCCTGTTGTAGATAATACTTCACAAAAGAATGGTCGAAATTTACGTTGTGCGCCACAAAAATCCGGTCGCTAAGCAATCGGTATATTTTTTCGGCTTGCTCCTCAAAAGGCGGGGCCATGGCCACCATAGCATCAGAAATACCGGTCATATTGGCAATAAAAGGCGGAATGGGTTGACCGGGATTTATCAGGGTTTCAAAAACTCCCTCTACTTCGGCTCCATTCATTAGAACGATGGCAATTTCGGTAATGCCATGTTGGGAGGGGAAGCCTCCGGTTGTTTCAATATCCACCACTGCAAAGCGCATACTATAAAATTAACTAAAAACAGGTGTGAGTGTAATATTTTATAGATACCAAGTACTAATTTTGCAAACAAGTGTAACAAAACAAGGTTACCGTCGTTTTATATCCAATTAAGTTATAAAACTCTTCCCACTATGAAAAAATTCATCGGATTCGCCATAGTACTGATTGCTTTTAGTTCTTGCCAACAGATTCGGAAAGAAGATTGTATGAAATTCACCAAAGATGTTGCCGGAAAATGCCTTCGCATTAAGGCGAACGGACAATTGAAGATGGGATTGCCATTGGCAGAAAATCGAACTACCCCCTCTACTTCCCTAACTGAACATTTTGAAGATCCTTCTCTTCGTATGGTTTGGTAATGAGGTAACTTACACTTAGCAGTTTTCCTTATTTTTGCACTCGGATTCCCTTTGCTGATACCCGTACTTTTTTTGAAAGGTTGGCAATTAGGGCGCTATCCCTAAAAAAATATGGAACTCAGTAAAAATTATATTCCGGGAGAAGTTGAAGCCAAGTGGTATGCGCACTGGAATGAGAAAGGCTATTTTAATAGTACTCCCGACGATAGAACCCCCTATACCGTTGTAATACCTCCCCCCAATGTTACGGGTGTATTGCATATGGGTCATTGCCTTAATAATACCATTCAAGATATTTTGGTACGCAATGCCCGCATGATGGGCTATAATGCCTGTTGGGTGCCGGGAACCGACCATGCGTCGATTGCCACAGAAGCCAAGGTAGTTGCCATGTTACGGGAAAGAGGTATTGCCAAATCATCTCTTTCTCGCGACGAATTTTTACAATATGCCTGGGAATGGAAAGATAAATACGGGGGAATCATATTACAGCAATTGAAGAAGATGGGTTGCAGTTTAGACTGGAACCGCACATCCTTTACGATGGATGATGCATATTACCGTTCAGTGATTCAGGTATTTATTGATTTGTACAAAAAAGGCCATATCTATCGGGGAAAGCGAATGATTAACTGGGATGTAAAAGCCAAAACAGCCCTGAGTGATGAGGAAGTAATTTATAAAGAGGTAAACAGTAAGTTGTACCACGTAAACTATCGGATAGAGGGGGATGATGCCGCAGCTATAGAGGGAATAACCATCGCCACAGTTCGGCCGGAAACGATTTTGGGAGATGCAGCCATCTGCGTGCATCCTTTTGATACCCGCTATCAACATCTGGTAGGTCGTTTTGCATTGGTTCCATTAATCAATCGCCGAATACCCATTATTGCAGATGAATATGTAACGCCCGATTTCGGTACCGGTGCATTAAAAGTTACGCCGGCACATGATATGAACGATTACCAATTGGGGTTAAAATATCAGCTGGAGATTATTGACACCATGGAAGATGATGGCACCCTGAGTGCCGCCGCTACCCTGTTTGTTGGCGAAGACCGGTTAGCCGTAAGAAAAAAAATCATTCCCCTACTGGAAGCAGCTGGCAACCTAGTAAAAACAGAAGAATATATAAATCAGGTTGGCTTCAGCGAAAGAACCGATGCCATGGTAGAGCCTCGATTGAGCCTGCAATGGTGGGTAAGCATGTCGGGCATTTCTAAACCGGCACTGGAAGCGGTGATGAATGATGATATACATTTTCATCCTGCTAAATTTAAAAATCTCTATCGCCATTGGATGGAGAATATCAAAGACTGGTGCATTAGCCGTCAACTTTGGTGGGGGCATCGCATTCCTGCCTATTATGCACCCGATGGCAATTTTGCAGTAGCCAATTCACTGGAGGATGCCTGGGAAATATTAAAAGAAAAGCAACCCGAACTTGCAAAAGAATCTATCCGGCAAGATGAAGATTGTTTAGATACTTGGTTCTCTAGCTGGTTGTGGCCATTTGAAGTATTCCATGGATTATCACAACCGAATAACCCCGAAGTAAACTATTACTATCCAACCAATACCCTGGTTACGGCACCGGAAATTATCTTTTTCTGGGTAGCGCGGATGATTATGGCTGGATATGAGTATATGGGGCAACTACCTTTTAAAGATGTTTATTTTACCGGTATTGTTCG
>JAPLEI010000170.1:0-1030 GCA_026391195.1 Bacteroidota bacterium | reverse complement strand
TTGATAGATCAATATGGTGCCGATGCAGTTCGCTTTGGCATCATGATTGCTTCTCCTGCTGGCAATGATATTTTATTTGATGAATCGGGCTTAGAACAGGGAAGAAATTTCAACAACAAAATGTGGAATGCCCTCAAACTGGTGCAGATGTGGGAAGCTCGTGTAGGAAATGCGGAGGAAAGTAATTTACCGGTATTTGCGATGGATTGGTTTGAACAACGCTTACAACATACCCGCAATGAAGTTGCGATATTGATGCAGCAGTTTAAATTGAGTGAAGCTTTAAAAACGATTTACTCTTTAATATGGGATGATTTCTGCAGCTGGTACCTCGAATGGGTGAAGCCCGGATTCGAACAACCCATTCACGCGGAAGTGTACGAAAAAACAGTTGGCTATTTTGAACAATTGCTGCATTTGTTACATCCATTTATGCCGTTTATTTCGGAAGAGATCTTTCATCTGTTACGACCTCAGACTGAAGACATATGTACCCGCCAGCATGCGCCCATTCCGACTATTGATGCAGAAATGGTGGCATCGGGTGAATTGTTGAAGCAATTGATTTCGGCTTTGCGGGATGCGCGAAATAAAAACCAGCTCAAGCCCAAAATTACGGTGCACCTGCATATTCAAACCAGTCGTGAAAATCAATACCAAGCCATACGATCTATTTTGGCAAAACAAATCAATGCGTCTGAAGTTAGCTTTACCCAACAACCTATTGCAAAAAGTATTGTAGTGGCAGTAGAAAAAGATCGGTTTTATTTGGAATCAGCCGAATTTCAAGAGACTGGAGCACAGCGGGAAACTTTGCTAAAAGATCTGGCCCATCAAAAACAGTTTTTAGAACAGGTTAGCAGAAAACTGCAAAACGAAAAGTTTGTGCAAAATGCCAAGCCGGAAGTAATCGCACTAGAAAGAAAAAAAGAAGCCGATGCAATGGCGCGCATTCAAACGATTGAAGCCACCTTATCGCAGATGGATAGTGAATAAAAATCGCATCAGCTACTACCCAAAATAATCCTCC
>JAPLEI010000168.1 GCA_026391195.1 Bacteroidota bacterium | reverse complement strand
TCAACGTGCCCTCAACTCAAAAAGTTATATCCCATTGGTAATGGAAAATATACCTGCTGGCAAGTATACTTTACAGCTTACCCATTTGGTGCTGAAATCGGAAAATAAATTATATTTTATAGATAACTATACCCAGCAAATGAATCTGCTACAGCAGGATACTATTTTTCAGTTCGACATAAATTCAGACAGCTTAAGTATTTCAAGAACCCGATTCTTGATTACTGGAAAAGACCCATTACAAAGCAGCCATTACTGGAAAAGACCCATTACAAAGCAGCCATCCGTTGTTATCAATTTATCCGCTTACTATTTGGCCGGTTCCAGCCAAGGATTATCTGCAAATCAGATGCAGTGTATGGCCTGAGGGTATGGTATCAGTGATAATCAATGACTTTTCAGGAAGAACCATCCGCCAAACCCATAGCAGTTTTGAATCGAATGGGAAATTACTAATTCCAGTGAATGATATTCAGCCCGGAACTTATACCATTGAAATCAGGAATCCGAATAGTTTTTTCCGAGCATGTGGTAAATGGATTAAACAATAAACGAAGCCACTCAATAATTAACCGGGAATAACCATCCACGGTTATCCGGAACAACTTGATCACGGATATTATTGATATTTTTCTTTAACGCAGGGGCCACTTCCCAGCGGGTTGTATCGAATTGAATGGTATAGTTGTGATAGGTAAGTTGTTGTATCATAGCGATGGTAGCGGCAGTTCCTGTTCCAAAAATTTCTCGCAAAGTACCTGCTTTATGGGCCGAAATTACTTCGTCAATCTGTATCGGACGTTCCTCCACCTGGTATCCCATATCTCGCAATACTTGTATCGCACTATCTCGCGTGATGCCAGCTAAAATAGTTCCTTCTTCCAATGAGGGAGTAATGGCAGTATTTCCAATCAGAAAAAAAACATTCATAACGCCCACTTCCTGCAAATATTTATGCTCAAATGCGTCTGTCCACAAAACCTGATCATATCCGGCTTTTCTGGCAATGGAAGTAGCCAGCATACTTCCGGCATAATTTCCCGCATTTTTCGAAAATCCTACCCCACCGGGGGCTGCCCGTGTATATTTTTGTTCTACATAAATTTTCAGCGGCGCCACGTAATATGGTCCGGAAGGGCTTAGGATAACCATAAATTTATAGGTATCGGAAGGCTTAACCCCAATTACCGGATCGGTAGCAATCATAAAGGGCCGGATGTATAAAGAATACTCTAGGGTTGCGGGAACCCAAGCCTGATCTAACTGAATCAACTGTCGCATTCCCTCCATAAACAACGCTTCGGGTACCTCGGGCATCTCAAGACGTGCCGCAGATAGGTTAAAACGTTTCAAATTTTCCTCTGGTCTGAATATGGATATTTTTCCATCGGCAGTTTTATAGGCTTTTATACCCTCAAAAATGGCCTGACCATAATGAAATACTGCAGTAGCAGGTGATAATTGTAATGCACTGAAAGGACGAATCTGGATATTTGTCCACTCCCCATTGATATAATCTGCCTCCAGCATATGATCTGTAAAAAACTTTCCGAAAGGCAGATTATTCCAATCAATTTGATCTAACCCAGATTTTTCAACATGAGTAATCTTTATGGTCTCAACAGCATGCATACCCTTATATTTGATGCAAAGAAACAAAAAAATAAAAGCTAACGAGCGTTATTTTTCAATTATTTATTCTTTTATGGCATTACCGGCATTTTTACTAGCCTCATTGTATAAAAACAAGTTGGTTATTCCAACCGAAGGCAAATCGGCTGTGCTTTCAGCTGCTATCCAACCCCCTCAGGTTCCAACAGCAGAAATCCGTTGGTATTTAGGAGAAAATAAAAAACAGGTTACCATTGTAGTAAATCAGTCAACAGTTGCCTTTCTTACCGACGACCAATTTACCTTACTTACCAGTGTGCTAAAAGCTTGTAAGTTGAATATGGCAGATGTAGCCATTGTGAATCTTGCCAATAGTGCTAAAAATTTTACACAATTGCATCAAACTTTGAATACCCGGTTTCTATTGCTATTTAATGTGGCTACCTCGGCAATCGATTTGCCTTTCTCCATCCCAGTTTACCAGTTACAATCTTACGACCAATGTCAAATTTTACAAGCGAGCTCATTGAATACTATGCTGGGAGAAGAAACAGCGGCCAGGGACGAAAAAATGAAACTTTGGAATGGGCTGAGAAAAATGTTTTCCCTGTAATTAACGTGTATGCAAATTCCCATAACCCTTTTATTTGCCAGTAACAACCTACATAAAGCTGCAGAAATCAATACCATTGTAGGTTTAACTTGTAAGATCATAACCCTGCGGGAGGCAGGTATTGAAATTGATATTCCGGAACCGCACCCAACTTTTCATGAAAATGCGCTGGAAAAATCCCGGACGATTTATCAATTAACCAAAAAAAATTGTTTTAGTGAAGACAGTGGCCTAGAAGTGAAAGCATTGGGAGGAGCCCCCGGTGTTCGCAGTGCCCGGTATGCACATGATAAAGCAACGGATCAAGAAAATATCGATAAGTTGTTAGTTAACTTGAAGGAGTTTACTGACAGAACTGCCTGCTTTATAACAGTAATTTCACTACAATTTGATGGGCGGGAATATTTTTTTGAGGGAGAATGCAGGGGACAAATCCTACCACAAAAAAGGGGTTCAGCAGGTTTTGGTTACGACCCGATTTTTGTACCAGACGGAAGTACGCTTAGTTTTGCTGAAATGAGTAGTGCCGAAAAAAATCTGTTTAGTCATCGAGAAAAAGCCGTTAGAAAAATGCTGTCTTTTTTACAAAGCAAATAAAAAGAGTTTAGCTGTTCCAGATTCTCCAGCTTTCATTTGCCTGCTCAATTAACATTTCCCATCCGTTTTGGAAACTGGCACCTTTTTCTTTTCCCATTTTTATAAATCGAGTTTCAGCTGGGTTATACACCAAATCGTATAAGTGGTGTAAAGGGGTTAATAGATCATAGGGTATGGGGGGGGAATCATCTACCTTGGGGAAAGTGCCCAAGGGGGTGGTATTGATGATCAGGGTATGTGTAGCAAGCATTGACTGCGTTATATCTTGGTAAGCAATGGTATCTTGCCCAGTTGAGCGTGACACCAGCATACAAGAGATATTAAGTTGTTTCAAAACATACACCACTGCCGCAGAAGCACCGCCTGTACCAAGGACGAGCGCCTGTTGATGGTGGGGTTGTAAAAAGGGCAGCAATGACTGTCGGAAACCCACAACATCGGTATTATGCCCAACTAACGCGCCTTCCTTAATTTGAATACAATTACAAGCACCAATCGCTTCAACTACCTCACTTATGGATGTTAGGTAAGGGATGATTGCCTTCTTATAGGGTATAGTAATATTAATACCCTGCAAATCGGAATACTGCTGTAAGAGTTCGGGAAAGTGGTTAATCTCACTGATAGGAAAATTTTCGTATGTACAATCCAGTATGTTTTCCTTTTCAAATTTTTCTGAAAAAAATTTTTTAGAAAAAGAATGCGACAGCGGAAACCCAATCAGGCCAAACCTACGCATAGTTATTTTTTGTCGAGATAAAGATCAAAAGTATCTCCCCGCAAACCTACCCGCATAGCTTCTAGAGGAATAATTTCATGGGGGGCAATATTTCCCAGATTCACATTACAACCAATCAATTCTAGAAAATAAAGTTGCTGGGCTTTTTGAGGTGCTTCCCATATAATTTTTTCAGCGGGTATTTGAGTTAATATTTCTTGCACCAGTCCTTCCCTTACTTCACCTGAGCCTCTGTAAATACCCACATTGCCGGCTTCTCTAGCTTCTGCTATCACATAAGTAGAGCCTGCTTCCAGTTCTGCACGCATGAGTTCTATCCATTTATAGGGAGGAATGATATGTGCAGCATCTTTACTGCCCACTTCGCTTAATACAGTAAAATGCTTGGTCAACTTTTCGATATACCCACATTTTTCGGCATGGGGAATGCTGATAGACCCATCGCTCACTTCTACATGGGTGATTCCATAATCTTTACAAACTGCTATAAAATCTTCAAACTGGTTTCTGATTAGAAATGCTTCAAAAAGCGTTCCTCCAAAATAAATGGGCATTTGATGCTGATGATATGCATTTATTTTTTCCCTGAGGTTAGGGGTAACATATGAGGTTCCAAAACCCAGTTTAAGCAAATCGGTATGGGGTTTACCCACACTCAAAAATTGTTCTACCTCCTGGATACTCAGCCCCTTATCCATTACCATGGTAACTCCGGAAACCCTGGGCTTAGCTGTTCTCTCGGGCATTTGTGTTAAGTGAAAATTCATATAAGCTATTTTTCGGGCACAAAATAATGTAAACCGGGCATTAAATAACAGGCTGGGGCGATTATCCCCCTTTCTTTTTAGGCATTTTTTTGTGGCGGGCCATGAGGTCTACCACCTGTAAATTGCGGAGAATGGAGGGGTTCAGGTCGATAAATTTTTTCAAATGCCGGGGTGCTTTTTCCATGGCAGTTTCCAGTTGAATCAATGCCTCCTTCGTTTTACCCAATGAAAAGAGTGCTGTGCTGTAGTAATAGAGAAAAATGGGTTTCCCATCAGTAGCCCGGGAAGCCTGCAAACTGGTTGTCAGCATTTCTTCCGGCAACTCGGCTAACAAGAGGCATTTTAATAAAGCTTCCCATCCCGCTACATTGCGGGGCTTCTGATGAACCACTACACCAAAATACTGTATCGCCTCTTTACAATTGCCCAAGTTTAGGTAACATTCACCCATGGCCAAATTGTATTCGGCAATATTCCTATGAATGCGCATAGCATTTTCTAGGTGTTTTAATGCGCTGCTCCATTGCTGATCCAGCATATACGTTACGGCAATTTTATAATGCAGTTTACTGTCTTCTGCATTCAGGTGTACGGCTTTTTTATAATGAAAGCGGGCTTGTGCGTAATTACCCATTTTATGATAGCAATGGCCTATGGCTTCATAAATTACTTCCTCAGGCCGATTCAACTCTAATACTTTCTCCAATACCTCAATTGCCTCTTTATACTTCCGCAGGCGCAGGAAGGCATCTCCCATATTTCGATAGGCATAATCAAACTTCTCATCAATGGCAACTGCATACTGATAAGCATCAATGGATTTCTCGTATAATTTCAACCCCTGATAAGCAGCTGCCAAATTAAACCAGGCCAACTCACTAAATGGATGGTCTTCAATGATACGCTGATGCAATACTATGCTTTCATCATTTCTTCCTGTAAAGTCGGTCCAGAAACAAATTTTATAAAGGGCTTCTTCATTCAAAGGATCCTGCTCCAGAATCAGTTGTAAACAATCAAACACTTTGTCAAATTCCTCATAATCATCATATACATCTGCCAGTTCGAATAACAAATCAAGCCGCTCCTCCCCAGAAAATAAATACAATGCCTCTTCTAATAGGGCAACCGCTTTGGTAGGCTGATCCAGTGCCAGATAGGCATCCGTTTTTAAAATATATAAATTAACATCGGTTGCATCATATAAAGATGCCGTTTCCAACACTTCTAAGGCCTCTTTGTATTTGCGGGTAGCCAATAATAAATCAGCTTTTTTTATCATGAGTTGAGAGGAATAGGGAAACTGCTGTAAACCAATTTCTGAAGCTTCCAGGGCCTCCACCAATTGCTCATTTTCATCATAATAATCTATTATTCGTTCAAAATCATCCTCTTCTAAATAGGGATGCTGACGCCCCTGAAGCAATTGGCGATATTGTTTCAGCAGTTCTTTAAGTGATTCCCGGTCTTCGCGGTGGGGTTTTTCTTTCATTTTGCCGAGGTTTATACAATATATGCCGTTTTTTGAAAGAAAAATCGACTTTTTTTGAACATTTACACATTGTTAACGGTTAGTTAATAAAATATTTTTGTGCAATTATTAAGAATTCCCTATTTTTATATCAGATGAAAAGCCTAAATCCTCTTTCAAAAGTCCTATTTATATCCCTACTACTAGGAATACAGGTTACTTATGCGGCTTTCACGCTTACAGGTTTAACAGACGAAAAGTCTAAAAATGCTAAATATTCCCTTCGCACTTTAAGTAATCTTTCTAATAAAGGACTTAGTTTTTCTGCTCTTCGTTACGGAATGCCGTTCAAAGGAAGTCAGACCTTCAGTTTTACTCGTCAGGGAAGTTTATTAGAATCTAATTCAATGATGCGTTTTGGCATGGGCAACACTACTTACATTTATTCTTATCATGTAAAGTTGAAAGCTCCCAAATTGAACAAATTCAAAACGCCCACCACTACCGATATTCGTTAATTCACGAATACCCCTTACCTACTTTCTGCATCTATAATTTACCAGAGGCTTTCTTACTGTATGGTATCTTTTAGCATAGATTATTTATCCAGTATCCGATAACCCGAAACCGGAATATCAAATCGGGAGGCGGCAACCGGACTAAAACTAATGCGGGTTGCGGTATATTTTATGGATCGATTGGCCTGTTTCACTTCATATTCTAATACAAAACCCGGTATATCCTTAAATACATAATCAAATTCCCGAACCGAGGGAGCAATGCTGGTTGTGTAATAGAGGCGATATTCCGATCCATCTTTCAGCAGCATCGTTGCCATTTTACATTCGTACCCTATGATAGTTTTGGTAGGGGATTGATAGGTTATTTTCAGGCTATCAAATTTCTTATTTTCCAATATCCAATCTGCTGGTGGCAGGCGGGTAATAAATTTATTGGTTCCTAATACCCTTAACACTACGGCCTGCTGGTTTGCCTTGTCGTAAATTACGGATTGAAAAAATCCGGTACTTTCTATATCTACCCGTGCATCATTCCCTTTAATAAAAACCTTTTTGGTTCCTGAATAGGCGCTGGATTTATTCATCTGAAATGAGGTATCCGGTTGAATAGAATATTCGAGCGTACATTCAGCTACAACACGTTGCGCATACATCCCCTGAGGAATAAACAGCAGGGCAACCAACAAATACTTTATAAAAGTTCGGTTCATGCGCATCGGAATTTATAGCGGCCGGAACCAGCCAATTGCTATTTTTTCTTGCCGTCTGTTTTAGACTTTAAATCCTGAATTTTCTTTTGACTTTCCAGCATCTGATCATAGCGTTCCTGCCACTTACTCTTCTTTTTAGGAGCTTTTCTTTTCAGGTCAATATCTGCCAGAATCTTATCGTGATTAATGATATAATGCTGAATCACATATTGCAATAACAGCGTGATAACGTTAGATACCGTATAGTACCAGGTTAAGGCAGAGGGAAGCTTATTGAAGATAAACAACAACATGAAAGGAAATATATAGGGCATATACTTCAGAGCAGGATTATCCTGGGTGGGCGTCATGGCCATGTTGTAGATAGAAATCAAGAAACTGGTAAGCACCGCCGTGATGGTAAATAAACTCACGTGGCTACCATACGCTGGAATGTTGAAAGGCAGATTGAGAATGGAATCATAGGAGGAAAGATCGTGGCTCCAAAGAAAAGACTGCCCGCGCAATGCGATGTTTGAATTAAAAAAACTATAGAGGGCAAAGAAGATAGGTATCTGCAGCAATGCAGGAATACAGCCTCCCAAAGGATTTACGCCGGCCTCTCTGAACAACTTCATTTGCTCTACGGCAAAACCCTGTTGATCATCCCCGAATTTCTTTTTTAATCCATCCAGCTCTGGCTTGAGCACCTTCATTTTTGCACCGCTCAAATAACTTGAATAGGTAAGCGGAGAAGTAACCAAGCGGATAAATAAAGTTAACAACAATACTACCCATCCGTAATTGGATACCAAACTGGCAAAAAAGTTAAAAACTGGTAGAATGATGTACTTGTTAATAGGACGAACAAAAGAGTACATATCTCTTCCCAAATTCACGATTTTCTCCATTTCAGGTGCCTGCTTACTAAGCAAAGCAAAATCGTTGGGGCCATAATACATTTTCAACGGAAGTACCAATTGACCCTGATTATCGGTAGCGGCCTGTAAAATCACCTCACTGGTTGCCAGATTACTGGTTGAGTCTGTTTTTCTTTGCCAATTTATTTTTCCACTTTTAAATGGCTTTTCAGTAATTAACGTAACATTAAAAAACTGTTGCACCAATCCAACCCACTGAACTGGTTTGCTGAAAGTCCACTCATTCTTTGAAGAGATATAATCAAATTGATCCCCCTCTGAAAAACAGATGTTCGACATTTGCCTTTCGTATTCCGCAGTGCCTTCTTGCTGAACACTGGCTCCCTGCCAATTTAAATTGAGCGTGCCATTAGAAAGTAGTTGACCGGCTCCCTGTATAGCAATATTCCAATTTACCTGATAGGCATTCTTTGCGAGGGTAAATTGGTGCGTGATAGTTTGTCCGCCGGCAGAACTAATTACGAAACTGGCTGATTGTGCCCCAGAAGAATCTTTTGTAACTGGTTGGGGTGTAAAATAAAGGGAGGAGGAGGGAGCAGATTGATTTTGTGAAGTATTGATAGCATAACTTAGGCTATTGTTATCGCCCAAAATCACCGGTTTTCCCTTGGCTGTAGTATACTTTTTTAATTCTACCTGCTTAACCTGGGCACCCTTGCTGGTTAGGGTTACTTTCAGGAACTCATTTTCCAACACTATTAAAGCTTCCTGACCCAATGCAGCAGTAGTAAAACTACCGGCCGCAGAAATCTTTGCAGCTGAATCGCGGCGAAGAGAATCTTTACTGGCAAAAGCAACATCAGTAACCTTTCTTAAGCGAGCCTGCGCTTGCCGAACGGAGTCTTCCTGCTTTTGGCGAATTGTTTGCCACTCTACATTTTGCTTATTGGTATACCAGAAATAAACGAAAAATAAAATTCCGAGTAAAATAAAGCCTATGACTGTATTTTTATCCGTGTTCATACTAAGGGGTATTGAGCGGCAAAGTTAATGGTTGGCGCCAAGATAATAGAGGGAACTTTGCAGAAAACAGGCGAAAAACCCCTCAATTGGGTTAGAAGGAGAATTGAAAGGATATACGGCTATCGCTGTACATATAAAGGAGTGAACATCAAGGACTAGGAAACAGTAACCGATTTACGCTGGCCGGTTCCCTTTTGCTCATTATATTTTCTCGCAGCCGCTATAAAACTCACAAACAGGGGGGCAGGCTTTTCTACCGTACTTTTCAATTCGGGATGATATTGCACCCCGATAAAAAAGGGATGGGTAGGCAACTCCATAATTTCCACCAGTCCGCTCTCCGGATTTACTCCACTGGCAATCATGCCATTTTTTTCAAATTCGGCCAGATATTGGTTGTTAAACTCGTACCGATGGCGGTGCCGCTCATGAATCAATCCTTCCCCATAAATGATATGTGCCAATGTATTTTCCTTTATCGCACAAGGATACGATCCCAGTCGCATGGTACCACCCATCATACTGATTTTTTTCTGCTCCTCCATCATATTGATCACGGAATGAATCGTTTCCGGATCCATTTCGGTGGAATGGGCATCTTTTAATCCCAATAAATTCCGGGCAAATTCAATTACAGCCATTTGCATGCCCAAACAAATTCCAAAAAATGGCAGTCCGTGGGTTCTCGCATACTCAACGGCAATTATTTTGCCCTCAATTCCTCGATGTCCAAAGCCAGGGGCAACCAGCAATCCATCGAAATGACTCAACTTCTCCGCTACATTTTCTTGGGTGATAAATTCACTGTGCACATTTACTACTTCAACTTTTACTTCATTCACAGCTCCGGCATGTACAAAGCTTTCTAAGATAGATTTATACGCATCTTGCAGCTCGATGTACTTACCTATCAGGCCTACGGTAACCTTACTGCGTGGGTACTTCAGTTTATCTAAAAATCCAATCCATTTATTCAGGTCAGGTTCGTTGAATTTTGTGATCTGTAGTTTTTTCAAACAAATAATATCCAGCTTTTCCCTTAGCATCAGCAGAGGAACTTCGTAAATGGTAGAGGCATCCATCGCTTCAATAACAGCCTCTTGTTTTACATTACAGAACAGGGCAATTTTACGCTTGATGTCGTTATTCAAAGGCTCTTCGGTACGGCAAACCAAAATATCGGGATGTACGCCGGTTTCGGAGAGCATTTTCACACTGTGCTGAGTGGGTTTGGTTTTTAGCTCTTTGGCTGCTTTAAGGTAGGGTATCAGGGTAAGGTGAACCACCATCACATCTTCTTCGGGTAGTTCCCACTGGAGTTGACGAACGGCTTCAATAAACGGCAAACTTTCTATATCGCCAACCGTACCGCCGATTTCGGTTAAAATGATATCAAACTGATCATTCTCCCCCAACAATAACATTCTGCGCTTGATTTCATCGGTAATATGGGGAACTACCTGAACGGTTTTTCCCAAAAAATCTCCTGCCCGCTCTTTATTGATTACGGTTTGATAAATCCTTCCGGTAGTAACGTTATTGGCCTGACTAGTAAAAATACTCAGAAATCTTTCGTAATGGCCCAAATCGAGATCGGTTTCAGCGCCATCTTCGGTTACAAAACATTCCCCATGCTCGTAGGGATTTAAGGTACCCGGATCTACGTTAATATAGGGATCAAACTTTTGAATGGTAACCCGTAAACCCCTTGCCTGTAATAGCTTGGCAAGTGAAGCGGCGATGATACCTTTTCCTAAACTACTGGTAACCCCTCCGGTAACGAAAATATACTTAGACATACTACTATTTTCAAAAAAATTAGGCGTGTAACTATCAGAAAATCCACTTTCCTGCTGCCGCCAGCTTACCAAATGGTTCAACTCAATTCAACCGTCCGGAAGGAGAAAAATGGATGACCGGAGGAAATGTTCGGTTTGGAAAATTTCGGAGGTCGTACAAACCTACCTCAAAAACGGCTAGTAAAAAAATATGCCTACTATTTTCAATACATACCCGGATAAAGTGTTAATTTAACGTGTACATCTTTCCCGAAAACCTAGGGGAACATAAAAAAAGATGTCTAAACCTACTCGTATGAAGAAAATTTTACTCCTGCTAACTGTTTCTTTAATAACGGCTGCTTTTTTATCAAATAAGCCAACCCCACAATCTGCCGATTTATTAACCCCTGAATGTTACATCAGCTGTTACAATGGCGATGTAATGGAGCAATTTCGGCAGGAGGCCAATACAACTGCATTTGGATCCATGCATCCCCTACCCCGAAAGTATCAGGTAACCCATGCAGCAGGGAGCCGGATTACATTTAAAGCTTCGGATGGTACAGAAGCATATGGTTATGAAATCAGATCCGCAAAGCCCACTAATAACTGGTTGCTGGTTATACAAGAGTGGTGGGGACTCAATTATGCTGACTCAATGGGTAATGTGAATGTGCTTGCTTTGGATATGTATGATGGAAAAGTTGCCTCCACTGTAGACAGTGCCATGAAATTAGTGCAGGGTGCTAAAACAGAGCGACTAGAAAAAATCGTATTGGGCAGCATTCAGCATGCGGGTTCCGATGCTCGTATTTTTACTATTGGCTGGTGTTTTGGGGGTATGTGGAGTTTACAAAGTAGTATCCTCGCAGGAAAGCAAGGGGCAGGATGTGTAATGTATTATGGCAGGCCTGAAAACAATCTGGAAAAATTGAAAAACCTACAAACTGATGTACTCGGAATTTTTGGAACATTGGATAAATCCCCCTCTCCTGAAGTAGTTAAGAAATTTGAAGCTGATATGCAAACAGTCGGCAAAAAACTAACCACTCATTTTTACGAAGCCGGGCATGGATTTGCCAATCCTAGTAATCCCTCCTTTAAGCAAGATGCTACCGACGATGCCAGAACAAAAACCCTGGCTTTTTTAAGAGCGCGAATGAATTGACTAAGCGGAATTATTTTACATGTCATCCAGAATCTTTCGATAACTGGTGATTACGCCTTTTATAAGAGATGAACTGAATCCTTGATGTTCCATCTCATTCAATCCGGCAATGGTACATCCTTTTGGGGTAGTTACTTTATCAATTTCCTGCTCGGGGTGCGTTTTTTTGATGAGTAATAATTCTGCTGCTCCTTTAACGGTTTGCGCAGCAATCAGGGATGCGGTGGCTGCGCTGAATCCAATCTCAATTCCTCCCTGAATATTTGCCCGGATGTATCGCATGGCAAAAGCCGTTCCACAAGCTCCCAATACGGTGGCTGCATCCATCAGTTTTTCTTCAATAAACACCGACTTGCCTAGTTGATTAAATAAATCAGTAACCACTTTTTGCTGACCTTCGGTTACTTCCGATGCACAAATACAGGTCATACTTTCCTGGATGGCAATGGCAGTATTGGGCATAGCTCTAAAAAGGGCGATTTCTGAACCTACTATTTCCCGAATATCTTTCATCCATACTCCGGTAACCAAACTAATCAACACATGTTTGCCAGGCACCAACACCGGCTGTATTTGTTGCAAAACTTCTTTTACCTGAAATGGTTTTACGGCCAATACAATATAATCTGCACTGGATATCGCTTCCAGATTGTTATTAGTAATCTGTACCCCTTTTTCTTTTAAAGTTTGCAAGGTTTGTACATTTCGCTTGGTAACCCATAATTGATTGGGGGTTACAAAATCACTATTCAGTAAGCCTTCTGCCAGTGAGGCACCTAAATTTCCGCCACCAATAATGGCAATGGTATGTTGCATAGTTTGCTCGTTTAATAATCAAAAATTATACCCTACCAACACCTAACCGGTTGCAAATAATTGGTAACATAATCTGTTACCCCTTCTTCTAGGCTATGCATGGGTTGCTGGTATCCTGCGTTGTGCAGTTTATTCATATTGGCTTCCGTAAAATACTGATAGGTATTCCGAATATCTTCCGGCATATCGATGTATTGAATGTGAACCGGCAGCGAAAGTGCATGGAAAGAGGCAGTAACCAAATCATTGAAAGATCTTGCTTTTCCGGTTCCCAGATTGTACAATCCGTTGAGAGTTGCATCCCATTGGTTTTGCAGCATCCTTGCAGCCATCCAACCGATTACATCCACCACATCTTTTACATAAATAAAATCTCGCAGTTGTTCGCCATCGGCAAAATCGGGTCGGTGACTTTTAAACAACTGTACCACCCCTTTTGCTTTAATCTGATTAACAGCATGCCAGATAACACTCGCCATTCGGTGTTTGTGGTATTCGTTGGGACCATACACATTAAAAAACTTCAGGCCCGTCCAGCAGGGAGGTTGAAACTCAGATGACTGCTGTAAAGCCCATTTATCGAATTCGTTTTTACTTACGCCATAGGGGTTCAATGGTTTCAGTTTTTCGGGGAATTGATGATCATCGTTATAGCCCAGTTCTCCTGCTCCATAAGTTGCAGCGGAAGAGGCATAAATAACGGGTAACTGATGCAGGGTTGCATAGTTCCAAATATCTTCCGAATATTTTACATTGAGTGCTTCGTGAATGCTGTAATTAAATTCAGTAGTATCTGTTCGGGCACCCAGATGAATGATCAGATCAATGGCAGGTTGCTGTTCAGCCAGCCAATCAAAAAAAGCCTGCCTTTCAATTATGCGGGTGTATTTTTTGGATTCCCAGTTTTTTCGTTTCTCTTCTTCGCCAAAATCATCTACCAATAGCAGGTTCTCAAAACCATTTTCATTCAGCCATTGAACCAAGCACGAAGCGATAAAGCCGGCAGCACCGGTTACCACAATAACTGCACTTCTATTTATTTCAGCAGGCAGTAAACTCATAGGGTGGAGGCATTCATAAATGATTCTATAGCTGTGTCGTATTCATTCCGGAAGGTTTCGATACTTCCCCAATTTTCTCCATTCACCTGCACATTTTTTTCAGCAACGGATCCCAATGCCATAACAGGTATAGCCGCTTCTTTGGCAAGTTGTAGAAATGAATCTTGCCATTGGGGTTGTATAGATACCACTACTCTACCTTGCGCTTCTCCCATCCAAAAAGCATCTTTCCTTATAGCACTGTGTTCAGCAGCTACCGTGAATCCGAAATTTGAGGGATAGGCAGACTCTAGTAAAGCAATGATTACGCCTCCTTCACTGATATCATGTGCACTTACCAACAATTTTTTCTGATTGGCCTGGGTAATAAATTGTTGCACTGCCAGTTCTTCTTCCATATTAAAATAAGGGGCAGGAGAATACGGAACCCCTTTCAATTGATACAGGTATTCGGAGCAGGCGATATCATCAACAACTTTACCAACCAGATAAATCAGATCACCTGATTGCTGAAAAGCAAGGGAAAGTCGGGTTGCAAAATCATCCAGCACACCTACCATACCAATGGTGGGAGTTGGAAATACCGGTCCATCCGGATTTTGGTTATAGAAACTTACATTCCCCCCGGTTACGGGTGTTTGAAAGGCTCTGCAAGCATCTCCCATTCCGCGAATGGCTTCTACAAATTGATAGTACACTTCCGGATCGTAGGGATTTCCAAAGTTGAGGCAGTTGGTAACACCAATGGGCTCTCCCCCACTGCAAACAATATTTCTGGCAGCTTCAGCAACGGCTATCATGGCACCGGTATAAGGATTGGCATGTACATAGCGGCTGTTGCAGTCTACCGTTATAGCCAATGATTTTCCCGTTCCTTTTGCCAGCACAACCGAAGCATCCGAAGGGATATTGGTAGAAGCATTGGCGGCACCTACCATGCTATCATATTGGGTGTATATCCATCTTTTAGAAGCGATATTGGGTAACTTATTTAATGCATGAGCGGCGGTAGCTAAATCGGTTACATCGGCAACAGTTTCCATTCGAAAACTATTGACTTTTTGCAGATAGGCCGGCTCTTTATATTCCCGTTTGTATTGAGGAGCTCCTCCACCCAAAACCAATTCATAGGCAGGAATACTGGCCTCTAACTGACCATGCATGTAGAAGTTTAAAAGACCATCGTCGGTTACATATCCAATTTCATTACAACTCAGATCCCACTTTTCAAAAACATCGATCACTTCTTTTTCTCTGCCTTTGTGCGCCACGAGCAGCATGCGCTCCTGACTTTCACTCAGTAAGAGTTCCCAGGCTTTCATATTTTTTTGTCGGGTAGGAACTTTGTCGAGGTCGATGTGCATGCCTACTTCTCCTTTTGCACTCATTTCTGCGGTAGAACAAATGATGCCGGCGGCACCCATATCCTGCATACCTACTACTGCGCCGGTTTCTATCACTTCTAAGCAGGCTTCCAATAATTTTTTCTCCTGAAAGGGATCACCTACCTGAACGGCTGGGAGTTCTTCTACGCTATCGGCGGTTATGTCTGCGGAAGCAAAGGAAGCACCTCCAATACCATCTTTACCGGTAGCACTTCCTACAAAAAACACCGGATTACCGGTACCTTTTGCGATGGCACTTACCATTTTATTTGCTTGCATAATACCCACACTCATGGCATTTACCAAGGGGTTGGTATGATAGCAGGAATCAAAATAAATTTCTCCCCCCACTGTAGGTACCCCAAAACAATTGCCGTAGTGGCCGATCCCATGCACTACGCCACTAAGTAAGCGTTGTGTTTTTTTGTCTGCGGGATTGCCAAACCGTAAACTATTTAAGGAAGCAATCGGGCGTGCACCCATGGTAAATATATCACGCTGAATACCGCCTACTCCGGTGGCAGCTCCCTGAAAGGGTTCGATGGCGGAGGGGTGGTTATGACTTTCAATTTTAAATACAACGCCGTATCCGTTGCCAATATCCATTAATCCGGCATTTTCTTCTCCTGCGGCAACCAACATTCTTCCGCCACTGCGGGGAAGGGTTTTTAACCACTGAATTGAATTTTTATAACTGCAATGCTCACTCCACATGCCACTAAAAGCACATAGTTCTGTAAAATTGGGGGTTCTGTTAAGTTTCGAGCAAATACTTTTAAATTCTTCCTCAGTAAGTCTGAGTTGTGCGGCGGTTTGGGCGTTTATTTCCATGATGTGGGCAAAGGTACTATTTGCGAGATAAAAAGAAAAAGTCCGTTACCCCCATCCTTTATACGTAAACAGGGGATAAACTGATTGGTCAGGATTTTAAAAAAAGGGGGTGATGATTATCAATTATACATATTAAATTTAATATAATAAGATGATTTTACGCCTTATTTGAAGCATTAGAAATAATTATATGTATTGTTTTTCCACATTTTTCCCTCTTTTTTCGGCCTATGAAATGTTTTTTAATAGAAATCGGTGAAAAAAACGAAATTTGTTGTTCAAATAAATCATTTTTTATGTCTTTACGCTTTAACGCCATCGAAACCATTTCGGCCGATCAGGGTGGGCCTGTGGTTACCCCTAATTTAAAAATTACCGGAATTTTTAATGAAAGTGTGTTCACCTTAAAAACTGCTCGTCAATATTTAAGTGATGAGGGGTATAAGAGTTTACTTACGAGTGTACGGGGTGGTAAAAAAATAGATCGGGGTGTGGCAAATCAAATTGCCAATGGCTTACGTGCTTGGGCAGAAAGTAAAGGCGTTACTCACTATACCCACTGGTTTCAGCCATTAACCGGAACAACGGCAGAAAAACATGATTCATTTTTTACTTTAAAGGGAGATGGCACACCTATTGAAGAATTTGATGGCGCTGCGCTGATTCAGCAAGAGCCGGATGCGTCTTCTTTCCCAAGTGGTGGCTTACGAGCAACTTTTGAGGCTCGCGGATATACGGCCTGGGATCCCTCTTCGCCTGCCTTTATTATGGAAATCGGATCGGGGAAAACGCTTTGTATACCCACCATTTTTATTTCCTACACGGGAGCTTCCCTCGACTACAAAGCGCCGCTGCTAAAAGCATTGGAGGCATTGAATAAATCGGCAGTAGAAGTTTGCAATTACTTCGATAAAAATGTTACCAAGGTTACTGCTACATTAGGATGGGAGCAGGAATATTTTGTAATTGATGAGCGCTTGGCACATGCAAGACCCGACCTCGTTCAGTGTGGTAGAACTGTATTCGGTGCAGCCCCAGCTAAAGGTCAGCAATTAGAAGACCATTATTTTTTTTTCTTTCTCGAGCGAGTATATGCTTTCATGCGCGACTTTGAGCAGGAATCATACAAATTAGGTATTCCACTTCGTACCCGTCACAACGAGGTAGCTCCCTCACAGTTTGAGTGTGCCCCAATTTTTGAAGAAGTGAATATAGCCGTAGATCACAATACCCTATTGATGGATATAATGACGCGCGTAGCCCGCCGTCACCAATTGGTAGTTTTGCTGCACGAAAAACCTTTTGCTGGTATCAATGGAAGTGGTAAGCATAATAACTGGAGTATGGCAACCGATACGGGGGTGAATTTGCTGGCTCCCGGTAAAACACCGAAAACCAATTTAATGTTCCTCACTTTCTTTGTGAACATTATTAAAGCGGTTCACGACAATGCAGATATTATGCGAGCATCCATTGCCTCCGAACCCAACGACCATCGGTTAGGTGCCAATGAAGCACCGCCCGCCATTATTTCGGTTTTTGTGGGTCAATATCTGGCAAAGGTTTTAGCTGATGTTGAAACCCGCGTTAGCACCAAATTTGATGAGCAAGATGAAGCCATTTTGAAACTGGATTTGCATCGCAGTATTCCGGAACTGATGCTAGATAATACGGATCGTAACCGTACTTCACCTTTCGCATTTACCGGTAACAAATTCGAATTTAGAGCCGTAGGTTCTTCTGCCAACTGTGCCATTTCTATGACGGTTCTCAACACCATCATGGCCGATACGCTGAAACAATTTAAACTGGATGTAGATGCATTGATAGAAAAGGGCGACAAAAAAGAAATTGCCATCATGCAGGTTATCCAACGCTATATTGTTGAAAGCAAAAAAGTATTGTTTGAAGGTGATGGTTACAGTCAGGAATGGCATGATGAAGCTGCCCGCAGAGGCTTGCCCAATGTGAAAACAACGCCACTTGCATTGGATGCCATGGTTACTGAAAAAGCCAAACATTTATTCGAGTCTAACGGAGTATATACCCACCAAGAACTAGAAGCCCGCCACGAAATTGAACTGGAGAAGTATACCAAGAAGGTTCAGATTGAGTCGAGAATTATGGGAGATTTAGCCATCAACCATATTCTGCCTGCTGCCATCCGTTATCAGAATGAACTGCTCACCAATATTAATGGACTGAAAGCAGCTGGCCTGGGAGCAGATGCTTATAAGAGTCAACTGGATATTCTAACTTCCGTTAGCAAACATATTCAGGTGATTCATACCAAAGCGCATGAAATGGTGGAAGCACGGAAAAAAGCGAATAATATTGAGCATGCCCGTGAAAAAGCCATTGCCTACGATAAAGATATCAAGGCTGCCTTCTTTGATGATATTCGTTACCACGTAGATAAACTGGAACAATTAGTAGATGATGATCTTTGGACGTTACCTAAGTACCGGGAGATGTTGTTTATCAGATAAAATCCTATTGTCCAGCTGATTTTACCCAACCCGAAGCTAACTACTTCGGGTTGTTTTTTTCCTACAGGCCGACAGAATCGGACATTTTACCGATAAGCCTTTACAACCGTAAAAAAAATATTGTAAATTACTACTACTAAATAAAATTTTTATGAAAAAATGGATGTTTTTATTACTGATGCTAACAGCTGGTATTAGTACAAATGTATGGGCTCAGCCTCCCGGTGGAGGTCAGCAAATGACCCCTGAACAACGCAATGCGATGATGAAGGAAAGATTTAAAGGAATGGGTTGCGATGATGTTCAGGCAGATTCGCTGATTGCTATCTCCAATGATATGCGCCCCAAACAAATGGCACTGCGTGATCTGGAACCGGAAGCAAGACAAGCCGAGATGAAAAAATTAACGGATGAGAGAAACAAACGAATCGAGAAAGCTTTACCAGCCGATTTAGCTAAGAAAGTAATCGAAGCTATGTCGCAGCAAGGTCGCGGCGGCGGTGGCGGAGGACGAGGCGGCAATCAATAAATGAGTTACTGCAAGTAATCGTTCCATAAAAAAACCTCTTCTATTCTGAAGAGGTTTTTTTATGATAGGATACGTTGGGTTTTTCAATTTTCATACGACCAAAGAGTTTGTTGCTATGCTGTTAAAGCACCCTGAAGCCTTAGGAACAAGCCTGATTAACCTTGAGGGTTGTTTCTGTGATCCTACTTGGAAGTAAAAATGAGGCTGTTGCAGCACCTCCAGAACCGGTACCGACGCCATTAGATTATGAACTGACAGAGCTGTTGGATGATTTACCTTTTTGAGTAGTGTTAAAATGAACAGTAGTCTTTAAGTAAATTCCGGGGCGATAGCATCAAACCGGAATTTTTGTCTGAGCTCGAGACCGGAGATATGTTAAAAGTAATACTTATGTAGCTTTCTTTTGCGAATGCCCAAATTGATGACTGCCGAGGACTTGGGCTTTCTTGAATACCGGAGATCTGTTGCAATTGCTGAATAATTTTTCAAGTGGGGTAGAACTCTTTTATGGGTATTTATCAATAAATACCTGCTGCAAAAAATGTGCATGGGGCACTTGCTGTATGGGAAATATAGCTCCCCATTCCGTTGATAAATGCTTGGGTGAAGTGCATATTATCCAATTAGCATTCGTTGCCATCTCTTACCAAATTCTCGGCTATTTATAAGAGTGCAAATAGTGACTGCGGCAACAACCAATTACATAAAAAATAGACGGATTGAACGCTCT
>JAPLEI010000135.1 GCA_026391195.1 Bacteroidota bacterium | reverse complement strand
TGGACTACCCCTAGCATTTTCTCCTTAGAAAAGGGTGGGGTACTACCCACGAAATTGAAACAGCCTATTTTTGTGCTATGACTCTTTACAGAAAAGGGTTACAGCTAATTTAAACCCGACTTTAGTCGGACAACAATGAAACTTTATTAAATATTAACTACATGAGAAAACAGATTCGTTTAGGGGGTATTCTCGTACTCCTTATGTTACAGGTAAGTGCACTAATGGCGCAATTTGAAGCAACCAAGCCATTACCTACCGACCCCAATGTGAAAATTGGGAAATTGGCGAATGGACTTACCTATTACATTCACAAGAATGCCTTGCCTGCCAAAAAAATTCAGTTGCGGTTGGTGGTAAATGCCGGTTCCATTTTAGAAACCCCCGATCAGCAGGGGTTGGCGCATTTTATGGAGCACATGAATTTTAATGGACTGAAACATTTTCCTAAAAATGAACTGGTGAGTTATTTGCAGTCTATTGGCGTAGAATTTGGGGCCGATTTAAATGCGTATACCTCATTTGATGAAACCGTTTATATCCTGCCGATTCCTGCAGATGATTCTGCTAAAGTAGAAAAGGGGTTTACCATTTTAGAAGACTGGGCATTCAATGCCTTATTAGATACGGCTGAAATTAATAAAGAAAGGGGAGTAGTGTTAGAAGAATCGCGATTGAGCAAGGGCGCGGGTGCAAGGATGCAAAAGCAATATTTTCCAATTCTATTCAATGGATCTGCTTATAGTAATCGCCTGCCGATTGGTAAAGACAGTATCCTGCAAAATTTCAAGCCTTCCTCTTTAATTAATTTTTATAAAACCTGGTATCGCCCCAATCTTATGTCGGTGGTGGTAGTAGGGGATATTGATCCTGCAGCGGCTGAAAAGTTAATTGTTCGCCATTTCGCAGGTTATAAAAATCCGGCAAAAATTGTTCCCCGGCCTGCTATCACTCCTATTCCTGAGAGAAAAGGAAACAAATCTATTGTTCTTACCGATAAAGAACAACCTTATAATATTTTGCAGGTTATTAATTACGTTGAGAAAGCCCAACCGGTTAAAACCTGGGGTGATTATCGAAATAACATTGTAGAAGGTTTGTTTAATCAAATGGTGAGTCAACGTTTTTCTGAGATTGCTCAGCAACCCAATTCACCTTTTTTAGCTGCAGGTGCCACTTTTTCTGATTTTATTCGCGGATATAATTCATTTTCTTCTTATGCAGTTTTAGGGGATAAACCTGCCCAACCAGCAGTACGTGCGCTTGAATCTGTTACAGAAAGCGTAAAGAAATTTGGTTTTCTGCCCGCCGAACTCGAGCGTGCAAAAGTGAATGTATTAAATGGTGCTGAGCGGGCTAATAAGGATAAAGACAAAACCCAGTCTGACCGTTTTGTGGATGCTTACGTGAGTAATTTCCTTTCGGGTGAACCGATTCTCGGTATCGAAAACAGATACCAGTATCTGAAGAGTGAATTGTCAAAGATAACCGTAGAAGAAATTAATGCATTGGCTAAGCGTACAGAAACCCAACAGGGATTTTTTACCATGTTGATGGGTGCTGAAAAAAGTAAATCCAGCTTACCAGCTGCAGATACACTGATACATTACGTAACTGCAGCCCGAGCTATACCCGCACAACCGTATCAAGAAAAGGTATTGGCTAAAACCCTGATTGATCGTATCCCCGTAGCTGGAAAAATTGTGCAAGAATCAAAAGATGCTGCCCTAGGAACTACTAATCTAACCCTAAGTAATGGGATAACGGTTACTTTAAAACCCACTGATTTTAAAAACGATGAAATTCAGATGGATAGTTGGAGATGGGGGGGAAGCCATGTATACCCTATCGAAGATAAAATGAATGCTGATAAGGCCTCTACGCTGGTACGTTCGATGGGGGTGAAAGATTTTTCTCCCACCGATTTACGTAAATTTTTAGCAGGTAAAACGGTACAGGTTACTCCATATATAAGTGCAGATGACGAGGGTATAGAAGGTAGTTCTAGTTTGAAAGATGTGGAAACATTTTTTCAGCTTATTCATGTGTATTTTACGCAGCCGAGAAAAGATGCATCGCTATTTCAGAATTTTGTGAATTCGCAAAAAAGTATTCTGCAAAACATGAAATCAAATCCAAGATCTTATTTCAGCGATACACTTAATAAAGTAATCTATAATAATCATCCCTACGCCCCAGTAATGGAAAGCCCAGACAGTTATGATAAATTGAATCTAGACCGTTCCCTGGCAATCTATAAAGAAGTTTTTAGTAACGCGGATGGGCTCCATTTTACCTTTGTTGGTAATATTGATATCGATAAAATGAAGACATACATAACCACTTATCTGGGAAGTTTGCCCGCACGCACTGTGCAGCATGCTTATAAGGATGTTGGATTAAGACCTGTGCAGGGCCCATTGAATTTAAATGTGAATAAGGGTGCTGAAAAACAGAGTTTAGTTGTACTGCAATACAGTGGAGAAATGCCTTACAGCAAAGAGACCGATTTGCAATTAACGATTTTAAGCGAAGTGATGAATATCAAGATTATCGAGAAACTTCGCGAAGATATGGGTGGCATCTATGGAGGTGGAATGGGTGGCGGACTAACCAAGCGCCCCTATGAGCATTATAGCATCGGCGTTAGCTTCCCTTGCGGTCCGGAAAATGTTGACAAACTGGTAGCTGCATTTTTAGGTATTGTAAAAGATGTTTCTGACAAAGGAATTGATGAAAAAGACATGGCTAAAGTGAAAGAGACACTTAAAAAGCAATATGAAGTGCAGATAAAGAATAATGACTATTGGCTGGAAAGGTTGTCCTCATCCTTTATCGATCAAACCGACCCGGCATGGATCTTGGCTTATCCGGCAAAGGTAGAGGGTGTTACGGCAGCTCAATTACAGCAACTTTGTAAAAAGTTGATGGATACCCCCAATTACAGTAAGTCAGTATTGTACCCAGAAAAATAGTTGTAAATCATTCAAATGCAGCAAAAAGGCACTCTTCGGGGTGCCTTTTTGTATGTAAAACATCCCGCGGGTGGGTGGATTTTGCGGTGGGCAATAGTTTATTTTGAAATTCGGTGTATAGGCTATTATTTTGCACCCGGAGAGATGGCAGAGTGGTCGATCGCGGCGGTCTTGAAAACCGTTGACTGTTAAAGGTCCGGGGGTTCGAATCCCTCTCTCTCCGCCAAGAGGTGAATTGTAAGATGCAAATAATTGATTATCGATTATTTGCATTTTTTTTGCCATTATTAGTCCACCTGTAGGCCACATCCCAGCAAAGCGAACACAATCCCTACAATTAAACTTATTATAAAATTTAATATCTTAGAGCTATATATCCCTCGTTTATGAAAAAAAAGCTGCTCATTATACCGCTTCTGTTAACAGTGGCAGGAATTGGTTTACTGGTTAAAAAGAATGGTTTGCATTTTTGGAGGGAGAAAACCTTCAAAGAAGCATGGCTTGAAAAAAAAGCTGTGGCAGAAGGTGAGGACGAGGAAAATCCACAAAAGCGTGCAGAAATGCAAGCCGCTAGATGGCAATACGAATATGATATCTTAAAGGATCCCAAAACGGGCAAGATTCCAAAAAACGCTTATAGTGATGAAATGAAACAGGCATTGAGTATACCTATGTCCGGTTCTATTCAAAATGGCGTTGTTTCCCTTGGAGTAAATACCCCCACTAGTAATGCCTATTTAAAAGCCGGACCCAATAATATTGGCGGAAGAACCCGGGCTTTTGTTTTAGACAAAAGATTTAATGGAACTTCCAATCAAGTAATTATTGCGGGATGTGTAAGTGGAGGAATTATGCGTTCTGCCGACGGTGGTGCTACCTGGAGTTTGGTTACTCCTTCGGCCCAAATTCATAGCTTAACTACTTTGGCGCAAGATCCAAGAGCTGGCAAAGAAGATACTTGGTATGCAGGATCCGGAGAAGCTTTGGGAAATTCAGCTGGAGCTAGTGGTGCTTTCTTTTTTGGAAATGGAATATTTAAATCAACAGACAATGGACTTAGCTGGACCGCTTTAAGCAGCACACAGTCTACGCTTGAAACATTCACCAGCGCATTTGACATCATTCACAAAATAGTGGTTCATCCGGTAACGGGTGATGTGTATGTAGCTTGCCAAAACAGCATTCAGCGTTCTCAAAATGGAGGTGCCACTTGGGCTTCCGTTAAAGGATCATTGGGAGGAACTACCGTAACTGGAAATACCGATGTTGTTATAAAAGCGGATGGTTCAAAAATTTATGTTGCTTTCCACCTGAAAAATACCACCGACCGTGGCGTATGGGAATCTGCCACAGGCGATGCTGCTTCATGGATAGCAATAGCTGGAAATGCAGCTGAAACTCCTGCCGGGTTCAAACAAAATACAGGATCCTCTAACTGGGGAAGAATCATATTGGCATTGGCTCCTTCAAATAATAATATCCTATACGTACTATATGAAAATGGAAATAGCCTTGGAGCCACCACTGCAGAGGCTGATTTGTTTAAAGTAGAAACGTTGGGAGGAATACCTCAATGGACCAATTTATCTGCCTTTGTGCCAGCAGGTTCAGGGAGTAACGGGGGTGTGAATTTACAGGGTGGATACAATATGGTCTTGGCTGTTAAACCAGATGACCCCAATATGGTTTTTCTTGGTGGAACAAATTTGTATAGATCCCCGAATGGATTTACTTCAACTACTACAACCACAACCATTGGAGGTTATTCTACAAAAAATTCCCAACCAATCCAAAGAAAGCATATGCCAATAATGATGGAAGTATTCAAGTAACATCAGATATTTCTGCAACCCCTGTAATTTGGAGTTATATCAAAAACTATCAGACCCTTCAATACTATCATGTAGCTCTTGACCCAGAAACTGGAAAAAATAATTTCTTGGGAGGTGCTCAGGATAACGGTACTTGGTACCGCGATGCCTCATTAAACCTGGGACCTAGAACCGCTGATAGACCTGGGATTGATGATTATTTTAACATAGCAGGTGGTGATGGCGTAGCAGTAGATATAGCTAACATAAATGCCGGTAAACAATTGATGTTTTATGGATATCAACTTGGTGAGTTTATTCGGGATGAATTGATAGATTACTTTAACTATCCTGGAGGAAGTATTAGACCAAGAGTGACTGAATTGAGATCCAATAGCAGTGGGGGGTGGGGTGATTTTGTCACCTATTTCAAATTGAGTAATTCCAATTCCGAAGTCTTGTTTTATGTTAATTATTACAATTTGTTTAGAACCACTACTGCAAGTATTGTTGATAGTACCAAATGGACTAAAATGACTGGGGTAGCCAGTGCAACGGATAATGGAAGCAGCACACCCGTTTCTATTAGAACCATTGATTTTTCATGGGGACCTTATAAAACCACGCATGCCCTGTATTATGGCACTAGCTCTGGAAAAATATTTAGACTGGATGATTATATTAATGCAAGTTCAACTGCCTCTCCAGTTGATATTTCGCCAGCAGGTATTTCGGGTACCGTAATTGATATCGCAGTAAATCCGAATGATGACAATGAGATAATGGCGGTGGTATCTAACTATAATGTTACTAGTATTTGGTGGACTTTTAACGCCAAATCTGCCACACCCAGTTGGTCCAATGCAGAAGGAAATCTTACTTTGCCTTCTATTCGTTCTTGTGTTATTGCTCCGAAATTAGAAAACGGGGTAGCTGTTACCGAATATTATGTGGGTACTTCCGTTGGATTATTTACAACGGCCAGCATAGGCAAAACATTAGGAACTGGTGGTACGATTACTTGTAACTTCCTTAGATTATCGCCCCGCCGACAATGTTATGCTTATTGGAACGCATGGTAATGGGATGTATTATACCGTAATTGGTTCTCCTAATTTTAATCCTAACCCAGTTACCGCTTTAGCAACAGCCACCTTAAATGACAAAAACTTTGTAAAGATATTCCCTACTGTGAGCAGGGGTAGTTACCAATATGTACAAGGAACTATTTCAGGAATAAAATCAATGCAGGTGCAAGTATTTAATATGGGGGGGCAGCGGGTGTATAGCCAAACCGTAAATTATGGTTCAGGTACAATTCCATTAGAAAATTTAGCAGCCGGAAACTATGTGATTCAAATTACCAGTGATAACAAGAAATACCAAACCTTTCAAAAAGTAATCAAACAATAGGCTATGCGTAAACCCATATTTACAGGAATCTTAGCTTTTGTAGGTTTGTGCTGCTATGCTACAGCCCATGGCCAATCAAGTTCGCCCTCTTTAAAGCTTAAGGCTTATGAAAGAATTACACTAAGTGGGGTAGCGCCTTCGGCAGAAATAAAAGTGGGAGGTGAGGAAACGCTTGCTGCTAGTAAGTCTCCCAAACCCGACTACTATATTTATATAATTGCCAATAAAGTGCCCAATATTAAGCTGGATCGAGTTTGGATTAAGCAGGAATTATATACAGCAACTATGGTTAGTGTAACTTCAAAACCAGTGTTGTTAGAAAATGGCAAACAAACCGATACCCTTGTTAAATACGTAAAAGAGCCTGTTTGGCAAATCATCATCAAATACAAAGATAAATCAGGCAGCAAACCAAAGAAAGATATCGCAGATAAAGTAGCCTCCAATGAACTGGTGCTAAGATTGATTGACAAAAATGGTACAGTTTATACCAGAACTGTAAAAACCATCACCCATTTAAAGCCCTTCGCTGGAATGTAATTCGTAAGTGGGCGTTTATTTTCTTGTTGGAACCCTCCCGGGAAGTTTTAGTAGGGGGAGAACAATCCTACCTTTTGCTAATTACTTTCTTCTCAAAAAGAACGGATTAAAGGCTTAATTTTTATAAAAAGTGTTAATTAAGTCACTTTAGTGACCTAATTAACGTAAATTGCGTCAGTCAAGTGACCTAATTTATATAAAAAATGAATATTTCAAGAATTATTCAGGAACAGATTGAAGCCAAAATTGGTTTACAAAAAGTGATCATGCTTTACGGCACCAGACGCACAGGTAAGACAACCATTATTGAAAATATTGCGCAAAAGTATGGGGAGGAGGCGCTGTTGCTGCAAGGAGAAGATATGCAAGTGTCGGAGCAATTACAAAAAAGAACGGTAGCAAATTACAAACAGTTAACAGCAGGAAAGAAGATCATTGTTATTGATGAGGCGCAAGCGATACCGGAAATTGGCAAAATATTAAAATTATTAATAGATTCAGTGAAAGGTATTACTGTAATTGCAACAGGTAGCAGCAGCTTTGATCTGGTATATTCAACTGGCGAACCGCTTGTAGGGCGTAATCTTGTTTATTATTTATATCCCATAGCACAGGCAGAACTTTCTGTTACAGAAGATTACTTGTCTACAATTAGAAACCTAGATGAACGACTTGTTTACGGAAGTTACCCCGAGTTATGGCACTTGAAAACTGCAATGGAGCGTGAGCATTATCTTAAACAATTGGTTAGTAGTTACCTTTTGAAAGACTTACTTTCTATGGAAAATGTAAAAGGGGCAGATGTGTTGTATAAACTTTTACAAATGCTGGCATGGCAGGTAGGAAGTCAGGTTAGCACGGTTGAACTTGCAGGTAGTCTTCAGTTAAATAAGGTAACAGTAGAAAGATACCTTGATCTGCTAAGTAAAGTATTTATAATTTATCCATTAACCGGATTTAGTAATAATCTACGTAAGGAAATCAGTAAAAGTAAAAAGTGGTACTTTTTTGATAACGGTATTCGCAATGCCCTGATTGGTAATTTCAGCCCACTGGAACAGCGAAATGATATTGGACAGTTATGGGAGCAATATGTGATGAGCGAGCGCATTAAATACAACAGTTACCGTAACTATCAACCTCAATATTTTTTCTGGCGAACGTATGATGGGCAGGAAATCGATTTACTGGAGTTGCACAATGGTAATTTGCAAGCATTGGAATGCAAGTGGAAAGAAGGAAAGTCAAAAAAACCTACTGCGTTTGGTAAAGCATATCCCGAGGCACAGTTTTCTATAATTAACAAGGATAGTTATTTGGATTGGATCACCGATACGTTAAAGTAAATTCAGTTTTAATGGATTTGAGGTCTATTAAAATTATTGTATTTGCCACCATCAATTATTGATAACCAAAGGCTGTGACCCAGAAATTTTCCAGGTTTTCTCTTTATACCGGATTAATTGCTCACCCTTTTTAGAGGGGGTGATAATAGCTTGTTTTAATTCCCCATCTTTCCATTTAATATCAACGGTAAAACCCCCACGAGCTTTTAACCCATTAATGGATCCCGAATTCCATTCAGCTGGAAGGGCGGGTAATAAAAGTATTTCAGCATCCTGACTCTGCATCAGCATCTCCGCAATTCCGGAAGTGGCTCCAAAATTTCCATCAATTTGAAAGGGGGGATGTGCGTCGAACAAATTCGGATACGTGCCGCCTCCGGCCATTTTAATTTCGGATTGATCGGCAGGGTAGTAGGTCATAATTTTTTTGATGGCATCATAGGCCCGTTCTCCATTTCTTAATCTGGCCCATAAGTTGATTTTCCAGGCAATCGACCAACCGGTTCCGTTATTGGTTCTTAGTTCTAAAGAGCGCTTAACGGCATCCGATAAAACAGGATTGTTTTTCATGCCAATACTGGTTCCGGGATACAAAGCGAATAAATGGGAAACATGCCGGTGTTTGGGGTCACTATCTTCCCAATCGTAATACCATTCCTGTAAATTGCCTTTCTTTCCTATTTGATAGGGGTGTAGTTTATCCAGCGTACCCCTCAACTGTTGTGAGAATACTGCATCGGTTTTTAAAATGCTTGCAGCACTGATTACCTGTGAAAAGATTGCTCTAATCATCGCCAAATCAGCGGTTCCACCAAATAATACACTGCCCGTAAAGCCTTGTTCATTTACAAACATATTCTCCGGCGAAGTAGCGGGAGCAGTAACCCAGTTGCCTTTCGAATCTTGCACTAAAAATTCTTTACAAAATTGGGCAGCTCCGCGCATAATGGGATAGGCTTCTTTTCGCAGAAATGCGGTATCGTTGGTAAATTGAAAATGCTCCCATAAATGCGTACTCAGCCAGGTACCGCCCATCGTCCAGTTGGCCCAAACCGGATTTCCTTTTCCAAAATCACCTACGGGATTCGACATGGCCCATATATCACTGTTATGATGCGCCACCCAGCCATTCAACCCATAAAAGGTTTTTGCGGTTACGCTACCATTGGCTGATAAATTCTTTAAAAAGCTGAGTAGTGGCATATGAAATTCCGACAGGTTGGTAGTTTCCACCGGCCAGTAATTCATTTCTGTATTGATGTTGATGGTATAGTTACTGCTCCAAGGTGGGCGAACCTGCTCATTCCAAATACCCTGTAAATTGATGGGAGCCTCTTTGGTTCTAGAGCCACTCACCAGTAAATACCTGCCGAATTGAAAGTACAATGAGATAAGTCCATTATCCATTGCTCCCTTTGCAAAAAGTTTCAGTCGCTCATCCGTTGGATAGCTGCTATTGGGAGAACTTCCTAAATTGAGGGAAACCCTTTTTATATACTGACTAAAATCAGCGATGTGTGCTTTGCGAATTTGGATATAATCCCTCGTTTTCAGTTGCTGTATATACAACGCTGCCAGTTTTTTTTCGTCCTTGCCCTGTGATGCCGGATTGTTTCGTGCTCCATTAAAACTGGTTGCCAGTGATACTGCCAGTAAAACACTGCTTGCATCTGATACTTGCAATGAACTGTCGGTCCTTACTGTTTTTCCATCGTTTGAAATAATGGTTACTTGTCCATAAAACCGCATCGATAAGGTAGTGTCGTATTGTAGGGCATTGGCCATCTTACCCCGGTAATTGGGTTCGGCATGGGAGGGGGCATGTCCTTTTAATATTACTGTATTCGATTCTGTAGTGGTTGTTGATTGGAGTAAACTATTCATGCGAATAGAAAAATTCATGGTATGCTTTCCCTTAGCAGTAAGTCGGATATATAGTAATTGATCTGGGTGCGAAACAAAATATTCACGGTTATAATGCGTATTGTCTGCATCAAAATTTACCTGGGCAATGCCATTTTCAATATCCAGTTCCCGAACATAGTTTGTAGGCGATTGCACATCGAATTGCAGCTGCAAGTTGCCAAAGGGGGCATAGGAAGCAGAAAAGTATCCCTGAACAAATCGGGTTAAGCTATCGGCTTTTTTATAGTCTTCCTTAAACAAGGCTTCCCGAATCTTCGGAATATAACTGGCTGCCTCTGGATTCATGTTGGGGTTTTTCGGATATCCACCCCAAAGCGTGATTTCATTCAAAGAAATTTTGTCGGTAACCGGATTCCCATATACCATGGCTCCGATTCTTCCATTTCCCAGGGGAAAAGCTTCCTCAAAAAAAGTCGCAGGCTTGTTGAACCAAATTCTTTTTTCTTGTTGTGCGGAGAGCATCAAAATGTTCATCACTAGTAGCAGAAGAAACCCTAATCGCATAGGTAGGTTTTAAAATGTTTGTGCTAGCACATACCTTGCTAGCAAACATTGGTTATTGAAAATACTAACCCTTTTGCTTCTAAGTTATGTATTTATTCAATCTACACATCAGCTCTAGGTATAACTGGTTGGTTGTTATGTCACTAACGGTACTCACCGGGAAGCAAGTCATTTGAAAATCACTTATTCGAATCAAAAAAGGTATATTTTGGGCTTTTATGTTGTTATTTTCTATCATTAAAATAAAATATGTCTATTATTGTTGTATTATTTCAACATAAATTATACCTTTGTTTGATTGTTTTATTCATCATTGAGTCAAAATAAATACAATAAAGATGGAAGAAGCCAACAATAAATGGTTTGCAATGAGTGATCGGGTGCTTTTGCAATGGTTGGGTGAATGCATACAGAAAACACGTTTGCAAATGAATAAGACCCAGCAACAACTTGCCGGTACCGCTGGTGTGAATCGTTCAACTATTGTGCAACTAGAAAAAGGAGGGGGAGGTACCTTACTTACATTTATCCAAGTGTTGCGCGCCCTAGATCTATTGCCCTTATTGCAAATTTTTGAGGTGAAAGAAACCATCAGTCCCTTGCAATTGGCAAAACTAGATAAGCAAAAACGCCTACGCGCCCGACCTGGGAAAAATGCCCCCATTGAAAAACCATTTAATAACTGGTAATGATAACCACTGCCTTTATACATCTATGGAATAAGCGGGTAGGAGCAATAGCCTGGGATGCCAACAATCGGTTAGCCTTCTTTGAATACGATCCAGTTTTTTTAAATCATCATTGGAATATTGCGCCACTAACTATGCCTATCGAAGGGGCATCTGGTAAAGTATTTTCCTTTCCCGAATTGCGGGGAACGGCCACTTTTAAAGGATTACCCGGCATGTTGGCGGATGTGCTGCCCGATAAATATGGAAACAACCTAATCAATGCTTGGTTGGCGAAAAATGGTCGTCCGACTGATAGCATGAACCCCGTTGAATTACTTTGTTTTATTGGCAAGCGGGGTATGGGGGCCCTAGAATTTGAACCCGTTCTTCCTAAATCTAATACAGGCGCTACTAAAATTGAATTAGAAAATTTGATTCAAGTGGCCCAAAAAATATTATCGGGCAGGCAGGATTTTGTTACCCATTTATCGGGTGAAGAGGAGAAAGCATTGAGCGATATTTTAAAGATGGGAACTTCGGCCGGTGGGGCAAGGGCCAAAGCGGTAATAACCTATAATGAAAGTACGGGAGAAATTCGTTCCGGACCAGCAGATGCTCCCAAGGGTTTTTCGCATTGGCTGCTTAAGTTTGATGGAATAGCGGATAGTCAGTTGGGTACTACCCATGGATATGGCAGGGTAGAAATGGCGTTTTACCGGATGGCACTGGATTGCGGAATTCAGATGATGGAATCGAGGTTATTGGAAGAAAATGATCGGGCGCATTTTATTACCCGGCGCTTTGATAGAGACCCGGTAAAGGGAAAACTGCATGTGCAGAGTTTCTGTGCGCTTCGGCATTTTGATTTTAATGAAATAACTGCTTACAGCTACGAGCAGTTATTCGAAACCATGCGGATGATGCATTTACCTTATTCCGATGCCGAGCAATTATTTCGTAGAATGGTGTTTAATGTGCTGGCTAAAAATTGCGACGACCATACGAAGAATTTTTCATTTATCATGGAACCCGATGGTAACTGGAAGCTGGCACCTGCTTTTGATATTTGCTATGCCTATCGCCCCGGTAGCATCTGGGTAAACCAGCATTCACTGAGTATTAACGGCAAACGGGAAAATATTACCCGCGACGATCTGCTAGCAGTTGCAAAAAATATGCATATCAAAAAAGCGAATGGAATGATTCAACAAATAAATGAAGTGGTAAGTAAATGGAAAATGTATGCCGCTGAAACAAAAGTGCAGCCTACACTCATCAACTCTATTGCGAAAACGCTGATACAGTTATAAGTAACTAAAAGTAACTGGTTACAACAAATTTATTCAGTATCTGGCCAGAATGCCTGCTGATGAAACAGAAATAATTCTTTCATTTCTGGGGCAATGGAAAAGGGAGCTTGCTCGCTTATGGCGGCCAATTGTAAATCACTCAGGTAATCGAAACGATCATCATACAAATCACTAGATTCATCCAACAGTTCCGTTAATACAAAAGTACCGGTATCTATTTTTTCTTGCAAAAGCCAGCGGGCAATTAATTCATACGCCTCTAGTTCGTAATAATAGGCCAATTCACTATCTTCTTCCGAAGCATGCTGTGTAGCCAACTTTGAAATGTCGGATATGATTTTTTCCTTAGTCATGGAAAACTTGATTCTAAATATATGCTAAGGTAAGGGAAAGCTTCGTTTTGGATAACAGCTACCTCCCGCCCCGGCCGCCGGATTCACTGGTTCGAGTTGAGCTACCCTGCGTTGCAGCATTTCTATCCGATGTTTTAAGTTGATCCAACAAACTTAACCAACTGCCACCTCGCAAACCTGTACCTGTATAATTTGGCCAGTTTGCGGTATTAGCAAACCCATTGCTGTCTAATATGCCATTTCCGGCTAAACCCGTGAAGCTTCTACCAGTGCTATTACCAATTGTAATCATTTGCTCCCAGAGATTCCCACTCATCTCCATTACTCCATAATAACTGCTACCAGCGCTAATTCGATTGGTACTGTTGGTGGCAAAAAGGCCCGCTCTTACTGGTCCCAACGTGAATTGATTATTATAATTCGCATTGGCATTGGTAGTATTGGAAGATTCACTCCCCTCACGAATATTATTTACTGCAGTTATTGCTATCAATGTATTATCCCCCCAACTATATTCTTCTGCCACAGAAGGAAGGGTACCTCTGCAAACTTTTTCATATTCCAGTTCGGTAATAGGTCGTAATCCAGCCCAATCTAAATAAGCCGCTACATCATCCCAGGATAAATAATTACAGGCAATCCATTCTCCATCGTCTGATTCGTTGTAAGTATTATTATTATTTAAATCGCATCCATAAATAGCCGGTAAAGATCCGGATATTCCGGAGGTAGAAATTTCAATCCCATTTCGAAAATTTCCCGGGGTGGTAAGCGCACCGGTACCCGTTGAACTGCTCGGCGCATTGATGGTTCTTCCGGATTGTTGACTATAGGTAAGCAAATTTAAAAAATCCCGATACTGTCCTTGGGAAATTTCATATTTCATACAATAAAAGGCATTATAGCCCGTAGGATAACCAGTTGCAAAACTGGCAGTATTGGTGGTAGTTCCTTGGTCATTTCCAATTCCATTGCGCGTTGATAAATTTGAACTGGAGGAGCCAGCATTATTTCCTTGCAGGGTAGGGGCAGAGCCGGTTATGGTAAATGTGGATGCCGTGCCGGAGGGGCTAACATCATCTGCTTGCCTAAACTCTCCCACATTTTGGCCACTACTTCCTGCTTGAAAGCTTCCTTGAGGTATATAAACCATTTCAATCGCAAATACCTTTACGTATATTTTCGATTCATCCGGTACCCCATCTGTTCCATATTCCCATCTCAGTTCTACACCGGTTAGAGTAAAAGCACCATTCCCAGTCGCATTCCGATAGAGAAAAATACCCGCTGCATCGGTTTGGGTACTCGTGCCCCCAGAAGGAATGGAGTGGCCGGTAGTGCTAAGGGTAGCATGTTTCCATTCACCCGTTGAGCCAATTTTATATTTTACAAATACCCAGGCGGCATCCCAGTTGCCAGTGCCCGAACTATTGCGGAATGAATTTTCCCAACTCAAATTAAATGCTACCGATACATAATCTGAAATCGTATTTCTATTTTGTAGGGTAACATTGGATACGGCAATGTTATTTGCCTTTAAAGACGAAAATACACCAAACGAAAAGAGGCATACAACTAGCAGCTTTTTCATAGAAATATCAGTTTTTAACCGGTTACCTAAAGCAAACGCAGGGGGTAGGTAATCGATCTCTCGTTAAAATGGAACGCATAAAATTACTAGAAGCGATCTTACAATTTGATATAAAACTTATCGTAATGTGTTGATTATCAGTAGTTAACAAAATTTTATATGTTATTGTTTTTATGTGATAAGCTCTGCTTGATTTTCACGCATTGTAACCAGCAAAGGCTTCAATAAACAAACTATGATTCGGAACCTTATATGATATTTTTTCATCTATCTGGATGTTTCAGATACATACGATCAGGTTTATGGTAGGCAATTTTAAAATCTACTGTATAAAATCCCTCAACCTTTTTAAAGGTTGGCAAACTTTATTCATAATATTGTGCAACCATCATTACTATTATATATGCGTATTACATTCATCCTATCTACCATAATTGGTTTGCTCCTGTTAAAAGCACCCACACAAGCACAAACCGTTCAGCCAACAACTGGCAATTACAGTTATACCGAATCCTTTGCTCCCTTTTTCTATTCGAAAAATGGTAATGAATACCGCGCCGCCTCCGGTGAACCCGGACCCCGCTATTGGCAAAACCGAGCTGATTATACTATTGAAGCCAGCCTCAACGACCAACTCAATCTCATCACAGGAACTGAAATCATCACCTATACCAATAATAGTCCCCAAAAATTACCCTACCTCTGGATGCAATTAGATCAGAACTTGTTTCGGAAAGATTCCAGAGGATCGGCCATTACTCCCTATGTTGGCAGCAGAAATGGGGGGCGGGGACAGGATTTTGATGCAGGGTATAAAATTTTGTCGGTTAAACTGGTGGGCGAGAAGAATACCAGCACCGATGTTCCCTATATAATTGAAGATACTCGTTTGCAAATCCAACTACCCAAAGAGTTAAGTGGGGGAGGCAGCAGTATTAAAATACGCATTGAGTTTAGTTTTATTTCTCCCACTTACGGATCCGACCGCATGGGCATTCAGGAAACCAAAAACGGTAAAATTTTCACCGTGGCGCAATGGTATCCCCGGATGTGTGTGTATGATGATGTGCAGGGCTGGAATACTATTCCTTATACCGGCCCCGGAGAGTTTTACCTAGAATATGGCGATTTCGACGTAAAACTTACTGCACCTGCTCAACTCTTTGTTGTTTGCTCGGGCGAATTGCTCAACCCCGCTGAAGTATATACTCCAGAACTACTCAAGCGCTGGAACCAAGCTGCTCAAAGTGAAAAAACAGTAATTATCCGCGCTGCAAATGAGCTTAACAATCCCACTTTCATTAAAAATAAACCCGACTTAACCTGGCATTTTAAAATCACCAACTCACGCGATGTTGCTTGGGCTGCTTCTGCTGCTTTTATTATTGATGCCGCTAAAATGGTATTGCCCAGTGGAAAAAAATCATTGGCTATCTCTGCTTATCCAATAGAAAGTGATGGAAATATTGCCTGGGGAAGATCTACCGAATATGTAAAAAAATCCATTGAATTTAATTCAAAAAAATGGTTCGAATATCCCTATCCTGCTGCAACAGCAGTTGCCGGAAACCCCGGTGGTATGGAGTATCCGGGTATTGTTTTCTGCGGATATAGGGCCAAAACGGCAGGTTTATGGGGGGTGCATGATCATGAATTCGGACATACCTGGTTCCCCATGATTGTTGGATCTAATGAGCGTTTGTATGGTTGGATGGATGAAGGCTTTAATACTTTTATCAATGGCATTTCTACAGATTCATTTAACAACGGCGAATATGCCCAACGTGCCCCCAATATGCATCAATTGGCCAAATTTTATATGGCACCCACGGTAGAACCTATTTTAAGCAATGGGCCCGATAACCTGAAAGAAAGAAACAATGGTACCCTGCTTTACAGCAAACCGGGTTCGGGATTAGATATTTTACGGAATCAGATTCTGGGGCCCGAGCGATTTGATTATGCTTTTAAAACCTATATCCGTAACTGGGCGTTTAAGCACCCCACCCCCGACGATTTTTTCCGCACCATGGAAAATGCTGCTGGTGAAAGTTTGCAATGGTTCTGGCGGGGCTGGTTTGCATTTAATTGGAAACACGATGTATCGGTGCGAGAGGTAAAATATAGAGACAATGCAGATTTCACTAAAGGTTGTTTAATAACCCTCGATAATTTAGAGAAACTGGTAATGCCGGTAGTACTGGAAGTGAAACTGAAGAGTGGCGCAACGGATCGGATCAAATTGCCGGTAGATATTTGGATGCGAAATACCAGCTGGACTTTCCCCTATGCATCTACCGAAGAAATTGAATCTGTTACCTACGATCCGGATAAAGTATTACCCGATATGAACGAAAGCAACAATACCTGGCCCGCCAAAAAATAGCAATCCTGATTTTCGGCTACAAGTAAGTTTTTATCGGATGGTGGCAAATACGTCGAAGGGTTAGTTACCTTTGAGCAAAATCTTTCTTTTGAAGCACCTGAGTATTCTGAATGCCTATTTCTGGAAATACCGGAAAAGATTTTTTATTGGAATCCTATTTGTGGTGGCGAGTAATTTCTTTGCAGTTCTCGCACCTCGTATCACCGGATTATTGGTAAGTAAGGTTCAGCAGCATGTTACCCATACCTCTATACCTACCCCCAAGGCCTCCAGTGATTGGGTGCAGCGGGTATTACAGCCTTTATTCAACGGCTCATTAGCCTTTAGTAATATAGTTGCGATTTGTTGTTTACTGATTTTAGTATCTGCCATCTTACGGGGATTGCTGATGTTTTTTATGCGGCAAACCATCATAGTCATGAGCCGCCTCATCGAATTTGATCAGAAGAATGCCATTTTTCAACACTATCAGTTATTAGATACCCAATTTTTTAAAACCCATGCTACCGGTGATTTAATGAACCGAATAACCGAAGATGTGAGTAGGGTTCGGATGTATACCGGCCCGGCCCTGATGTACCTGATTAATCTGATAACCCTGATTGGTTTTTGTGTTTACAATATGCTGCAGCGCGACGTTTTATTGTCGTTACTCGTTTTGGCACCCCTGCCCATTTTAGCATTTACCATTTATCGGGTAAATAGTGTAATTAATAACCGAAGCGAACAGATACAGGGATTATTGTCTGATTTAACTACCAATGCACAGGAATCTTATTCTGGCATTCGGGTAATTAAATCCTTTGCGCAGGAGCAAAATATGTTTCGCTTCTTTCAGAAAAACAGTGAACAATACAAGGAAGCTGCCATTGGATTATCTAAAGTAGAAGCTATTTATTTTCCCAGTATGGCTTTACTGATTGGAATCAGCACCCTCATCACCATTCTGATGGGAGGCTATCAGGCATTGGAAGATCCGGGCGCTGTGGGTAAATTGGTAGAATTTGTGATTTACATCAATCTACTCAGCTTTCCCGTAAGTGCCATTGGGTGGACGGCCAGTATGATTCAACGGGCGGCGGCCTCACAAAAAAGAATCAATGAATTTTTACAAACTACTCCCGATATCCAATCCCCCATTCATCCGGTTCCAACACCTCTGCAGGGAATCTGGGAATGGAAAGAGGTTCATTTTACCTATCCGCATACCGGCATTCGAGCAGTTCAGGGAATTTCTTTTACCATTCAGCCGGGAGAAAAAGTGTTGATTATCGGCAAAACAGGTTGTGGAAAATCTACCCTGGCCCAATTGATGATGCGCATGTATAACGTAGACCAGGGTGAAATTTGTTGGAACGGAATCCCCATTCAGCAACTATTAGTAAACGGCTTACGAGGATCAATTGGTTATGTTCAGCAAGATGTGATCTTGTTTAGTGATACCATTGCTGCCAATATCAGCTTTGGATGTAAACAACAACCCACACAGGCACAGATTGAACAAGCCGCTCGCTTGGCAGGAGTAGAATCAGATATTCTCGCATTACCCCAGGGTTACCAAACACTGGTAGGTGAGCGCGGGGTTACCCTGAGCGGGGGACAAAAACAGCGGGTATCCATAGCCCGGGCACTCATTTCTAACCCAGAATGCCTGATTCTCGACGATTGCCTGAGTGCCGTTGATACCGCCACAGAAGCCAGTATTATCCATAATTTGAACGAGTGGATGCAGCACAGAACCATATTTTTTATTACCCATCGGATCATCACCTCCCTGGCATTTACCCAGATTTTGGTGATGGAGGATGGAAAAATTACCCAAAGAGGAACGCATAATCAGTTAATCGGTCAAGCCGGATATTATGCAGAATTATACCGCCAACAGATGGATACAGCAGCCAATCCGAGGGCCTAAAACCAAAATCCCTAACTGCCCGCTGCCAGATTGTGTTTCAAAAATTTTGTTGATTGGGAAACAATACTATATTTGTTAATCAATAATTTGTACTAACAACAAAACCAAACGAAGTGACTTACGAGAATAATGACAAAAAAATAGAAAGCGTATACAGTAAAAGAATTCGTGCCGGAAAACGTAGAACCTATTTTTTTGATGTGCGAGCAACAAAGGGGAATGACTATTTTTTAACCATCACTGAAAGTAGGAAGCGTTTTGACGATAATGGATACGACCGTCATAAGATTTTCCTGTATAAGGAAGATTTTAATAAGTTCGTAAAAGCCATGCAGGAGGCAGTTGATTTTGTAAAAACCGAATTAATGCCCGACTTCGACTTTGATGCTTTTAACCATGAATATCCAGAAGGTGAGGGTGAAACTTTGGCAGCTGAAGTAAGTGCTACCATCGCTGCTGAACCTGATCCCGTTCCAACGGTTGTGGATAGTACGCCTACTCCAATAGAAGATGCAACAGCAATTCAGGATAATTTGAGTAGTGAGGAAGTGGATAAGTGGTAAAATAATCAACTGCTTACAATACTCTAGAGAAGTGCCCGAAAGGGCACTTTTGCATTTACAAAGTTTTTATCATCCAGATATCGCAACCGGTATGTCCCGAATTACCCATGGGGCCCTTTAAATACTGGAATCCCATTTTTTCATAAATGTAAATTGCTTTTTTTAGTTCAGGCATGGTTTCTAGATAGATGGCCTGATACCCCAGGTTGCTGGCTAATTGAAAGGCTTGTTCTATTAGGGTGCGACCAACTCCTTTTCCTCTAGCGGCTGCTAGCAAATACATTTTTACCAGCTCGCAGGTTCCTTCTGGTAAATTGGGGGTAGGATAAATACCTGCGCCCCCTACTAATTTTTCATCTTGTACAGCTACCTGATAGGCGCTGCCGGGTGTTTTGGAAAATAACTCGTACAGGTGATCGGTTTCTGTATCATAATATACCGTACCCGGCTTATTGGCTCCGAATTCTTCCAACACAGAACGAATAATGCTGGCAATTTCAGGATTATCTTCTGGTTGAATGGGCCTTATCTGAATCTCCTGAATTTCCATACAGTTAAAATACAAACATTAATGAGAGCGGAATGCTTTACAAGCCTGCATTAACCCAAGTGTGGAAGCATCATGTGCTTGGGTTGGCGTTTCCCCTGCTAACTCGGGCAATATTTTACCGGCCAGTTGCTTCCCCAATTCAACCCCCCATTGATCGAAACTGAAAATATTCCAGATAACCCCTTGTACAAATATTTTATGCTCGTATAAGGCAATTAATTTGCCCAGGGTATGCGGGGTAATCTGTTGAACCAATATAGAGTTGGTAGGTTTATTACCCGTAAATACTTTGAAAGGTGTAATTCTTTTGATAGCAGCTTCTGAAAGGCCGGCTGCTGTTAATTCACTAATCACCTCCGTTTCTGTTTTCCCATTTAGCATTGCCTCGGTTTGTGCAAAAAAGTGGGAGAGGAGTTGCAAGTGATGATTGCCAATGGGATGGTGACTAATAGCCGGTGCGATAAAATCTGCTGGAATCATGGGTGTTCCTTGATGTAGTAACTGGTAAAATGCATGCTGCCCATTTGTGCCCGGCTCGCCCCAGATAACTGGTCCGGTAGTATAACTCACTTCATTTCCGTTTCTGTCGATATACTTTCCATTACTCTCCATGTTTGCCTGTTGCAGGTAGGCAGGAAAACGATGCAGGTACTGGTCGTACGGAAGAATTACCTCAGTTTGCGCTCCAAAAAAATTCGTATACCAGATGCCAATGATGGCCATTAATATGGGAATATTCTGCTCGAATTTTTCGTTTCGAAAATGTACATCCCCTTCATAGGCACCGCGTAGCAATTGATCAAAATGATTGTAGCCAATGGTTAAGGCAATCGACAATCCAATCGCACTCCACAGCGAATACCTGCCACCTACCCAATCCCAAAATTCGAAACGGTTATCCGGATGAATGCCAAACTGATTCACCGCTTTTTCATTGGTACTTAGGGCCACAAAATGTTGGGCAATATGTGCTGGATCTATAGCCTGTTGTAAAAACCATTCCCTTGCCGTATGCGCATTGGTCATGGTTTCCTGCGTAGTAAATGTTTTGGAAGCAATTAAAAACAGCGTTTCTTCTGCGGTAACTTTTTGCAAGGTTTCTGCAATATGCGAGCCGTCTACATTACTCACAAAATAAGTTTGAATACCGGGTTTCCAATAGGGTCGCAAAGCCTCCGTTACCATTACCGGACCTAAATCACTTCCGCCAATACCAATATTTACAATATATCGGATAGGCTTACCTGTATATCCCTTCCATTCTCCGGCATGAACCCGGTTGCAAAAGCTTTGCATTTGAGCCAATACTTTTTGAATGGAGGGCATCACATCCTTTCCATTTACTTCAACAGCATTGCCAGAAAAATTACGCAAAGCAGTATGTAAAACCGGTCTGTTTTCCGTTTCGTTTATAGCAACTCCCGTAAATAATTGTTCAATAGCATTCGCAACGCCTGTTTCATCAGCCAATTGCAGCAATAACTGTAATGTTTTGGGCTTCAGGATGTTTTTGGAATAATCGAATAAAAAATCATCTCCTAGCTTTACTGAAAAATGATTAAAACGTTCCGGATCTGCTGCAAAAAGGTCGCGCATGTGCACCCGGTTCATTTCTTCTTCGTGATGCTTCTTTAATAAAAACCATGATTGTGTACTGGTGGGATTGATTCTGGGTAACATGTTCGAAAATTAATGCCAATGGCGGTTCTTAGATACTACAACTTTCCAATTACTTCGAGGGTTCTTTCCACATCCAACTCGTGAATGTCTAAGTGAACTACCATCCGAATTATTTTGGGGGAAATGGCAATGGCAAGTATATCGTGTTCTTTTAGTTTTACGGCCAGCTGTGGCGCGGTATAACTATTGGATACCTCAAAAATAACAATGTTTGTTTCTACCGGAAAAATATCGCCTATAAACGACTTCTTCCGCCAAGCTGCCGCAATTAGTTGGGCATGTTCGTGGTCAATGGCCAATCGGGCTATATGATTCTCCAGCGCATAAATGCCTGCCGCCGCTAAACTTCCCGCTTGTCGCATGCCCCCACCAAACACTTTTCTAATTCTTCGGGATCTCTGTATAAAGGGCGTGTCTCCAATTAATAAACTTCCCACCGGAGCGCCTAATCCTTTACTTAAACAAATAGAAATACTGTCGAAAACTTCCCCATACCGCAAAGGCGACTCATTTTTGGCTACCAATGCATTAAATAAGCGGGCTCCATCCAAGTGTAGACCTAATTTTTTTTCTGAACAAACCTCTCTAATTTGTTGAATATCATTGAAATCGTAACAACTGCCGCCGCCTCTGTTGGCAGTGTTTTCTAAGCAAACCAGCGTTGTAAGGGGTTTATGAACGTCAATCGGATTAATCGATTCCAACACCTGATCAGCAGTAATTCTTCCCCGGCTGCCATTTACCAGTCTAACCGAAACCCCCGAATTAAACGCAATACCGCCCCCCTCATATTGATATACGTGCGACAGGGTATCACAAATCACTTCATCTCCCGGCTGGGTATGGCATTTAATGGCAATCTGGTTGGTCATGGTACCACTCGGGCAAAACACAGCTGCGGGCATGCCAAATAGGGCAGCACACATTTTTTCTAGTTTATTAACAGTAGGATCTTCCCCAAAAACATCGTCCCCAACAACTGCCTGATTCATAGCTGCTAACATTCCGGGCGTGGGGCGGGTTACTGTATCTGACCGGTAGTCTATCATCATGTAAACGAAGATAATTCCTATAGAGTGTTGCTGAGGGGTTTCCCTTACTTTTTTTTACCCATTTTGTTGTTCACAGGTATTTTTAACCATTTTCACTCGTTTTTTCCACAGTATCAATGAATTTCCCCCTATATTTTGTACCTTTGCAGGCTATTAGTTCTCGATTAACAGAATGTAAACGGTCAATTTGTAACTATTTGCCTGTTTATTTGTCTTTATAAAGTAATACCATCCCATGAGGCAGCTTAAAATTGCAACCCAGATTACCAACCGCGATTCCCAGGCAGTTGAAAAGTATTTGCAGGAGATTTCCAAAATACCCATGATTACGCCCGAGGAGGAAACCACCCTGGCCCAAAAAATTAAAATGGGTGATCAGCGTGCGTTGGATAAGCTGGTGCAGGCCAACCTTCGCTTTGTGGTGTCTGTGGCTAAACAATATCAACACCAAGGTCTATCATTGAGCGATTTGATTAATGAAGGGAATTTAGGTCTGATTAAAGCTGCGCAGCGTTTTGATGAAACCAAGGGCTTTAAATTCATTTCTTATGCGGTTTGGTGGATTCGTCAGTCGATTCTTCAGGCACTTGCCGAACAAGGTCGTTTGGTTCGATTACCCCAAAATAAAATTGGAACCTACAACAAAGCCAACAAAGCCTATATGGCTTTTGAACAGGAGCATGAGCGGGAACCCTCTACCGAAGAACTAGCCGAAATACTTGAAATGAGTGAAACGGAAATCAATAATATTTTCCAAAGCAACACCCGCCATACCTCATTGGATGCTCCGGTACATGAAGCCGAAGATGTGGCAATGGGCGATTTGCTAGAAGGCAGTGATGATACCGATGAAGATGTGATGAAAGATTCCCTGCGCGAAGAAATTCGCCGGGTATTGAAATCACTCAGCCCCAGAGAAGCAGAAATTGTAAATGCCTATTTTGGGCTGGATGGCGAAAACGGAGTAACTATCGAACAAATTGGGATGAAATACGACCTTACCAAAGAAAGAATTCGTCAGATTAAAGAGCGAGCTATTAAACGCTTACAAAAAGCAAGGTATAGCAACTCGCTGAAAGCATATCTGGGTTAAACTGATAATTCCAATCAACGTATAATAACCCCTGGAGCTTTTCAGGGGTTTTTTATGAAGGATATCCACAGTCTTTAACCCCCTCACTTAACCCATTTTTTATTAATAACTTTACAAGATTAAACTAGATAGTAATGAATACAGAGGCAACTGAAAAAGTGCATGTGCTGATTATTGGATCCGGACCTGCCGGTTATACGGCAGCCATTTATGCCGCCCGGGCAAATATGAAACCCGTTTTGTATCAGGGTATTCAGCCAGGTGGGCAATTGACCATTACTACCGAAGTGGAAAACTATCCAGGATATCCTGATGGAATTCAGGGTCCGGAAATGATGGTACATTTTGAAAAACAAGCTGCCCGGATGGGAGCGGATATTCGGTATGGACTGGCAACCAAGGTTGATTTTTCTGTTCATCCTTTCAAGGTTTGGATAGATGAAGAGAAACTGGTGGAAGCCGATTCGGTGATTATTTCAACCGGCGCTTCAGCAAAATGGCTGGGTTTACCTAGTGAAGAACGCTTAAACGGATATGGTGTAAGTGCCTGTGCCGTTTGCGATGGTTTCTTTTTTAAAGGAAAAGAAGTGGCCATCGTAGGTGCCGGAGATACGGCAGCAGAGGAAGCCCTCTATCTTTCTAAATTATGCACTACCGTGCACATGTTAATCCGAAAGGATAAAATGCGCGCCAGTAAAGTGATGCAGCAAAGGGTTTTACAAACCCCCAATATCAAGATGTACTGGAATTCCGATACCGACGAAATTCTGGGTGAGAAAAAAGTAGAAGCCGTTCGGATTCGAAATAATCAATCCGGTGAAGTAAGTACCATTCCAGTGAGTGCATTTTTTGTTGCCATTGGTCACCAGCCCAACAGCGATATATTCAAGCCATTTATAAATATGGATGAAACAGGCTATATTCTTACCGAACCCGGAACCACCAAAACCAATGTAGAAGGGGTTTTTGCCTCCGGGGATGTGCAGGATAAAAACTATCGGCAGGCTGTAACGGCTGCCGGCAGTGGTTGTATGGCAGCTTTGGATGCCGAGCGATACCTCAGTGCCAAAGGATTGGTGTAACCGGGCTCTACCTAAAAAAATATATGTTTACCATTCATCTGCAACAGCTGCGATTTACCGGTTTTCATGGATTGTATCCTTATGAAAAAAAGCTGGGCAATCAATTCGAAGTGAATGTGAGCATCCTGGCAGATACGCCTAATTCAACGGTTTCATCAGATACGCCCCCGGTAGATTATGTAGATGCCTATCAAACCATTAAAGGTTGTATGGATACACCCACCCCTTTATTGGAGAATCTGGCACTTACCATAGCCAGCAAACTGCTGCATCAGTTTCCCGCTGCCCAAAAAATTCATATTTCACTGTTTAAGCTTCATCCACCCATCCAACAATTTGAAGGAAAAGTTGGCGTGGAATTTGATGTAGATAGAAGTCAGTTAAAGTAATATTTATGAAATATCTATTCTTGCTCAGTATTTTTTGCTCTTACACGCTACTGGCGCAAAATCCCTCCACCCTTATACAACAGGCAGAACAAATGGAAAGGCAATTGAAAGAGGCGGATGCAAGTAGTTTATACCAGGCAGTATTGTTGCAAGATCCCCGTAATGTGCAGGCTTTGTGTAAGTTGGCAGAATTGCAATCCATTCTCGGGGAAAAAGCAACTGATAAAAAGGCAAAACAGCTGTATTTTGAAACTTCTTATTCATTTGCTAAAAGAGCTTGGTTGGCCGATAGTAACCGCGTTGAAACCAATTATGTGATGGCAATGGCTTCGGGTAAAATGACTGATTTTGAGTCTGACAATAAAAAAGTAGTTGGCTATGTGCGTGATATAAAAGACTATGCCGAAAGGGCTATAAAAATAAACCCCAACTATGGTAAGGCACAGTACGTGCTGGGGAAATGGCATTATGAAATGTATATACTTTCCGGATTTAAAAAGGCAGCAGTTAAGTTGATGTATGGCGGGTTGCCCTCCGGAGACCCAGACATAGCCATTGCTTGCATGGAAAAATGCAGAACCTTAGAACCTTATTTTGTAAGTAATTACCTCGATTTGGGCCGAGCCTATAAAGAAGTGCGTAAACCAACCGAAGCCATTGATGTACTCACCAAATTACAAAAATTACCTAACCGAAATTCTGCCGATCCATTACAAAAAGCAGCCGGCGCAACGATATTAGCCACCCTACAATAAACACAATATGGAACTACAACAACAATTTGAAGCAGCCGTAGTAAACAGCAAAACCCTGTCTGAAAAACCCGACAACGAAACACTCTTGCAATTGTATTCATTATACAAGCAGGCAACCGAAGGCGATTGTTCGGCAGAGCAGGCTCCTTCGAACCCTTTTGATTTTGTGGCTAAATTTAAATATGAAGCCTGGCATAAATTAACGGGTACCTCATCGGCAGATGCAATGCAACAGTATATTCAGCTGGTTACTCGCCTAAAAGGTGGATAGTTGGTGGGTATCTGCTATACGCTAGAGCTTCCTGTTTTTCCATTTTCCGCTCTGCATATACCAGAAACTTGGAACCAGCAGCGTTATCCAGTAGAGCCATTCACTACCCCAGCCAATGGTAATGGGGAGATTCCATTTCTCCAGAACTAGGTATACATACAAACAATACAATACAATCGCAATCGATTCGGTAATTAAATTCATGGTTGAATTACCGGTGCCAGTAACCGCATTCATCCATACCACTGAAACAGACATCAATATCATGGCTACCGAAACTACCCGTAAAACCGGTATTCCGGCGCGGATAAAATCTTCTCCCTGACCATACATCATCAGAAAATATTCCGGAAAAATATTCAGCAAACAAAAAACAACGGAAGAAAAGCCAACACTCCAAAAAATGATTCTTTTGATTAGGCCAATAACTTCGTGCTCTAATCCTTGACCAATTACATTGCTTACCATCGAGTTGGTGGTTGCAGCAAACGCCCAGGTAAAGCAACCAAAAAATCCGAAAATATTGCGCATTGTATTGGATATTGCCAGTGCTTGCGTTCCATCGTGTTCAATCAAGATGTAAAAAAACTCCCAGCTAATTATACTGATAGCAAATTGTAAAATTAAAGGAGCCGATTGCTTTAATATGAGCCGAATATTGCCGGCATGATAACCCCAGTTACTGAATAATTGCAATTGACGGGTAACGCCATTGCTGTTGATCACCCAGAATATCACCAATAAACCTGCCAGTTCACTAATTATGGAGGCCACAGCAGCCCCATTGAATCCAAGTGCAGGCAATCCAAAATGTCCATAAATAAACCCATAATCTAGGATAATGTTACAAAATGCTTCTGTTGCCGTGCCGATGATTAAATACTTGCTTTGATTGGTACCTACCAAAAGCGCGTTTCTCATTTGATAGAGGTATAAAAAGGGCAACCCCAAAATCCGAATTTGCAAAAAATGCACCGATATCTGAACACTCTTTGGATCGGTTAATACTTTGGTCAAAATGATGGGGGCCAGAAACCAGGTAACTATCATCCCCGCCAAAGCTAGAACCACCGAAATCCTTACTCCCTGGGCAAATAAGTTTCCAATGGCATCCATCCGGTTTTCCCCCGCTCTTCTCGAAATAAGCGCCTGTAAACCATTGTTCAAACCTTGACCGATTACAGCAAAAATCAGGTAATAAACACCCGTTATTCCCGCTAATGCCAATTCCCGCTGACCCAACTGCCCCAGAAAAATGTTATTCACTATAAAATTAAGTTGGGGCACCAGGATAGAAAGCGCTATGGGCAGGGCAATGGCAAGAATTTGTTTGCTGGATACGGTAACTTGTAGGGAAGGTGTGGACATATAAAGAATGGTAAAACTACAATTTTGCTGATTATATCGCGAAAGCAGCTTCTTGATTTCTTTTTAATTAACATTGCAGTGTTATTTTCGTAGTATGGCGATAAAAAAGCTGAGTTTCTATTCCCAAACCTATCCGCCGGTATCCTATACCGGAAATGATGAGCTGTTTTTACAGATTGGCTATCAGCAGGTAGCGGTATTGGTTAGAAATGGACTCAGCAATTTGCCCGAAGCATTGGAGCAATTTCAGCTGGATGAAAATGAGGAGTGGCAGGATGCTTTAAAAAGTATATTACAACAGTCTGAACTGTTAAGGAGAAATTTCAGTGAACGCCATATCGAGTTTACTTTTCCTGAGGTATTGGTGATACCGGAATCGAAGTTTAGCTCTTCTTCCACCAAAGATTTGTGTAACCTTATGTTTGGTGAACAACCCTCGGCGTGGATTGGGTATAAAAAATTACCCCGCACTTATCAAATAATGCTCGCTTATCGAATTCATACGGGAATCTATCAATGGATTACCGAAAGATTCCCCAGTTATGATACCACACATACTTATGCAGCGGCTATTGAATATAGT
>JAPLEI010000146.1:6998-10845 GCA_026391195.1 Bacteroidota bacterium | reverse complement strand
TCCCAATCCCGCCACTACAGTTATCAACTTTACATTTCAGGCAAAGGGTACTCAACAGCATATCTTACAGATCTATAGTTTCATCGGAAAAAAAATGTACGAAACACGCGTGCAGGATACCAAGATAACGGTACAATTAGACGAAAATTATTACCGGGGAATTTATGTGTATCAATTGCGTGATATCGCTGGCCGGCTTATTGAATCCGGAAAATTTCAAGTGATAAAATAATTAGGTAAATCGATTACCAGTTGCTGATTTCTGCAATTAAAAATTTCAGGTAATGGGTGTTTTCCATCCCCCAAATGATAGGATGGTCCCCCGATTGATGCCTGAAAGTAACCTGCCGTACTTTTTTGTGGGCATCTTTCGCAGCTGCCTCAATGGTTTGAAGGAATTGCTGGGCAGTTACCAGATTCGTACAACTGGAGCTTACCAAAAATCCCCCGTCTTTCAACAATTTCATGCCCCGAAGATTAATCTCCTTATAACCGGTTAATGCCTTATCTATATGCGTTCTGCTTTTGGTAAATGCGGGTGGGTCGAGCATCACTACATCAAACTGTTTCCCTTCTTTGCCCCATTCTTTTAGGGTATCAAATGCATTACTACACATAAATTGGCACCGATCTTGCAAATGATTGAATGCCGCGTTTTGATTGGCTCGTGCAACGGCCTGTTCCGAAATGTCAATACCCAATACCGATTTCGCCCCATAATGGGCAGCATGTACTTCAAAAGTGCCGGTATAAGTAAATACACCCAGCACATCGGCCCCTTTTACAATGGAAGCGATTTCGCGGCGATTATCTTGCTGGTCTAAAAAATAGCCGGTTTTTTGGCCATTCGCAATATCAACTGAAAATTGAAGTCCATTCTCTTCAATCATAATATCCGTATCGAAACTACCATATAAAAACCCTTTTTGCTGGGGCAATCCCTCCAGTTCTCTAACCGGCACATCATTTCTCTCATAAATACCCTTAGGAGCAAAAATCGAAACCAGTGCTTCTACAATAGCAGTTTTCCATTTGTCCATGCCCAGCGACAGGGTTTGAATTACCAGGTAATCATTGAATTTATCAATGATGAGGGCAGGTAAATCGTCTGCTTCTCCAAAAACCAATCGGCAATTGGTGGTATAGCCCAATTTTTTCCGGTAATTCCAGGCTTTTAAAATGCGTTGATAAAAAAATGCCCCATCAATTACCTCTTTTTTGTCGCGGGTAAGCAAGCGAACCATGATCTGGGATAAGGGATTTACATAGCCCTTTCCGCAAAATTTTCCGTTGTGATAGAACACTTCCACAATGTCGCCACCCCGTATTTCTCCTTTGTTACTGGCAATTTCATTGGCATAAATCCAGGGATGCCCGTTGGATATGCGAGGCGCGATTTGTTTGTTTAAAATCAGGGAGGTCATTAACAAATATACAGTAACCGCTGTAACTGATGATTTATAGTAATATTTCTCTTAGAAATCGCATTTCCGAGAAATTTTCTGCCATTTTTTCGCTTTTCTTTGCCTCGGCAACATTTTTGACAGATAGGGAGTATAATTTATAAAAGCTATGAATGCGCAAGAAACCCAACCGAATGAGGGAATAAATGACAATCCGGGTGAAATGGAGTTAAATGCTGACGAAAATGCAGCCGGAACCACCCATTTGAATGAATCGGTTACGAATGAATCAGAAATTGAAAAAATAACGGCTGATTTACAGGAGCAGAAAGACAAATACCTGCGTTTAATGGCCGAGTTCGACAACTTTAGGCGCAGAAATGCCAAAGAGCGCGTAGAATTGATTCAAACGGCTTCAAAAGACGTGATTGTTTCTTTATTGGAAGTGCTCGACGATTGTGAGCGGGCTGAAAAGCAGTTAACTGCTTCCGACGATATTGCTTTGCAAAAAGAGGGAATTTTGTTGGTATTTAATAAACTCAGAACCCTGCTTCAGCAAAAAGGGGTAAAAGCAATGGAGAGTATACATGCCGATTTTGATGTAGAAAAACATGAAGCGATTACTGAAATTCCTGCCCCAAATGAGGCATTGAAGGGAAAAGTGATTGATGAAGTTATGAAAGGATATTATCTGCATGATAAAATCATCCGCTTCGCAAAAGTAGTAGTTGGAAATTAATAGTTAACCCCCTACCTAAGTAGGTAATCTGATAGAAAAAAATAAATCGCATGGCTGCAAAAAGAGATTTTTACGAAATATTGGGCGTTGCTAAGTCTGCCTCTGCAGAAGAGATAAAAAAAGCCTATCGAAAAGTGGCCATGCAGTTCCATCCCGATCGCAATCCGGGTAATTCGGAAGCGGAAGAAAAGTTTAAAGAAGCGGCCGAAGCGTATGAAATATTAAGTGATGCGGATAAGAAATCAAAATACGATCGTTTTGGCCACGCAGCTTTTGGTCCGGGTACCCAAGGTGGTGGTGCCTATGGGGGTCGCATGAACACGGAAGATATATTTAGTCAGTTCGGTGATATTTTTGGAGATGATGTATTTGGAAACTTTTTTGGTGGGGGAGGCGGTGGAAGACGCAGTACTGGAGGCGGAAGAGCGAGGGGTCAGCGGGGAAGTAATCTCCGCATTAAAATGAAGTTGACCTATGAAGAAATTGCCAAGGGAGTTACTAAGAATGTAAAGGTTAAAAAATATGTTTTGTGTGCCACCTGTAATGGCAATGGAGCAAAAGATAAAAATAGTTTACAAAATTGTACTACCTGTTTGGGAAGTGGTCAGGTACGGAAGGTTACCAATACTTTTTTAGGGCAAATGCAAACGGTTACTACCTGCCCTACCTGTAACGGAGAAGGTGCCACTGTTACCGCCAAATGCGGTTCTTGTAAGGGGGAAGGCAGGGTATATGGAGAAGAAACGATAGCAATTGATATCCCTGCCGGTGTTCAGGAAGGTATGCAATTAAGTATGAGTGGCAAGGGTAACGCGGGAGAACGCGGAGGAGCTTCTGGAGATTTGATTATTCAAATTGAAGAAGAACCCCATGCCCAGTTGCATCGGGATGGATTAAATGTGGCTTTCGATTTATATATTTCAATCCCGGATGCGGCTTTTGGAACACAAGTGGAAGTTCCAACAATTGATGGTAGGGCTAAAATCAAGATACCAGCCGGAACGCAAAGTGGAAAAATTTTCCGTTTAAAAGGGAAGGGCTTTCCGGAAGTGCAGGGTTATGCAAAAGGAGATCAGCTTATTCAGGTAAATGTATGGACTCCCCAGCATGTAAGCTCTGAAGAAAAAGCCATGTTAGAAAAACTCAGTCTGAGTGAAAATTTTAAGCCCAATCCTGGGAAAAGTGATAAAAATTTCTTTGATAGGGTAAGAGAAGCCTTTCAGTAAGCGGCTTGTTATTAAAGGCAACTATAACTTTTCCTTATCCAATACCATTACCTGAAAACTACTGGGAATCCACCTGGTTACGGTAGGTTGTTTGGGGGATGTTTTGGGAATTGTTTCCTGATCTGCCCCCGGCACATAAAGCGAAAGGGTGGTCTCATCAAAAGTCATGCTATTAGACCCCTTCTTAGTAGGTATATTTTCAATTAAAGCATAATCGTTGGCGGATATTTGACTGATTACCGAAATGGTACCATTTCCATTTGCTGTAAAAATCAATTTATTAACAGGATCAAAAATGATACCATCGGGATTTTCGCCAATCCGAATAGAATCAATAATCTTTGCTTTGTCGGCATCAAATATTACCAATAGTTTATTACAAACTGAAAACAATCGATTAAATTTCGTGTCAATAGCGATGCCTGTAGGAGATTTGCCGGTTCCTAAACTCCAGTGCATTTCAACTTCGTAGGTACTGA
>JAPLEI010000146.1:0-6929 GCA_026391195.1 Bacteroidota bacterium | reverse complement strand
TTACCCAAACCACTTCGTGCTTGTCGGCTAAATTCACAAATAAATTGCCATTGCCATCACTTACTATACCGGTAACTTTATTGCCACCTACTACAATGGTTTCTTCAACTTTATCTAATTTCGGATCAATCACAGAAATAGTTCCGCCCTTGTAATTACTTACAATTATCTTACCTGTGAATCCGTCATAAATTATCCCATTTGGTTTTTCTCCAACGGGTATTTGCTTAACAAAGCGGTCACTTTTTAAATCAAAAACGGTTACCGTATTGGTAATGCTGTTGGTTGCATATCCTTTACCATATCGTTGTGCCAAGGCAACTCCTTCTACTCCAGGGGTATTGGGTATAATTCCTATAGAATCTCCTGTATTTTTATTTAGAATGCTAACCTGGTTTCCGTGGGTGATATATAGCTTATTAGAATAAGGATTTACCGCCGGATATTTCCAATCGCCATGAAACGAAACTTTAAATGTTTTCTCAATATTGTAAACGTGTTGTGCTTGCAGACTTCCAACAAAAAAGAGCAAAATAAGAAGGATCTGATAGGGTAACACAGATTTAATACGCCCCGAGTGCAGTGCACGAAACCTATAGAAAAAATGCAAGTAATTAGCTAATAACACTCTACGAAGAAATTATGCTACAAAGTACAACTTTATTTAGATTAGCATTTACTAAAGAAGTAATATAATATGCACAAATGCTTTAAAATAATTGAAATATATTTTTTGTGCTATAAATCGAAAAAAATGTACTATGTTTCTTTCAGTTGATATAAACCAGGCAGATTTCTACCCAGTCCATTATAATCTAAACCATAACCCAAAACAAATTTGTTGGGAATAGAAAAACAACAATATTGAATAGGAACCGGAAATCGGGTGGCATCCGGTTTATGTAACAAGGTTGCAACGGCTACCGATGTAGGCTGTTGTAGTTGACTTTGTGGAAGAAATTCGGAAAGTGTTTTACCGGTATCTACAATATCTTCTAAAATAATTACCGGTCGGTTACTGAGGGGAACATCTAATCCTATGGCAGTAATAACCTGACCTGTGGATGCTGTTCCGGTGTAGGATGACAGGCGAATAAAACATATTTCCGCCTCAATGGTAATTTGTCTAAATACATCCGCCGCAAACATAAAAGAGCCATTCAGTATCGCGATAAAGAGGGGCTGCTTTCCTGCATAATCCTGATTGAGTTGGGCCGCTAATTCCTGAATTTTTTCTTGCAGTTTTTCAGCAGGAATAAAGGGGACAAAAATTTTATCGTGAACGGTAATTTCGTAAGGATTGAGCATATTAGTGAGGTTGAATGTTACCTATTTTAGTGGGTTCCGGATGAAACGTTATGTTGATTCCCGGGTTGCAGCCAAATTTTTTGTCCTGCCGGTATGGGAAGCTCCGGTGAATTTGCCTGATTATACTGTAAAAGTTGTTCTATTCGAATGCCTTCGAGTTGACTGATATCCTTCCAGTTTTCTCCTGATTGGGCAATGCGGAAAGGTTTATTTCCTTTTTTGGATTTCTTTTCAAGAAATATCAGGTATGGGTTATTTAATTTATCAATGGCAGGCAATTCATTAAAAGCAATAATATCTTCTGGAAGGATATCAAATTGTACAGATATATCCTGTAAAACTGTTCCGGCAGGCGCATAAAAAACCTTGGATCGGTTGATCGTAAAAATTCCTTTGGGAAAATAACCATGGTTGCTATAGGAGGGAGGAGGCGCATCATACAATTTATCAATGGCAGGTACTTCCTTACTTGCAATGCCGGCAGGCTGTATAACTGACCCTGAGTTGGGGGAGTAATTTTTTCCTAAAGCCTCGGCGTTGTACTTTTCTAATTGGTAGTCTTTGATAACTTTTAATAGACTTTGTGGATACGTGCTGCTGGTTGCGTACCCGGCTTTTTTTAGTCCATACGCCCAGGCTTCCATATCCATCGGATCTAGGGTAAAAAGGGATGCGTAATAAGGTCTGTTTTTCAGAAAATCGGAATGGTCTATAAACGATTGTTCCGCTGAGGCATACACCCGGAAACATTCTCCTTTTTCATCATCATCTTTATAGGTTTTTCCACCGGTCCATTCTGTTTTGCATTTAATGCCGAAGTGATTATTTGCTGTAAGTGCGAGTGTACTTTTTCCAGATTGAGATTCCAATATGGCCTGCGCCAATTTAATAGCAGCGGGTACCCCGGTACGTCTCATTTCAGCAATGGCCAGCTCTTTGTACTGCTGAATATAGCTTTCGGTGGTTAATGGCTGTGCAGTTACTTGCAGGCCACCCAGCCATAAAAGGCATCCTATCAGCCAAGCTTTTTTGCACATACTGCCGGTTTATTTATTTTTTTAAAATCAATACTAATCCATCTCTTACGGTTACAATCACTTTTTCGGTAGAGCTGTCATTAGCAACCATTTCATTAAACGCCTGAATCGCGCGTGCATTTTTCCCGGTTATTTCTGGCTGCAATACTTCTCCATGGAAAAAAATATTATCGGCAATTAGTAATCCTCCCTTTCTCAAATTTTTCATTACCAGTGTGTAATATTCGCAGTAACCCGTTTTGTCTGCATCTAGAAATACAAGGTCCCAGGTAGGGGTTAGGGTATGAATGATTTCCAATGCATTTCCAACATGAAGTTGAATCTGATGCCTGTTAGGAAGTTGGTTGAAATATTTTTTTGCTACAGTTGCTTCTGTTTCTCTGCATTCTATGGTATGTAGTTCACCTTGTGGTGCTAATCCTTCTACTAAGCAGCCGGCACTATAGCCAGTGAAGGTTCCAATCTCCAATATAAAACGGGGTTGCATAATTTGAGAGATAACGGAAAGGAAGCGACCCTGCACATGGCCACTTAGCATGTGCGATTGGGGATGATACTCCCGGGTTTCTTTCGAAAGGGCTGCTGCCCACGCAGGTTCAGGAGAACTGAACTTTTCTGCATACGCTTCCGCCAATGCATGAATCATTTCCATTGGGCAAATATCCGCCAATTTTAGCGTTTTTCACCAGTGGAAAGGAAAAATAGACCGATAAAAGTAAACAGTCCATTGATGATTAACAGTTCAATACCAATTTGATAGTTGTTAAACCAGCTGGCAGCGTTTTTACTGAGGATATAGCTTAACACGGGAGCCAATAAACAAATCAAGGTAATGCCTAAATGGTTGGGCAAACTCCGCTTGGTAAAAATGCCAAAAGCAAATAGACCCAATAAGGGGCCGTAGGTATAGCCCGCTAAATCTAAAATAATATCAATTACGCTCCTTTCGTTGATTTTATAAAAAATCATGATACAAATCAGAAATACCAATGCAAATGAAAAGTGAACCGTTAAACGTATTTTCTTTTTGTATTGTTCCGTCCAGTTTGTTTTTTGTTGTAAGCCAAGCATATCTATACAAAATGAGGAGGTAAGGGCAGTGAGGGCTCCATCTGCACTGGGAAATAATGCTGATATCAGCGCAATGATAAACAGAATACCTATTGCAGGGGGCAAATAATTCATTACCACCGTTGGAAATATTTTATCGCCGATGATAAAATTTTTATCAAGTACCAGCTCCTTAACCATTTTTCCGTTTATCATAACCTCCTGATACAGGGCACCCTTCGATTGTGCAAACATATATAACAACCCACCGAGGAATAAGAACAACACCAAAACCGATACCAACACAATTGCGAGGGTAATTACATTTTTTTGTGAGTCACCTAATTTTTTTACACTTATATTTTTTTGCATCATTTCTTGGTCGAGGCCCGTCATAGCAATGGTAATAAAAGCTCCTCCAATGATTTGTTTTAGAAAAAATCCTTTGCTATTTACGTCGGTATTGAATACATGCAGGTAGCCAATGTTTTTCATCTGGGTAACAGCATCTCCCAAGGAGAGTTGCATATTATTCAATATAAATATCACACAAACTACAAGGCCAGTAATCATCAAGGAAGTTTGCAGGGTATCGGTATATACAATTGTTTTTACGCCTCCTTCAAAAGTGTAGAGCAGAATCATGAGTAATATAACGGCAGCCGTAACAATAAAAGGTACACCCATCCGATCTAGGATAAAGAATTGCAGCACATTAATTACCAGGTACAACCGTGCAGTTGCTCCTACTGTTCTGCTGATAATAAAGAAAAGCGCCCCGGTTTTATAGGCAGTGTTGCCAAATCTTTGTAATAGATAATGATAGATGGAAGTGAGGTTGAGTTTGTAGTAAATAGGAAGTAATACAAAGGCAATTACCGCATAGCCCATCAGGTAACCCAATCCAACTTGCAGGTAAGCAAACCCTTTGAATGCCGAGCCACTGAAGTCGCCCACCCCTCCAGGTACACTCACAAAAGTTACCCCGCTGAGGGAGGTTCCAATCATACCAAAAGCCACGAGCATCCAGTTGCTATTCTTATTGCCAATAAAGAATGATTCATTGTTACTGTTCCGGCCCGTATACCAGGCTACACCCAGCAGAATGATAAAGTAGGCAATTACAAAACCAAATAACAGGATTGGCGACATAAAGGGAGTTTGTGCAAAACAATGAAGTAATTTGTAAAGATGTAAAAAATAATTCACCTATTTTTCCATTTTAAAATTACCCGTATGTCCGTTGAACGAATTGCTGTGTTTTGTGGCTCTAAATCAGGTACTTCTGCCGTTTTTGTTGCCCAGGCAACTGAATTGGGTGCTTTATTGGCCAAACATCAGAAAACGCTGGTGTATGGGGGCGGAAGTGTAGGTATTATGGGTGCAGTGGCAGATGCAGTAATGCAGGGTGGCGGACAGGTGATTGGTGTTATTACCGAACTACTGTTAACCTGGGAGCAGCAACATACCGGGATAACAGATTTACGTGTAGTGCCTGATATGCATGTGCGAAAAAAAATGATGTACGAGTTAAGTGATGCAGCCATCATTTTACCCGGAGGTAATGGAACCTTAGATGAATTGTTCGAAATGTTAACCTGGAACACCCTACAAATTCACGATAAGAAAATCGTACTCCTGAATTCCGGCGGCTATTATCAGCACCTGATCGCCCATATGCACCAAATGCAGGCGGAAGGGTTTTTGTATGAAAACTGGACAGACAGACTTATTATTGTAAATACACCTATGGAAGCTATCAGCGTGTTGGATGGAGATATACCCCAAAACCAGCCCTGAATACGGGAAGGGGGTCATTGAATTGATCTCGGTAAGGTGAATTCGGATTTTGTAATACATCCATCAATAAACCCACATACGATAATCTACTACCCCTGATGCGGGTTCCATAACCAATTCCAACCAACATACTTTCCGCTGAAAAATTGTACTTGGTAGTTTGCTGAGTAGAAACATTCTTCTGCGATGAATTGGTCCAGTTATATTCAGGCTGTATTTGGATATAGAAAAAATTTACCGGCCAAATACGGGTAAATACACCTGCTCCATAATTGATATTCTGAAACCTTATAGAACTATATTCCGATGCATTCTGCGAATAATAATTAAAGTTTACGGCAACGCCAACATCCAGCCAATTATTCAAACTAAATCCCAATTCAGGGTTCAATCCGATGTTAAAGGAACGACTGGCAACTCCTAAATTCAGTCCGGATCCAAAAAACATATTCGATCGGGAGAAACCCTTATTCATATCCTCATTCTGCTGCTGGGCAAAGGAATAAAAACTGAATAAGCTAAAAGTTAAAAGTAACAAGTATTTTTTCATACGGTAAACGGTAAAACAAACCTACTATTTAATTTTTTTGAAAGGGTATGCATGATTATAAAATTATGTTAGGGTTTGCTATCGGTATGGTAAAATAAAATTTAAATACTGTTATACAATTAATTAAATATCTATAAAAACAATATATATTGTCATCTAGCTTTTCAATTTTGTCTTACACGGAAACATTCAAATGGTTAACTTTACATAATACTAACAATTGTAAGTATGAGTCGTTTACGAGATTGGGAGCAGGTTCTGATTTCAGAAAGAGCGGAGTTTGATCATCCGGGGGTACAGTACCAATGTTCGCGTGAATTATTGGTTACCCAAACCTTGTTAAGGGGCGAAGGCAGTGTAAATGATACCGGTGCCCTTTGTATAAACACCGGAAAATTTACCGGACGATCGCCAAAAGATAAATTTATTGTACAGGATGCGATAACCCGCGACACGGTTAACTGGAATCAATTTAATCAGCCGATTTCCGAACAAGTATTCGAGGGATTACGAGATAAAATGCTTAATTATTTGGACCAACAACCTGCCGTGTGGGTGCGGGATGTTCGGGCGGGCGATCATCCGGAATTTCACCTATCTATTCGGATAGTGAATGAAAATCCTTGGAGTAATCTTTTTGTGGCCAATATGTTTTTGCCTCCTGATTATTCAGTTGAAGATGCCCAACCAGATTGGCTGATTATTCAGCTACCCTCATTTCAGGCCGACCCCACAACCGATGGGGTGCCGCATGCACAGTTTAGCTTACTATCTTTTACCAGCAAAACGATATTGATAGGGGGAACAGGGTATACCGGAGAAATGAAAAAAGGCATTTTTACTGTCCTTAACTTTTTATTACCCCACCAGCACCAGGTTTTGAGCATGCATTGTAGTGCGAATAAGGGAACTACTGGGGAGGTGGCCATTTTTTTTGGATTAAGTGGTACTGGAAAAACTACACTCAGTGCCGATCCTAATAGGCAATTAATTGGTGATGATGAGCATGGTTGGACGGATCAGGGGATTTTTAATTTCGAGGGGGGCTGTTATGCCAAAGTAATCAATTTGAATCCTACTCAGGAACCGGAAATTTATGGTGCGATTCGAAAAGGAGCCTTGTTAGAGAATACTCGGTTTTTTCCCGATACCCATCAGGTAGATTTTGCCAATAAATCGGTTAC
>JAPLEI010000091.1:1923-11093 GCA_026391195.1 Bacteroidota bacterium | reverse complement strand
ACTAATGCGGAGAATAGTTATTGTTATAACTAGCATAGTCTTTAGTTCACCTCTGCTTTTCCTTTGAAAATTTACAAAAGTTTTTAAGAATATTCAAAGTAAAGGCATAGTCTTCCGACGTAGGCATTCATCGCATAATCACCCTTGGGAATCTATGAAGAAAAGAGGAACCAATTTGCAAAGGTAATAGTGATGAAAAAACCTATCATTACTTACTTGTATTATAACACTCGTAAAGTTTGCTAATTATACAAAAAAACATACTATACTTGATATAAATATACTGGTTATATATTTTCGATTATACAATAAGTACCGCTCCTCCGAACCGCAGTCTCCTACGCCATAAGGCGTAAGACTACGCGGGAAAGGAAAGCGAATAGCATTGAAGACCATCTGCACCTCCCTAATAGCTAGAAAAGTCTTCAACAATTGTGCCCAAAAATATTTACGTACTCCTTTATCGAGGACACCTGTTATTCAATTCCATTCAGGTGGCACTTAATATGAATTCTTTTTGATTTGGGTATAAATTACCCTAGCCAAAGAATCTAGTTTTTTAGATTTATAGAGTTTAAGGCACTCTAATTTATATTCAACCAACTCATAAGAAAATGGGTACTTATTGGTATCAAATCTAGCCTTTTCGCCATCTGCATAAACTTTATAAGCCAGACTATCCAAAAGCGGGCTCCAACTTCTAACAAAACTGCCGCCATAAACGCTCATCATATCAGCTATTGATCCTCTGCTCATATCAACGGAATCTTCACCCACATACATTTTAATATTGTATTCTAAGCATTTGCAATAAGTCAATTGCTTAATTAATTCAATATCTTTTGATTTATTACTTTGTTTAGATGTTGTGCAAGACAAAACAAATAGCAACATTATTACTATAATTGAATTCTTCATGTTTTCTTTACTTAAGCATGAATAAATATACTTCTTTCTTTTCCTCGCATTGTCCCCGCTTTCATTCATCGCATAATCACCCTTGGGAATCTATGAAGAAAAGAGGCATTCATCGCATAATCACCCTTGGGAATCTATGAAGAAAAGAGGAACCAATTTGCAAAGGTAATAGTGATGAAAAAACCTATCATTACTTACTTGTATTATAACACTCGTAAAGTTTGCTAATTATACAAAAAAACATACTTACTTGATATAAATATACTGGTTATATATTTTCGATTATACAATAAGTACCGCTCCTCCGAACCGCAGTCTCCTACGCCATAAGGCGTAAGACTACGAGGGAAAGAAAACTTTACTCCACATAATATAAAGTATCTCGGGAGTTAATATTACGGATATCAACCTCTTGACTTTTTAACAATGATTTTTTGATCAAATTAGACACTGGCAATTGAAAATATTTATTAATGGAGTCTTGATCTAAAAAAAAGGCATATAATTTTCTATTATTATTATTCTTATAGCTTTCTTTTAAGAAAATATCGTCATCAACCAATACATTTCCAGTGCTGTATTTTTTTATAGCAAAAGATGAGTCATAAAATTGCCTTTTAAAAGCAGTACTATCAAGGTTGATATTATTTGAAAAATAAATGGCAATAGTTCTATCGGATTGATTTTTAACTATACAAAACTTTTGTATTGTATCAATAACACATGATTTAATTGTAATTACTATAAATGCCGATAAGAGTATTTTTTTGTACATTTTTTATTTTAATATCAGGCTTCGAGGGTATTTATTAAAAATACTGAAAAACTTTCTTCAAATGAGTAAGCAATCATAACTATAGTTGCAGCCAACATGCGAATTATACGATTTAGATAGAAGGCAATTGCGATTAATAACCAACCACTTTCCATAATATTTAGCTTCGAAAGCTTTTATTACTTTAATCGTTATGATTCTAATACAGGCTACAAACTAGATAATTAGGGGGAAATAATTTGCAAAGTATCTTTTCCGCCAATACTACTGATATCCAGCTGTCGGCTCTGAATAAAAGACCTCTCAGAAATCAATTTCCACGAGCTTATTTTTTTTTCATTTAAAATCATTCGAATAGTATCCTCATTAAAAACTTTCATAAATGCCAGCTTTTCGTTCATCAAATGGCTGAGTTCCTTGTCGTCTAAATAGGGGTGTATGCTATCCCCACATTTGAGAACAAAATACTGCTGGCGAAGCAAAGTTGTATCGTATTCCTTTTTTTGTGAGAAACAAACACGAACAGAATTTTTCGAGTTATTAATAACTTTGTAAAATGGATATACCCTATCCATGCCTAAAAAACAACCTTGCAATAACGAAATCAGGCAAATAAATATAAATAGATTTTTGTACATGTTTATCTGGGGTATTTGTTTGGGTCATTTGCAATATCAGAAGTTGGGCCAAACCATGCAACAGAAAGTTGATTTGCTTCTACCTCTGTCCAGAAATATTTGTGAGTTGATGGAGACACAATCATATTCCACAAACTAGCTGGTAAAATTTTAGAATTATATATAAAACTACCATATTTCTGAGCCTGTAAAAAATGGCCATACTCATGTTGTAATCCAGCAAGTGAAAAAGTTAGATCAGCATGTATTCCGCCATTACTAGTTGTTGCACCTGTATTTTGAATGACTCCGAAATCTGTTATTGTTGCACCCGGAAAATAGACTATTTGACCTGTTTGGCTTTTTACAAATATAGCAAACTTGCCTCCAAGATCATTTGTATAATTCTGCACTGAACCATCTTTGTACATATAAACTTGTCCATTTTTCCTATAGCCATCCTGATTATAAGTTGGGTTACTTTGAGGAGGATTTATATAATCATTATTGTCATAGTCAATTTCTTCCCAATAATGATATAAAATATAATTTTCGGGAGCTAACTCTTTCCCTAATAGCGGATCTTGACTAACAACCCCACCCCCAGGATTAAATGGGAAAGGATTCCATGTAGGTGGAGGAGTTGGGAATTCAGGAGGATAAACTAATATTGGTATATTGGATAAATCTGGAGGAGGTTGAGATTCTCCACCTCCATCACTACCTGGTAGAAGATTCTGATTTGAACTACCCCCGTTACCACCGAGTCCATAACATTTCCAACCACCATCAGACTGCTTTTTTGGAACAGCAAGTATGTAATTACTAATACAATACCATAAAGCACCCAACCAACTTCCTTCATAATCAGATTCAAAAGTCTTTATTTCTGAATTTTGGCTGCTTTTAATTTTTATGGATTGACTTTTAAACTCCCCCACCTTTACTCCATTTACATAATCAATTTTATGGTACACATAATTAGTCATATTAATACTCTCATAATACCCGGTAAAATTTTTACTAACGTTATCATAAGTGCCTACCCTTCTGAAAAATAATACTTCTAGTTCCTTACCATTGATTTTTTTGGCAAAGAACATTTCTCCCTCCCCACTTAGCAACGGAACCCGCACAATCATTAGGTCATTAATAAAAGTCTTAGTTGCCGCAGACCATACCGGATTGGGTGCACCGGGCATCTTTTGCTTGTATTCTTTAAACCAATTCACTATTTCCTCAGCCCCGATAGGCTCAACAGCTTTTTCCTGTATACTCTTTGTACAGGCAGAAAAAATAAAAAGTATTGCAACAATAAAAGGAAATCGAAAATAAAAATTACTGCTCAGCGAGTGGAGTGGAGTGGAGTGGAGTTCATGATTGATAAATGAAATTTAAAAAAAAAGTAGTATTAAAAAATTGAAGCGGAAATTTTATTTCAAAAATTTTCACACCACCCCTTGAGGTATCTTTTTTCACTGTCAACTTTAGCCAATTTAAAGCTAGGTATTAATTCAATACCACCAATTACGGTTTTCCGTAAATCTTTTTCGAAAATTACTAACTAACTACTTGATAGTCAATAAAAAGATTTTCAAGCACCCTTAATCATTACATCGCCATTACATCAAATAGAGATTTTTATGAAAAACCACTAGCCTTTAATTTGGTTGTAAATTTCAAAATTTGGCGCTGATTTTCCTAGAACTGCCACCTGCATTCCCATATAAATGTTTGAAAAATCTATTCTCAACACTTCCTTTACATCAAAAAAAGAGCCCGCCTTTGGCGGGCTCTTACTATCAATAATCATGGACTAATTCTTCGATTTCAAATTCGGATGCGGAGCAGGCACCGTATTCGGTCCATCCTCAGTAGTACCTTGCAAATCTACCATAGCCGCATCTCCATCCTGTGCATACACAAACAACAGTCGGCTCTCGGAAATACCTTGTTTTTCTACCAGGTATTTTACTACTGCATTTACCCGCTCCCAACTAAGCTGTTGAGAAGATTTGCTGGCAGAGCCATATCCAATTACCTTGATCTTACAAGCCGGATTCGCTTTGATAGTAACGGCTGCGTCGGCCAGTAATTGTTGGGCTTCCTTGGTAAGGCGAGCATTTCCGCGGAATGGCAGCGACAATAGATTTCCGATGGTACATTCTGTAGAAACCGTTGGCTGTGGCATTTTATTATTCGTTATCAAATCTTTCAACTCTTTGCAACATGCAGGATCCGGACAATTACCCACACCATCTGTATTTACCGGGAAGCATTGCTGAGGAGTAAGCAGTTCTTTATCCTTGTAATCAGGTACACCATCCCCATCGGTATCTTTAGAAACACCATGTGAGTCAACCGGTGCACCGAGAGGAGTATTCGGCTCCAGATCAAACTGATCAGTTACCCCATCTTTATCAGCATCTGCCAACACTGGCTTCGCTAACTTCATGTGGCGGGGGGCGTTCAACTCATTGTATACATAGTTATTGGGATTGAGCCAATACAGGGGTTGTACCTTGCGCGACTTATTGCCCAAATTAATTTTTATTTGTGCAGAAGCATAACTAAAATAATCGTTTCGGCCGGTATGCAATCCATCCATATCTCCATTCAGGGTATTGATGAATCGATTTTCGAAACCTACGTTGATTTTATCATTGATTTTATAAGAAACCCCCGCTCCAAATGAAAACGCATGGGTTAATATCATATCACCTGTTCCTAAATCGCGGCGGCGATTTTTTAAGGGGGCTACTTTATTTGGAGAATTGGCCGCATTTAATGCTGCATTTACGTCATTCTGAATGGATGCTTTGGTTCCATTATAATTTAACGCACTAAAATCAAAGGGCGAAGTACTATCGCTTCCGGTGAGTCGGGTAGTAACATTTGCTGCCACCAACGCATATCCTCCGAACAGGTAAATATCCCATTTCGGATTACCCCGGTAATAACTCAACGTATTGGTAGATATAATCACATCTATGGTTCCGGTATAACTGTTGTTTTTATAATTGGCTGCAAATGCCCGTAGTGCTTTGTTGGTATTGGCGGGAGCATATTTAGCATAGTCATCATATCCCGTAATGGCACGATAAGGAGTAGTAGCAGTTAAAAAACCATCCGTTGGTGCATTGGTGCTTAGAATAGGATTGATACCCACCGTTTGCTGATACAAAATCCCCCCTCGTAATGAAACTACATTCGACAATGCCTTGCGGGCCGTGATGCCCACCCCATATCCGAATTTAAAATTAGTCACATCGCCAATAATTCGGGAATTACCTAAACTGATACCTATTTCCCACATGCTGCGAGGCTTGGGCGGATAAGGAAATTCATTGGCCAAAAACTCTGCTCGCTGTGGCATTTTTTTATTGGCAATAACAGCAGAATCTTTCCAACTCCATCCCCAATCGATTTGTGCCTGGGCAGTTAGCTGAGCCATCACAACAAGCAGGAGTGAAAGCAACCATTTTTTCTGTATCATATAAGTTCGATTTTAAAGGCAGTGAGTCCACTAAACAGAGCACCAAAGGTACGTTTTTGTAGCCTGTGCAGGGTTATTTTTACATTTTTTTCACAGGTAGAAATACCGGCAAAACCGCCGTAATTACCGAATAACGAGTTCTACCTGACCGATATTGCACTTATCCATAGTATATTGCAGCATAATTGCCCGATGGAGCTGGCCAAAAAAGTAATATCAGATGAACTCGCACTGTTTGAAACGCATTTTAGAGATGCCGTAAAAAGCAGGGTTTCCTTGCTGGACAGAATCATGCGGTTTATCGTAAAAAGAAAAGGCAAGCAATTGCGGCCTATGTTCGTATTACTCTGTGCCCGACTCGGAGGCCCCTTAACCGAAAGCAGCTACCGGGCCGCTTCATTAGTAGAATTATTACACACCGCTTCTCTGGTGCACGATGATGTGGTAGACGACTCCCTGGAAAGAAGAGGCTTTTTTTCTCTCAATGCCCTATGGAAAAATAAGATTGCCGTATTAGTGGGAGATTACCTACTGATGAAAGCCCTTCTGTTAGCACTGAACAATAAAGAATACGTAATTCTCGAAACCCTCGCCGATGCTGTTAAAGTGATGAGCGAAGGAGAACTGCTGCAATTTGAAAAATCTAGAAACCTCAATTTCAGCGAAGAAGTATATTACGAAATCATTAAAGGCAAAACCGCTTCCCTCTTATCCTCTGCCTGTGCTTCCGGCGCCTCCAGCACTTTTTCCGATCCCGAGTCCATCGAAACACTGAAACAGTTTGGCGAAAAAGTGGGCATGGCTTTTCAAATTAAAGACGATTTGTTCGATTACGGAACTGCCGATATCGGCAAACCCACCGGCAACGATATCAAAGAAAAAAAACTTACCCTGCCCCTTATCTATACACTCCGGCACTGCCCTGCCGATGTAAAGCAAAAGATCATTTATATAGTAAAGAACCAAAACAAACGGCAGGATAAGGTGAAGTGGGTGATTGATCAGGTAGTTCAAACGGGCGGCATCCAATACGCAACAGAAAAAATGTTTGCCTACCGAGATGAAGCTTTGGAACTACTGAATCGTTTCCCACCTTCCGAAATCAGAAACGCATTGGAAGAATTGGTAAGATATACAACCGACAGGGCATACTAATGGAAAAAAGATGGAAAATAGCAACGGCCGCTTCTGAGGAAGTGGAGGCACTGCAGCGCAGCTTGCAAGTACATCCCACCATTTGTAGCATCCTCGTGCAACGTGGATTGAAAACCTATGAAGCCGCCAAAGCATTTTTCCGACCACAATTGAGCGAACTGCACGACCCCTTTCTGATGAAAGACATGCACAAAGCAGTTGAACGCATCCTTCGGGCATTTGAAAACCAGGAAAAAATACTGATTTATGGCGACTACGACGTAGATGGTACCACCTCCGTGGCTTGCATGTTCCAGTTTATACATGCATTGCATCCCTTATCCGATTTTTATATCCCCCATCGCTATCGGGAGGGATACGGCATTTCACAGGCCGGCATCGATTTTGCCGCTGAAAATAATTTTTCGCTGATTATTACGCTGGACTGTGGCATCAAATCAGTAGACCTGATTGAGCAGGCAGCATCCAGAGGCATTGATTGCATTGTTTGCGATCACCACCTGCCGGATGCAATACTTCCACCAGCACATGCAATACTCAATCCCAAACAAATCGACTGCCCCTACCCTTTTAAAGAACTGTGTGGTTGTGGGGTGGGATTTAAATTGATTACTGCTTTATCCAAACAATTACAATTACCCGATTCAACCTACCTGCAATTTCTAGATCTGGTAGTTACGGCTATTGCTGCCGATATTGTTCCTATCTATGGCGAAAACAGAATTCTTGCCTTCCATGGAATGAAGCAGGTAAACGAAAACGCCTGCGCTGGAATCCGGGCACTGCTAAAATTATCGGGCGTACAAAAAATATTACACATTCAAAATCTGGTATTCATTATCGCACCCCGCATTAATGCAGCCGGCCGAATGGATGATGCCCGAAAAGCTGTTCAGTTATTTTTGCAACCCGATGTAGCTACTGCCATGCAGTTTGCCGAACAATTACAGGTAAATAACGACGAAAGAAGAGAAGCCGATAGCCAGATCACCATCGAAGCCCTGGAATTAATCAAAAACGACCCGTACCATTCAGCTAAAAAATCTACCCTCGTATATAAAGAAACCTGGCACAAAGGCGTGGTAGGGATTGTAGCCAGCAGATTAATTGACACCTATTATCGCCCCACCATTGTACTAACCAAAAGTGGCGACTATGTAGCGGGTAGTGCCAGAAGTGTGGCAGGATTTAATTTGTACGAAGCCATCCATGCCTGCCGGGAATGGCTGTTGGGTTATGGGGGACATTTTGCAGCTGCCGGCATGACCTTGCTGCCCGAGCACGTGGTTTCTTTTGCAGCTGCCTTTGAAAACGCCGTAGCAAAGCAGATTACTCCTGAACAAGAAACACCGGAAATATTAATTGATGCCGTTATTCATTTCAGCGACGTGAAACCAGCCTTCTTTCATATTCTCCAGCAAATGGAACCCTTTGGTCCGGATAATATGCGGCCTGTATTTTTAGCCAGAAAAGTAAAAAACAAGGGATACTGTAAACTAGTAAAAGAACAGCATATCCGTTTTGTATTGCAACAAGATAATACCACCCTGCAGGGAATTGGATTTAATATGAAACAACTATTCCCCCTGGTAGAATCCGGAGAATGGCTGGATGTGGTTTTTACCATTGATGAAAATGAATACAATGGCAATATTTCCCTTCAACTAAAAGTGCTGGATGTAAAAGCACATGTAGCATAAAAAAAGGCAGCCGCATATTTGCGACTGCCTGTATTCGTTTAATTTAATGCTCCATTACTGCATCATAGTTACACTTCGTTTGATGAAGGCCGTTAAATCGTTGCCCTTCAATAAGCCCTGAGATAACAAGGCCAAATCTGCCAGACTTCTTACCCGATTTTTCTTCACCGTTTCATCTGCTTCTTTTAATAAGCCGGCAAAAATAGGGTGATTGCCGTTGATGGTTAAAGTAACTTCATCCGGCATCTGTGCATAAAAAGCCGTCATGCCGCCACCGCTTGCTCCCATATCCTTCATTCGCCGCATAAACTCAGGACGAGTAGCCACTACCGGATCAGTATCAACACTCAATCCCACCACTTCAGTAGTAATATGCAAATCGGCCACTTGCAGGGTAAACAATTCTTTTAGCTGCTCAGTTTCTTCTTTGGTAAGCACCGAATCAACTGTTTCCTGTTTATCAATCAGATTGTCTACAATATCAGCATCTACTCGAACAAAAGAAACCT
>JAPLEI010000091.1:0-1910 GCA_026391195.1 Bacteroidota bacterium | reverse complement strand
CCTGTTCCCATTTCGATTCCATGGTATTGATGAAAGCTGCATCCACCAAAGTCTCCATCTTAACAACTACATAGCCTTTGTTTTTACAGGCGGTGATATACGCATCCTGCTGAATGGGTTGGGTGGTGTATAAAACTACCTGCCGGCCATCTTTATTTTTTTGGAGTGCCTCTGTGGCCATTTTGTATTCTTCCAGGGTATGGAATTTTCCGTCGGTATCTTCCATTACCATAAACTTGTTGGCCTTCTCTAAAAACTTGTCGTCCGTCATCATACCATACTTCACAAACAAGCCCAAACTTTCCCACTTATCTTCTAATGAGCTGCGTTCGTTTCGGAAAATCTCATCCAGCTTATCCGCCACTTTTTTGGTGATATGCGCATTGATTTTTTTCACATTCGGATCTCCCTGCAAATAACTTCTGCTCACATTCAGTGGTATATCCGGACTATCAATTACCCCCTGCAATAACATCAAAAATTCGGGTACAATATCTTTCACTTCATCCGTTACAAAAACCTGGTTGCAATAGAGCTGAATTTTATCTTTCTGTATTTCGTATGAATGTTTGATTTTGGGGAAATACAAAACGCCCGTAAGGTTAAACGGATAATCTACATTCAGATGAATCCAGAATAATGGGGTTTCATTGAAGGGATATAATTCCTTGTAAAATTTTTCGTAGTCTTCCTTGGTAAGGTCCGAAGGTTTCTGAATCCATAGGGGTTTAGGATTGTTGATAGATTTATCTTCTTCTGGCTTTTCCTGCCCAGCCTCATAGAAATAAATAGGGATGGGCAAAAACTTACAAAAACGCTCCAGAATTCCCCGAACGCGGGCCGCTTCTAAAAATTCTTTGCTCTCTTCATTGATGTGCAAAACAATTTTAGTTCCTCGCTGATCGTAATCTACTTCGTATAATTCAAACTCGGGACTACCATCACAGGTCCAGTAAACACCGGGGGTGCCTTTGTGACTTTTGGTAAAAATCTCTACTTTATCGCTCACCATAAAAGCACTATAGAAACCCAATCCGAAATGCCCGATAATATTGGCATCCTTATATTTTTGCATAAACTCTTCTGCGCCGCTGAATGCTACCTGGTTGATATACTTATCTACTTCTTCGGCAGTCATTCCAATCCCTTTATCGGTAATCGTGAGGGTTTTAGCAGCCGCATCCAGGGTTACCTCTATACGCAATTCACCTACCTCTGCGGCGGTTTCCCCCAGGGAAGCCAGGGTAGTTAATTTTTGGGAGGCATCCACCCCATTGCTCACTAATTCACGAAGAAAAATTTCATGGTCGCTGTAGAGGAACTTTTTAATGATCGGAAATATGTTTTCCGTTTGAACGCGAATTTGTCCTTTTTGCATAATACACCGTTTCCCCCTCCCTCATCAAAAGCAGTACCAATTGAGGGTAGGCTGACAGGATGGCAAATTTCGTTGGTTAGATATGCCGAGATTGCGTAAAATGACGGATTTTTTGGCAACCATAAAAGTGTTTGACTGAAATTATCGTATTAAATAAAAATAACCTACGACTAGTTTGTTTTTTGTGATCATTTCTATTATTTAAAACAAAATACAACAACTATGAACAAAACAGCAATGCGAGTTATTGGCAATCTCGGAAAAGATGCAATGGCTGAATAATTTTTCAAGTGGGGTAGCAATCTTTTGTTGGTGTTCATCAAAAAAACACTTGTTGCAAAAAATGCGCATGGAGCATTTGCTGTATTGGAAAAATAACTCCCTTTTCGGGTGATAAATGCTTGGGTGAAGTGCATATTATCCAATTAGCATTCGTTGCCATCTCTTACCAAATTCTCGGCTATTTATAAGAGTGCAAATAGTGACTGCGGCAACAACCAATTACATAAAAAATAGACGGATTGAACGCTCT
>JAPLEI010000174.1 GCA_026391195.1 Bacteroidota bacterium | reverse complement strand
TTGCCAACAACAAAAAAATTATGGGAACTTTTGTAAACTCTAGAAATACCAATATCCTAGGTGTACTCGCGTTGCTGGTAATGACGATTGCCGCTTTAACCTTGTTGTATTTACAATTTACTACCTAAATAGGTACGCATATACTATCACGGCACCACAAAACTTACCGCAGGCGGACTGGTTAGATTAATATTAGGAAAGATTTTATATCCCAAATTGGGTTGATAATATTCATTGGTTACAAAAGACTCTCCAAACATTTTTGCATACACGGTTTGCCCCGAGGTAAAGCCCATACCTACCAATTGACTGGTAGAAAAACCGGTAATCGCGCTGCCATTGCTGAAGTTCACCACCGCACTGGCTGCAAGGTATTTTGTTGGAGAAACATCAGCAGTGGTACTTAAAAAATATCTAACAAACGCACGACTGGCAGGGGTTGGTGTAGGACTAACCGTGTAGGAGAAACTAACCCCCGGTTCCCCTAACACATTATTCCCGCTCACCGCCAAAGCAGTTACCGTAGTGGTTGACTTCTTTCCAAAACTGATATTGGGTATTTGCGTATTCCCAATGGAACTCGCAGCAGGATCGTAGGAATGAGTAATACCAAAAACCTTGCCGGTTCCATATCCGGTTTTTAAAATTTCCAAATCATACTGATCGTAAGGCAGGTTGGTAAAAGTATATCTGCCCTGGGCATCAGTAGTGGTGGACTTATTAACCAAATTGGTAATGGTAACCGTAACCCCGGCCATATCATTTGTGGAAGTGGTTTTGTCATCCCAGGTTTGAATGCTGCCAGACAAATTACCGGAAGTAGGAACAGCAGGAGTACTATCTTTTTTAGAACAAGAAATCAGGCCAACTCCGAAAAGTAAAACAACTAAGTAGAGAAGTACATAGTTTTTCATGATGGTATTTGTATTCTATGAATAAAACGAAATTACTCTGGTTTTTTATTGTTTTTCATTTGCAACATACCCATAATCTGTCCCATGGTATTTTCCATGCCATTGGGACTACCATCCAAAAATATTACATTTCCTTTTCCTAATTCGGCAAAGTTTTTCACAGCTTCCGTCCACATACTAAACAAGATTACATTGGTATCCAGATTTGCCTGTTTCATTTGCTCAGCAGCTTGCGACATACCCTTGGCCACTTCCTCCCGGAACAAGGCGACTCCCTGACCTCTCAGGCGGGCCGCTTCTTTTTCGGCACTAGCAGAAATTTTGATGGCATTACCCTCGGCTTCAGCAGCTTTGGTTTTGGTGATGAGGAGGGCCTGACCTTCATTTTCAGCGGCTGCTTTTAAATTATTACTAGCAACCACCTTACTCATGCTATCCATAATTGCCTGATCGAAAGTGATATCGTTAATCTGAAGATCCTGTAAGTGATATCCCCAACTTTCGAGTGATTGGTCAATTTGTTCTTTTACAAATTCTACAATTTCCCGACGAAGCACCAGAATTTCTGCCTGCCGCTTCGTAGCCACAAAACCGCGAATGCTACCTTCTACCGTACGAATCAATGCCTGCATCAAATCTTTATCACTAAAAAACTTAAACGCCACATTTTTAATGGTCTGCTCTTCCTGATTTATTACAGAATACAGCAGCATACTTTTAAAGTATACGTTGGCCTGATCGAGGGTTACTGCCTGGAATTCGAGTTCTACCGATCGATTTTGAATACTAACGGTTTTATACACTTTTTCCAATATGGGAATTTTGAAATTTAATCCAGGTGGAAGAATGCGCTGATACTTGCCAAAAAGGGTAATCACTGCAATGGTTCCCTGATTAACCGTAACCAATCCGCTGAATACAATCAGAATACCCAGCCAGATAAACCAATAATCAAAAAGAAAGCTCATAGGTATATTTTTTATAAAGATACAACTAAAGTTGACGGTTAGAGCTGATTGGGATGAGCGGGAAAACGAGCCATTTAGAATGGTTTCAGAAGGTGGTGAATGGAGAATATAATAATAAGTTATCTGCCAAATTTTGAGTTAAAATTGAAATTCCATTCTTTCTACAACCAATTATTGATCAACTATTACATGCGCTTAGTATTTAAAAATTATCCCCCAGCCCAAACCTGCACCAATTCTATTAGCACATCCACTGCCCGCTCCATATCAGAAACTCCAATCCATTCGTGCTTGCTATGGATGGCCTGCATTCCCGTAAAAATATTGGTACATGGTAAGCCCATATAACTTAACCGGCTACCATCCGTTCCACCCCTAACGGGCTGAATGTTCATTTCCACCCCGGCTCGCTGATAAGCTGCTTTTGTATTTTGTAAAATCTCAGGATGCTGATCGATTATCGGCTTCATATTCCGATATTGTTCTTTTACCGTACAGGTTATCCTGGCTGAAGGATAAGCCAACGCAGATTCTTTTGCGATTGACTGTATTTTCTGTTCAAACTGGTGTAATCCCTCCAAAGCAAAATCTCGAATGAGATACCGAATCGTAATTTTTTCGGCATTCCCCTCTAGGGTATGCGGATGTACAAAACCCTCCCGGTGTTCGGTTTGTTCCGGTTTAGGCAGTTCCTTTGCGATGGTATCCACCAACTGAGCTGCAACGGTAACTGCATTTACCATTTTCCCTTTTGCATAGCCGGGATGCGCCATTACCCCTTCTACAGTTATTAATACCTCATCGGCATGAAAAGTCTCTTCCTCATAACTGCCCAGTTCGCCGCCATCTAATGTATACGCAACATCCGCCCCCAACTCTGCCACCGATAATCGTTCTGTTCCACGGCCAGTTTCTTCATCCGGGGTAAACAAAACCACTATTTCTCCATGTGGAATTGTAGGATGCTGCATTAAATAGGCAATGGTATCCATTATAATGGCAATGCCCGATTTGTCATCCGCACCCAATAATGTTTTTCCTGAAGCGGTGATGATGGACTTTCCAATATGCTGTTGCAGGTAAGGATAGTCTGCCATACGTATTACCTGCTCCGCATCATCGGGCAAATGAATATCCGCACCCGTATAATGAGTATGCAAAATGGGCTTTACATCGGTGCCCGAACAATCGGGGGCTGTATCTACATGACTGCAAAAACAAATTACTGGCACTTTCCCCTGCACCGTTGCGGGAATATGGGCAATCACGTATCCTTCTGGGTTCAAGCTCACATCCTCCACCCCCATCCCTTTCAATTCTTCTACCAATAACCTGCTTACGTTGAGTTGTTTTTCGGTACTGGGAAACTGAACACTATCAGGATTACTGGTGGAATCTATTTGCACATACCGCATCAAACGGTCGGTTACTGAATAGTTGGGTTGATTGATCATATAATTATTCTGTTAGAAATATAATACAACGAAGATGAGTTGTTTTAATAAATAAGGTTAACTTACTAAAAAAAATTATGAAAAACTATCTGATTCCTTCTTTAGTGGGTGGACTGATAATTTTCTTCGCCCAAACGCTTTCCTGGACGATACTGAACCTGCATATGCCGGCACAGAGCTATACATCTAAACAGGATACCATTACCCGCTTTTTGCAGCAACAATTGGATAAACCGGGGGGTTACCTAATTCCATCCGCCCCGCTTGGTACTTCCATGGACGAACAAATGAAACTTGCCAAAGATTGGGAGGGTCGCCCCCAGATTATGATTCAATATCATGAGGGCTTTTCGATGAGCGGAAGTAAAATGGGCTTAAATATGTTCAGAAGTTTTGCTTCCAGTGTGTTGATGGTAGGCCTATTCTGCTGGCTGTTGTTGCAATGGAAGAAAAGAACCTTTTTTAAATGCTGGGTGGCCGCACTGGCAGTTGGGATGATTGTATATATCCAAATTCCCTACAGCACTTTTATTTGGTATAAAATATTCGACAACCGGGCTTTCCTGATAGACTGCATGCTCGGATGGGCTGTTTGTGGCGCCTGGTTAGGTTGGTGGTTTACCAGAAAAGAAACAGTAGTTTCTTGATATAGCCGAATCGATTACCAAAAATAAAGGTCTCAACTGCATCCAGCAGCGAGACCTTTATTAGTATACTTTGTACGTTTAGGGCATAATAATCATTGACTTGCTGTTGGTAATGGCTACCAACTCCAAATCGAAGTTAAGGGTGTCACCAGCCAGTGGATGGGTGGCATCTAACACTACCACTTCTTCTTTCACTTCAACTATACGAACCGGAAATTGCTGACCGCTTCCGTTGCTCATGTTCAGTTGCATTCCTACTTCAGCAACCATATCGGGAGGAAACTGTGCTTTAGGAAATTCCATAATCATATCTTCCATGCGGGGGCCATAGGCTTCTTCGGCAGGAATTACAATGGTTTTCTTTTCTCCGATCGTCATACCAGTAACACCGGCATCAAAACCAGGAATAACCATGCCGCTTCCCACTTCAAATTCTAGGGGATTGCGACCTTCTGATGAGTCGAATGTGGCACCATCATTCAGTTTTCCAAGATAATGAACCTGAATGGTATCACCGTGTTTTACTTGTTGCATGCTTTGAATTTAAAATGATAAAAAAGGGAGTAGACTGTAGATCAACCCCCGGCAACATGGCCAGACAAGCTGACACAATAACAAGGTTATCGACCGGTTAAACAGATTTTCCCGGCGCGAAAATACAATCCTTCCGGAATAATTGGTGCGTTTAGCGCCATAATCAACAAAAAATCAGTTTAACCTGCATCGGCTAAGGGGGTTATTTGCCGCCAACCAATCCGAAACCCTAATTTTGCCCTATGAATCCCGAAGATCTGCGTATCGTGTTTATGGGTACCCCCGATTTTGCCGTTGCATCCCTAGATGCACTGGTAAAAGCAGGATTACAGGTAGTTGCCGTTGTAACCGCTCCCGATAAACCCTCCGGAAGAGGTCTCCACCCTACCCCCAGTGCCGTTAAAAAATATGCCATTGAACAGGGTTTACCCGTTCTTCAACCCGAAAAATTAAAAGATCCTGCTTTCATTAACTCCCTGGCCCAATTAAAAGCTGATGTGCAGGTAGTAGTAGCTTTTAGAATGTTGCCAGAAGTAGTTTGGAATATGCCTCCCTTAGGAACCATCAATGTGCATGGAAGTCTGCTACCCCAATTTCGCGGAGCCGCCCCTATTCACCGTGCCGTAATGAATGGTGAAAAAGTTACCGGAGTAACTACCTTTCGCCTACAACATGCCATTGATACCGGAGGCATTTTATTACAGGAATCGTTGCCCATTGGGGAAAATGAAAATACTGGGACTGTTTACGAAAAACTTAGCCGGTTGGGTGCACAACTTTTAGTAAAAACAATGTGAAAGGTTTGGCAGCCGGTGATTTAAAAGAACAACCGCAAGAAGCTCTTGTAAACGAACCCCTACACCACGCCCCCAAAATTTTTACCGAAGATTGTATTATCCATTGGGATCAACCCGTTGCATTAATTCATAACCAGATTCGCGGATTATCTCCGAGTCCGGGTGCCCTCAGCAAACTGGGCGAAAAAACTTTAAAAATTTATGCGGCACAACCCGAAAAATCTATGCACAAACTCTCACCAGGAAGCATGGATACCGATGGAAAAACCATCCTACGCTTTGCCGCAAATGATGGATGGATTTATATAACCGACCTGCAACTGGAAGGAAAAAAAAGAATGCAAACAGCCGATTTTCTTCGTGGATTTAGAATTGAGAAATAATCCAATTTCTAAATCAAAAAAATTAATTTTAAAAATCACCCCGACATAGGGTATCCATCAAATACTTCTCCAATTTAATTTTAAATCGATCTCCTATTTTGTCATTAAGTGAGGAGGCGATAAAAACAGTGTGAGTGAGTGTGCCGCTGGAGTGAGGAGTGTGCTTGTGGAGTCTGCGCCGAGGGGAATAAGAGTGGAGAGAGGTTAAAGAGCCATCGGCTTGATTTTATTTATACCTACGGATTTTAATCCGTAGTAGCTTCTAGC
>JAPLEI010000102.1:3286-8175 GCA_026391195.1 Bacteroidota bacterium | reverse complement strand
TACCGGCTGTCCGACAAATTTTTTAACTTCGCTCATCGTAATGTTTAGTTGTGGTAAACCAAACTTAACGATTATGGGCGGTTCTTAGGAACTGCCCTTTTTATGCCAGTTTTATTATATTTTAGTCGGACAATAGTGATTTAAACTAAAATGTTGAAATTGTTACTATTTTTGATAATTTATGTAGTATTACTACTGGAATATACAAATTTACGAACTAAACTAAGATTACGAGTCGTAACATGTGAGAGAAAACGCGATTATTGACTACTATCTGAAAAATAGGTATCAAAAATCACAAAATCTGATTCCTAGGTTATTAAAGGAGATACTTAAGATTTGGGGTTACAATTATCCTAACATCAGCAGTAAATTATTCCAAACTGGCTCCTATAAAGGCTATTCTTTATTCAAAATATCATGGCCGAGTTTATCGCGCTTAGTTTCGAGATATTTAAGGTTGTAACTATTGGGCGATGTTTCAATGGGTATTACCTCTGTAACTTCCAGTCCATACCCTTTTAATCCTGCTCTTTTTCTGGGATTATTACTCAGCAACCGAAGTTGTGTAATCCCCAGATATCGGAGAATTTGAGCGCCTACGCCATAGTCGCGGTCGTCCATACCAAATCCCAGTTGCAGGTTGGCTTCAACCGTGTCGAGTCCCTGTTCTTGCAATTGATAGGCTTTTAATTTATTTATCAATCCAATTCCTCTGCCTTCCTGATTCATGTAAACAATTACTCCATTTCCCTCCTGCTCAATTTTACGCATGGCATTATGCAGTTGTTCACCGCAATCGCAACGAAGACTCGACAATATATCTCCGGTAAAACAACTGCTGTGCACACGGGTTAGTACCGGCTCATTCGGAAGCCAGTTCCCTTTAACCAATGCCAGGTGTTCGGCGCCGGATAATTTTTCTTTAAAAGCAACCAGGGTAAAATGGCCAAAAGCGGTAGGCATATCTACCCGAACCAATTCTTCAATCAATGAATCGGTTCGCAGGCGAAAGTCGATCAGATCTTTGATGGATATCACCTTAATGCCGAATCGGGCGCCAATTTCCAGTAACTGCGGCAACCGAGCCATACTGCCGTCTTCATTCATCACTTCCACCAGGGCACCCGCAGGTTGCAGCCCAGCCAGTCGGGCAAGGTCGATGGTTGCTTCGGTGTGACCGGTTCTTCTTAAAACCCCACCAGAAACGGCTTTCAAAGGAAAAATATGTCCGGGTCTGCCCAGTTGCTCTGGCCGGGTAGTGGGGTTAACCAATGCCAATATGGTTTTAGAACGATCCTGAGCAGAAATACCAGTAGTGGTTCCCTCCCCTATCAAATCTACAGAAACGGTAAAAGCTGTTTCATGAAGCGAGGTATTAGAGGTTACCATCGGAGCCAATTGCAAAGCAGCACAGCGTTCTTCGGTAAGGGCAACACAAATCAAACCCCTTCCTTCTTTGCTCATAAAATTAATCACTTCGGGGGTTGCAAATTCGGCTGCTACAATAAAGTCTCCTTCATTTTCGCGATCCTCATCGTCAACCACAATTACCAGCTTACCCTTCCGAATATCTTCAATGGCATCTTCAATTCTATCTAACATAATGCAACTTTAGGCGCAAAGTTACAGCTGAAATTTCAAAACGAGTACCCAAAACGGAAGTTACCAGGTAAGCAGGCTTTCAAATACCGTTAATTAATCTGTATCGGATTCGGAAAATACGTATTCGGAACGTTACTTTACTGGCTTGTTTTGCAGGATGGGATTTAGGAGAGTTTTATTTATGATGAGTTGTTTTTGCTGGAGTAAGATTATTTGCCAGCCTACTTCGGGAGAACTAACCGGCACGGTATATGGGGAGGGAAAAACAGCAATACCCGGTGTAGCCATTAGTTTATTGCATCGACCCAGTGGCACAAGAATTACCACCGTAACCAACGAAAAGGGGAAATACTATTTGGGAGGCATTCAGCCTGGATATGGCTATACGCTTCGCGCCACGCATGTTCAGGTAAAACCGGTTCAAATACTTTCAGTAATTATTCGGCTGGGCGAAACCACAGAAATCAATATTTCATTTCAAGATACGATACAACAATTAGAATCGGTTACGGTACAATCTAGCCGGCGTTCAAATACATTTTCGGAAAATTATTCACCGGGAACTGTTTTATCGGGAGATCAACTCAATCGTTTTGCAAGCGGTTCGAAAAATTTACAAGACGCGCTTCGTGTGCTACCCGAAGCGCATATAGATATAGGAGGCACAGGAAGTGTTTCCATTGCGGGAGAAAGCTATCGGTACAATGCGTTGTATACAGATGGTTCGATCACACATGATTTATTTGGCATTTCCCCTTCCGGAACTTTCGGAGGAGTAACGGGCAGCTCCCCTATTTCTCTAGAAGCGATGGAGCTTTGTAAAGTGGTTTATAGTCCGGTAGATGCAATGCAGGGCCACTATACCGGAGCCGCCATACAAACCATTACCCGAAAGGGAAGTAATCAATCCGAAACTTCTGCCTATCATTATTGGCAAAATACAGCTCTTACTGGCAGCACTTTTACTGAATATAATCGGGGAACAAATCCAGGCAACTTTCACAACTCTACCAGTGGTATATCAACCAAAGGGGCTTTTGAAAAAAACAGACTTTTTTATTTTGCTAATCTCGAGCAGCAAGAAAAACAAATACCCATCCGGCAACCCTTTACAGAAAATCAGGGTTCTAGTAATACTGAAACATGGTTACCGATTGTTAGAAATCAACTTATATCTACTTATGGTTACGACCCCGGTGATTTTCGGGAGGCGCAGGAAATACAATCGGCAAAAAAAATGTTACTCAGAATAGATGCCCAGCTGAACAATCAAAGTCAACTCACGATGAGTGCCCGGTACTTTGATGCCACTCAGGTTAAGCCCGAAAAAAGATCCAACAACGAAATTTTTTTCTCCAACAGTGGATTTGTTGTGCAATCGAAAAATTATACCCTGCAGTTTGAATGGAGAAAGAGGAACGACCGAAATCTGTCTCATCAATGGTCGGGAAATTTCACCCATGCTACTGATGAAAGAACTGCTATCGGTTCCCCATTTCCGCGTGTAAAAATCAACCACGAAAAAGGGTCGGTTTATTTGGGTACGGATATAAATAGTGGATTAAATTTTGTACAACAGGATATAGCCACTTTGAAAAAGAAACTTCAATGGCTCCGGGGGAAACAACTAATTCGGGTGGGTACCGAATTTACTTATGCCCGATTTCAATCCTTATGGGTGCCTGCGGCCTATGGCTATGTAATTTATTCTCAGCCTGCCAGCTTTATTTTACAAAAGGCACCTTCTTATTACCGGATTGGTTTTCAACAGCCGGTTTCTGGTAATCAAGCGAATCGATCGGCCACAAGTTTTATTACGGGCGACTGGAGTGTAACGATGAGCGATCAAATTCGGATGCACCCTTCATTTACTTTGTGGGTGAGTGGTAATCTGCAAAAATGCTGGTTTTTTAAAGCTCCCCTGGAAAACGAAACAGTAAATCGCGAGGTATTGCCTGTTTATGCTCGGTACCGGTCATTGGAGGGAGCGAGCACGGGTCAAACACCGGTTTTCCGATGGGCATTTGCCCCCAGTATGGCTATTCGCTGGCGAATCGTTTCGAAACTTACCCTGGAATCTGCAATTGGTATTCAAACAGGCAGGATGCCAATGGTATGGCCCGGATCGGCCTATATTAGTGGGGGAAGTAACTTGTTGGGATGGGAGGCAGAAGGGGATCAATTAGATAGATTGCGATTAAATAAACTCCGAAATCCGGTGGGAGCAGGGTTGGTTCGGCCAGAATATGCCAACGCAATTCCATTAACGCTGGTGGCAGCTGCTATCAACTTACCTACTCAATGGAGGTTCCACACTCAGTTACAATATGCAAATGACCGTTGTACCTTTTATTTGTCGGCCCTGATCACCCGCAACCTATTTGAGCCTGCATTTACTCAATTAAACATTCCCTTACCTGAGAAAAACTCAGCTTCCCCCGGTAAAAGAAAAGTGTATCCGGTTTTACAGGGAGCAAGATTGCCAATGGTTATTAATGGAAAAAATCCCTACGATTATGCCATCTTAATGCATACCCGGCAACAATCGGGGGCAGGAGGATATTTTTGGAAAGTGGGTGGTTTTTTCAGGATAAATGATATTTGGAGTATAGAAGCTGCTTACGCCAGCAGCAACACCCGCACTTTTCGGGATGCTACCGGCAGTGTATTGAATAGCGTTTGGCAGCAAACCGAAACGGTAAATGGCAGAAATGATCCGGCATTATCGCTATCCGATTTTAGCAGACCTAACAAATGGGTAATTGGATTACATGGGGATGGATATTCGAGCCAACAAAAAAACCACTGGCAATTCAGTATTTTGTGGATGGCACAATCCAACGCCCCCTATAGCTATGTATACCAGGGGAAAAGCATGGTGAGAGAAGATGGAATTAACGGATACAATGAACTGATGTATATCCCCACGCAGGCTGAGATTGAACAGATGAATTTTGTTCCTTTTTTTAACGGAATCAGACCCATCGGCAGCCGGGAGCAAGCCTCGATGCTGGAAAATTGGATCCAGTCAAGCCCTTATCTTGCCAAAAGTAGAGAACGATTTGCCGAAAGAAATGGGGCACAATTACCGGTATCTTTTCAGTGTGATATCAAATGTGAGTGGGAGTTCGTTATCCGGTTTACCCATCAACCCGTGAAATTAAAAGTAAGTTTAGAATGCTTTAATTTGATGGCACTGATTAATCGGGAATCAGGTAGAAAATGGGAATTACCCACTCATCAAATTCAGGGATTGAGATTTATGGGGTATCGTGATGAAAATC
>JAPLEI010000102.1:2896-3276 GCA_026391195.1 Bacteroidota bacterium | reverse complement strand
GATGAAAATCGGTTAGAGCCGACGTATACTTTTGATCCGGATGAGCTGTCCATTTCTCCCCTACAGGAAGTAAGTGGTTATAACAGCTCCCGCTTGTCGAGATGGATAATTCAACCGGGTATAAAAATCATATTATAATATTTTTTATATTGAAATAAGTGTCGTTTATACTAGCCAGCAGACTTGAATCGGTAATTTTTAGATTTGTTTTACCGGAATGGCCCTTCTTATCACCAAATAATTAACAAAATGAAGAAAAGCTTAAATTATTTTATCATTAATTCGGGCCAAATTCACTGAAAACAGCATTTTAGCTGCATATTTGCATTTCTAAAACTAGCAATTATGCGAATCGTTAAAAGATTGACCATTTTGGTGTC
>JAPLEI010000102.1:0-2882 GCA_026391195.1 Bacteroidota bacterium | reverse complement strand
CCATTTTGGTGTCTGCCCTCTTTATGGCGGCGGCTTCAATGGCACAAGTTACAACCGGAACTATCACCGGTTTTGTAAAAGACATTAAAGGAGCAGGCCTAACGGGTGCTTCAGTAGAAGTAATTCACGAGCCATCTGGTTCTAAGTACAAATCTGTTTCTACCGGAACTGGTAAATTCACAGTTCCTGGTTTGAGAATCGGTGGACCTTACAAAATCACTTTCACTTATGTGGGACTGAAAACAGAAGTTGTTTCTGATGTTATCGTTCAGGTAGGTGAGCCTTCCGTGATTGATGTGGTGCTGAATGATGCCGCCAGTGAATTGAAAGAAGTAACCGTAAGCGGAACTGCCGCTAAAAAAGCTGCTTTGATTTCTAAAGACAGAAAAGGTACTTCTACCAATATCAATTCCCGCTTAATTGGAACCTTACCAACCCTGAGTCGTAACATTACCGACTTAACACGTTTGGTACCTCAAGCTGGTAACGGAACTTCATTTGCCGGTCAGGATGGTCGTGCCATCAACCTGACTTTAGACGGTTCAATTTTCAATAACTCTTTTGGATTGAGTGCACTGAATGGTGGTCAAACCAACTCGGCTCCTATTTCTTTGGATGCCTTGCAGGAAATTCAAATCAACGTTTCTCCCTACAACTTACGCGATGCAGGATTTACCGGAGCCAGCATCAATGCTGTAACTAAAAGTGGTACCAACACAATACATGGCACTGGTTTCTACAATGTGCGTAATGAAAATTTGGTAGGAAGCAAAGCAGGTGCTGCAGGAAAGCAGGATGTTGTTATCAATGCATTTGATGTTAAACAATATGGTGTAAGTATAGGTGGCGCTTTAAAGAAGAATAAACTCTTTTACTTTTTGAACTACGAAGGTGAGCGCAGAAATGATGTGGGTACTTTATGGACTGCAGATGCCAGCAATGGAGCTTCTGCTATTAGCGGAAATACTACCCGTGTAAAAGTATCTGAATTAGACGCGCTAGCCACATACCTGAAAAGTACTTTCAACTACGATCCAGGATCTTATCAGGGATATCCCTTTGTTACCAAAAGTGACAAAGCCGTTGCCCGTTTCGACTGGAACATCAACGACAAACATAAGTTCAGTATTCGCGGTAACTTGCTGTTATCTAAGAGAGATGTTGGTGTGAGCAGCAGTAATACCACCAACGGAAGCCGCGGACCTAATGCGAATTCACTGGCATTCTCTAATTCAGCTTATGAAATCAACAATAACATTTATGGTGTGATTGCTCAGTTGAACAGCCGTTATAGCAATAAAGTAAGCAATGAAATTACTTTTGGATATACTGCCAATCGTGATTTTCGTGGTTTAAAAGGTGGTGATTTTCCCATGGTGGATATTCAGGACGGAAGCAGTCCACTTACTAGTTTACCAACTTCTGGTACCTCTACAGTTCCCACTGCACAGGCTAATCAAAGTTTGAACTACATTTCATTTGGTAATGATCCTTTTACCCCCAACAACTTGTTGAATACGGATACCTGGCAGTTCAGCGATAACCTGACCATCTATTCTGGAAAGCATACGATTAGTGCAGGTTTATCTTATGAAAGCTTCACTTTCACCAATGGTTTCACACCATTGATCAATGGTATTTATACTTTCAACAACTTGGCTGATTTTTATACAGCTGCCAACGCATACAAAGCCAACCCTAACCAGACCTTCAGCCCGGTATTTATGAGAAATTACCGTGCTAACTTCAGCAACCTAGATGGTGGAGGTCCCTGGTTAGTAACTACCAAAGCTCGTCAGATTGCTGCCTATATCCAGGATGAAGTAAACATAGAAAATAATTTCAACGTTACTTATGGTATCCGTTTTGAAGTTCCTTATTTTGTCGGATCCGGTTATACAAATAATGAAGTAGATGGTTTCTCATTCATTGATAACATGGGTAAATCTACCAAACTGAGTACTTCTCAGCTGCCTTCTGCTAAATTGATGATTAGTCCGAGAATTGGATTTAACTACGACGTAAACGGAGATAAGAAAACCCAAATCCGTGGTGGTATCGGTTTATTCACCGGCCGTCCTTCTTTCGTATTCATCAGCAATCAGGTGGGTAATAATGGTGTGTTAAATGGAGGTGTGAATGTTAATAATACATCTGCTTATCCATTTAGACCAACGGTTCCTTCAAGTTATCCTAACTTCTTGCCTACTCCAGGAACTCCTGCTTCTTCTTACAATATTGCTGCTACTGAGAATGATTTCAAATTTCCTCAGGTACTGCGAAGCAATTTTGCCATCGATCAGAAGTTAGGTAGAGACATCGTAGCTACTGCTGAATTCCTTTACACACAGTCGCTCAGCAACATCAATTATTACAATGCTAACTTGGTGCCTGCCACTGCCCGTTTTAACGGACCCGATACACGTCCCCGTTTTGCTGGTCTAGGTTTATCAGGAAGCGCCCAGAACAATGCCCTTCGCCTTGTTCCTAAAATCAGTGATGCCACTGTAATGGAAAGTGCGCCACTGGGAGGTTCTATTCAGGTTACTGCGAAATTAGAAAAGCAAGCGCGTGGTAATAAAGGTTTAAGTTGGTTTGCTGCTTACACTTTTACTAGAGCCCGTGACTATATGACGCCCGGTTCTATTGCATTTAGCTCTTGGTCTGGTATTCAAAGTGTTCGTGGTAACAACAATACCGACATGGCATTCAGCGATAACGAAATTCGTAACCGTGTTATCGGTAATGTGAACTATCGTGTTGAATTAGGCAAATCAGCTGCTTTGCAATTCTCCTTATATGGCCAATCACAAAACCAAGGTCGCTTCTCCTACACCTACAGTGGTGATATGAATGGAGATGGTTTAAGTGGTAACGATCTG
>JAPLEI010000029.1 GCA_026391195.1 Bacteroidota bacterium | reverse complement strand
GGCGTACTTTGCTCATACTGATTGCTTTATTGGCCATGAATTATTAAGTTTACGGATGCCTATAAAGTACATCATCATAAACTAGAAAATCAATATGATAAACAGTATGATTAAACGCTGGAATGGGGGGGGCAGTTTGCTCCGATCTGCTGGGGGCAGTTTGCCCCGGTCTAGTGGGGGCAGTTTGCCCCGGTCTAGTGGGGGCTGTTTGGAGCGGTCAAGTGGGGGCTATTTAAGCGGAATTTCCAGGTTGGAGTGTAAAAGGATAATTCAAATGATGTTTTTGTTAATTCTGCTATGAATAGAAATTTAGGAAAGGAATGCTCTAAATTCGTCCATTAAAACCCTATATATGTCAATTAACAATTTACCAGAAGAAGAGCAAACAATCAATCCAGCCGAAAATCAGGAAGCAAGTAACCTGATGGATTCTTTCAAAGATCAGGCGGAAAATCTGCAAACTCAGGCAGAAGAAAAATTCGAAGAATTCAAAGAGCAAGCCGAAGAAAAATTGGGAGAATTTAAGGAACAGGCTGAAGAAAAACTGGAAGAATTAAAAGACGTAGCTGGTAATTTGTGGAATAAGGTTACCAATATGTTTGATGGTAAAAAAGAAAAAAAAAAAGATTAATGTTCAACAGAAAAAAAGCCGGTTTTACCGGCTTTTTTTAAACCCCTACATAAATCATTTTCAACAACTATCTGTAATTTGTAATTGCCCCTATATGAGAAAACTATATATCTGCCTATCGCTTATATTGGTTGGATTAGATTTATCTGCCCAGCATTTTTTAGTAAGTCCCTATTTACAAATTGGTCATCATCCAACACCCACTTCCATAACCCTATTATGGCAAACGGATATCCAAGATCAAAATTGGGTAGTTGAATATCAATCAGCCGGCACAATAAATTGGATACCACAAACCAGTCCTTCCTTTACTAATATTCAAATTGCACAAACAGTTCCACATAGAATTTATACTTGCCTATTAACAAACTTGAAGCCAGGAGAAACAGGAAATTATCGGGTATTGAAAAATGGTGAAGTAGTATTTAGCTCATTAATACATACCCCCAAGCTAGTCAACCAGCCGCAGAAATTTGTGGTATTTGGAGATATAGGTGCTGGCACAAAGGAGAGTGTGGAAATTGCTAAAGGCGTATATGAGGCGGATGCAGACATTGCATTTGTTCCGGGCGATATCGTTTATGATAATGGACTTATTCGCGAATACCAAAAGAGATTCTGGCCGATTTATAATACTACCAAAGTGGATACTGCCGGATTTCCGATTATGAGTAAAATTCCTTTTGTTGGGGCTGTAGGAAATCATGATGCCGACACGCGTGATTTGAATCGTTATCCTGATGCACTTGCCTATTATTATTATTGGAAACAACCGCTTAATGGACCGATTTTTCAAGAGGGAACAAGTGTATTACCCAACCTCATAGGGACTGAAGAAAATAAAAAAGCATTTTTATCGGCTGCAGGTGAATCCTATCCCAGGATGACGCAATTTTCTTTTGAGTACGGCAATGCGCATTGGCTTATACTGGATGCAGATAATTATGTGGACTTTACCGACAAAACCCTTTTGGATTGGATAAGAGAAGATTTGAATAAAGCGCAGGCTTCGGAATGGAGATTTGTTTTATTTCATCATCCAGGATTTAACTCATCTATAGAACATTTTGAGCAACAGCAAACCCGCCTATTAGCCCCTTTATTTGAAGCTGGTAAGGTAGACGTAGTTTTTACCGGGCATGTTCATAATTATCAGCGCAGCTATCCATTAACTTTTCATCCTGAAAGTAAAGGCATTCAGTTGATTGGTGGCAGAGATGGCAAAACATTACGGGGCAAAGTAGTAAATGGTGCCTGGAACTTAGACAAAATTTTTGACGGAGAAAAAAACACTTCCCCAAAAGGAGTTATTTATATTGTTACTGGAGCGGGTGGACAAGACCTCTACAATCCCGAACAGCAAGAAAAGCCAGATTCCTGGCAAGGATTTACCTCGAAATTTATTTCACAATTTCACACATTTACAACCGGAGAAATTACTGGTAAAAAATTAGTGATTCGTCAGCTATCGGCCACTGGCAAGGAAGTAGATCGGTTTGAGATAAAACATTGATTGGAAAATTGAGATTGATTTTTAAGTATGATTCTTAATTGGCAATTCTATGCTATAATTTTCCCATTGTTGCAATTATGCTTGTATTTCGTTTAGTATTGATTATTGTATCTTTATTTCAAATTTCTAAAATGAAGAAGACAATATTTTTAGTACTCTCATTAGTAACCCTATTAGCTGCTGTACAAGCACAAAAAAGCAATGTACCTGCAGGATTATCCTCCATAAAATCAATTGATTTAAAAAATGATTTATATGCCTTAGCCGATGCACATTTTAAAGGTCGGTCTGCTGGCACTTTAGATGAATTAAAAGCTTCTACCTATATCGGTGAGGTTTATAAAAAAATAGGCCTACTCCCTCTCGGAGATGATGGCACTTATTTTCAGTTTTTTAATTTGATGAGAAATGTGTTGGATGAAAAATCTACCATCCAAATCAATGGGAAGGAAATGAAAATATGGAAAGAGGTAAGTGTGCAGCAAATGGCGAATTATGAAGGAAGTGGTATCATTTTATATGCTGGGAATGCAGTTGATATCGATACGAGTAAAATAGACGTAAAAGGCAAAATAGTAGCATTTCAAGCCAATAGTAAGGGAATTAATTTAGATGTTTCCTTACCTACTTGGCGGTATTCTAGAAGTATCATGACTAAATATGCTATGCCTTTAATTCGCAAAGGAGCAGCTGCCATTTTTATTGTTGCGGATGAGGTAGGTGAGAAAAGTTTAGAGGATGCCAATGCGAATTTTCAAAGAGGCACGTATGATATAGAAGGAGGGCCTAATGAAAAAATTCAATTTAAAGTGCCGGTAATTTGGGTTCATGCCGCTGATAAACAGATGATTGCCAATAATGCCAGCGTATCGATGAAACTGAATATTCAACATTATGCCTATCCCTCCGTAAACATCATCGGTAAAATTGAAGGAACTGACCCAACTTTAAAAAATGAGTATGTTCTTTATAGCGGTCACCAAGATGCCCATGGGATCCGCAATTTACAGGAAGGGGATTCTATCTATTATGGTGCCGATGATAATGCCAGTGTGGATGTGGCGATGTTTGCCATTGCGAGGGCCTTTAAAGTGCATCCCTCTAAACGATCCATCTTGTTTGTAATACATGGTGCTGAAGAGCGGGGACTATTAGGCTCAAGATATTTCACGGCACATCCTACCGTAAATCTAGACAACATAGTAACCGTTTTAAATGGCGATATGATTGGCAGGAATCATATTGACAGTGCGGCTATTTTAGGTGCCCAAGCACCCCATAAAAATTCCAGCGATTTAGTAAATATTGCACTCCAAGCCAATCTAAAGGGACCGCAATTCAAGTTGGATACAACCTATGATAAAGTTACCCATGTAGAGGGATGGTATTTTAGAAGCGACCATCTCCCCTATGCCCGATTGGGTATTCCGGCTTTGATGTATACCTCTTTATTGCATCCCGATTATCATACACCGAAGGATATTGCCCAAAATATTAATTATCCCAAGTTAAAAAAGATGACGGATTGGATGTATTTAACCGGCTGGGAAGTGGCGAATAGAAAAGAGAGACCAGCCAAGGAACCCAATTTTAAACTAGAGCGGTAGTTGAATTAGCAAAGTAGCTGCCCCTTTCATGCGTTTTGAGTTAAAAAATTGTCTTTTTTCGGAATTGGATTCCGAATTTATCCAGTTTTTCAACAGGGTTCAAAGATTTACTGAAATTATAGGAATAGATTTTACCTAAAAATCAAGCCCTTATTAGAAGCCAAACATGTAGAGTAAACCACCCTAATTAAAATGAATTGAAAAACTTCGTTTAAGGCGAAAAATCTCAATTAGGGCTTATGACACCCAACAGAAAGTCCTTCCAAAATGACTATATAAAAAAAGCAGCGCAAAGAAAATTTGCACTGCTTTTTATTTTAAATCCCTATTGCGAATTTTATAATACCGGTTTTTTACCCAGCACATCTTCAATAGAAAGGAAATTGAGGTTACCCAAATTTAGTTGTCGGATACCCGCCTCAATCTTTGCCCGGTCGCCAACAATTACCACCAGCATATTATCTGGCACAATAAACTGATTGGCAGCCGCAGTTACTTCTTGGGGGGTTACTGACAGTACTTTACCTACATAACCGTTATAATACCCGTCGGGCAGTTGATACAGTACCTGCGAACCAAGTGTGGAAGCCAGATCACTGTTGGTCTCAAAAAGACGGGCATAGCCCAATGCATTGTAATTCTTTCCCCTATTTAATTCATCCGCTGGAATCGGCAGACGTATTTTGTCAAACTCTTTAAAGAATTCACCCAAAGCGGCTCCGGTTACATCGGTTTGAACAGATGAGGATGACAGGAATGGACTTGGGGTATTCCAGAAACTAAAATTAGATCCTGCACCATATGCATATCCATGTTGTTCACGCAGATTATTGTTGAGTCGTGAAGTGAAAGAACCTCCAAAAATAGTGTTGAGAATATTTGCGGCATAGTAAGCGGGGTCGTTTCGGGCTGGCCCGAGTCTGCCAATCTGAATAACCGACTGTGCAGCCCCAGGTTTGTCTATGATGTAAATGGATCTACCTTTTACCTGAGTGGGGGTTGGTCTTGTTTTAGCAACAGCATTACCCTTAGGATAAGCAGCAAAATATTTTTCAAGAACTGGTTGTATGGATTCACGGGTTACATCACCCGCAACAATCAATGTACTATTACCTGTAACAAAATGCGTCCGATGAAAAGCCAACAGGTCTTCCCGTACATAAGAACGAATGGAATTATCACTAGAAAAACGGCCGTACGGACTATTATCCTGGAACATCAATTGATTAAATGCCCGATTGGCGATGGCATTCGGTTCATCATAACTCTGCAGCAATCCGTTCAGTCTCAACTTACGTAAGCGATCGATTTCCTTATCAGCAAAAGCAGGGCGTAATACAATCGTACTCATCAGTGAGATGGCTTCTTGTAAACGGGCTATGGGTGCCGTACAATTTACTTCGGAAGAGAAGGGTCTGCTACCCGATCCAATTTGAGCACCGAGGTATTCAATTTCATCGGAAAGTTGCAGTGCAGAAAAATTACCGGCCCCTTCGTCAAGTACATCCATGGCGAAACTGGCCAGTCCTTCCTTACCCAATGGGTCGTCGTAGTTGCCGGTTTCAATTAATAAGTTCACTTGTACTAAGGGCACATTGTGCTTTTCCATCAATACCACTTTTAGTCCGTTAGAAAGGGTAAATCGAACGGGGGTAGGCAGTGTAAGACTTTTCACTTTATCCAAAGCGGGCGGACCCGAACGAACAGGTGCCTGTGAAAAACCAGGATGAAACAGGGAAGCAAGTATAAAAGCAATGAATATTTTTTTCATGGTATTAGTTTTTGGAGGCTGCTAAATCTTTTTTTCCTTCGGGAACAATGCTCATTACTACTCGTGCATCGGAACGAAGGTATTTTCGGGTAGCGGCAGAAATATCAGATACGTCTACTGCCTTAAAACGCTGAAGATCTTCATTAAAGTAATCGGGATTTCCGGTATAAAAATAATATTCGTTTAACTGATTTGCTTTTCCACTAAAGCCCCCAGATCGTTCGATCTGAGAAAGAAAACGCGACTCTCCTTGGCTAACTACCCGATTCAATTCTCGTTCGGTAGGCAGCTCATTTTTAAGTCGTTCAATTTCTTCTTGCACAATTTTCTCAACTTGTGTTAATCCGATACCCGGACGTGCCGTAACTGCAATATGAAAATCACTTGCAAATTTACTCGAGCCCTGGTAACAGGAAACATTTTGTGCAATTTGCAGATCATATACCAAACGTTTATATAGTCTTGAATTTTTACCGCCTCCCAATATAGCAGCTACCAGATCCATCTCGGCATTACCGGGCTGAAAATTTGCAGGGGTAAGCCAAATCATTTCCATTCGGGGGAGTTGCACTTTGTCTTCCACCACCACGCGCTTTTCCTCTGTAAGTGCAGCGGATACTGGTTGAATGGGCGCTACTGGTTTACCTGCGGGCACATCACTGAACCATTTTTCAACCGCCTTTCTTGCTTGTACCAAATCGATATCACCTGCAATACAAAGGGATGCATTACCCGGCAAGTAAAATTGAGTAAAGAAATCAGCCACATCCTGTCTGCTCGCTACGGAAAGATCAGCCATAGATCCGATTACGGGCCAGGAATAGGGATGATTTTTTGGATACAGCAATGCAGGTACATCGAGACCTGCTTTACCATAAGGTCGATTTTCATAGGATTGACGGCGTTCATTTTTCACCACATCCCGTTGACCATCTACCGTAGAATACGTGAGCGAAGCCAGCAGAAAACTGCGATCAGATTCCAGGAATAACGCCAGATCCAAAGCGTTGGCAGGAAGGTCTTCATAATAATTGGTGCGATCTTCGGTGGTGGAGCCGTTGTTATTGGCACCGGCAGCTTCTAGCCATTCATCAAACTTACCTTCGGGCACGTTCTTCGATCCTTCAAATAGAATATGCTCAAATAAATGGGCGAAACCGGTGCGTCCGGGCTTCTCGCTGCCCGAGCCAACAAAATACCACACATTTACACTGATGCGGGGAATGGTTTTATCCTGGTGCAGAATCACATTCAGTCCGTTTGGCAGGGTAAACTGCTCATAGGGTATTTTAATCTTTTGTGCATTCGCAGAAAGTGCACATAACAGTAATGTTATAACTGAATAGAGCTTCATAAGATAAACGAATTGAGGTAAAAAAGTTTATGTACGATAGTATAAATATAAGTGAAAAAAGTAAAGAAACTATAGCCTGCAAGGGGCAGCGTATTTATTGGAAATAATCACTTAAATGAATACATTTGATAGCACCGATAGCGGATGCTGGGAACATATTTTAATTAATGGAATCATGAAACATCCACTCTATCAGGTTGACGCATTTACCGACACCATTTTTGGTGGAAACCCAGCTTGTGTGGTACCCCTTGAAAACTGGTTACCCGATAACATACTGTTGAAAATAGCCAAAGAAAATGCAGTTGCAGAAACAGCCTTTTTTGTAGATAAAGGAGAGAAAATTCATTTACGCTGGTTTACCCCTGAACTTGAGATGGATTTGTGTGGCCATGCAACCCTGGCAACAGCACACTGCTTGCATACCCTTATGCACTACCCCAAAAAGGAAATTGTTTTCGAAAGCTTAAGCGGTGATTTACATGTTACCATCGAGCAGGAACTGTATAAAATGGATTTCCCATCCAGAATGCCGGTTGAATCTGATGTACCCTCGGAAATTTTGAAATCCCTAAATATTCAACCGAAGGAAATTTTTAAATCCCGGGATTACATGCTGGTGTATGAAAATGAAACTGAAATCAGGCATATCAACATAAACCGAAGCCTATTCGACCAAATCAATTTGGGTGCGGGGGGAGTAATTGTAACGGCAGCTGGAGATACTTGTGATTTTGTTTCCCGGTTCTTTACGCCACAAGCCTCTATTTTAGAAGACCCGGTTACTGGTTCTGCCCATTGTTCGTTAATTCCCTTTTGGGCAAATAGGCTGAATAAAAAGGAACTGGTAGCGCATCAGGTTTCTGAAAGGATGGGCAAATTGTATTGTGAATACAGGGGTAATCGTGTAATCATAAGCGGACAGGCAAAAACATATTCGATAGGTTGTTTATTTACGGAATAGTGGTGTATGCTGTTCTTGGAAATATAGTACAGTGCGGGTTGTTTGTAAATTGTAGTAATTCTTTGGGGATAACATATTCAATACAAAAACCCAAACACCCAAAGTGGAATCACTTCATTGGATCCTGTTTCAATTCCGTCTTTAACTATCCAACCATTATCGGTTAATTGTATTTGCATTTTTTTCTTTGCACTGCCCCCTATTTCGAGGGTGTAGTGATTATCTATCAAAAAGTCACCCGTTTTTGGGGCTACTAGTGGGTGGCTGGGAGATACCATGGAGTGAAAAAAAGTTTCTCTTACGCTGCCTATGTTAGCACTTTCCCTAGCGAGGGCATAGAGAAGTGTTGTGTTTTGCAGATAAATTTTCTCTGGCTTTTGAAGGGTAGCGGTACTTTTTCCTGCGGGAAAGAGAAGGGCAATAATTTTTGCTTGCTCTAAGTAATGCAAGTAGGAATTGATAGAATTTCTATGTATTTGTGTTTTCTCACCCAGTTCTTTGATATTGGGTTTAAAGGGCACCTGACCTGCAATCACCTCAACTAACTGAAGCATTTTTTTTGCATTACGGATGTCAAAAGTTGGTATCTCGGCCATATCAATTTCTACAATGGTTCTTACCACTTGATTGATTCGCTGATATAAAGACGCTGGGTGTTCTACCCCAAAAGGGTAGTATCCATGTTTTAAATAGTCGGAAAAATATTCTAAGGGATGAAATTTTTTGTCTACTAGTTTTCCATAAGATTCAGGTTGGTAAAGAATTTCTTTCAGGGTTAATGCCTGAAAATTGGCAATCCCTTTCATAATCAGATACTCCCTGAACGACAATCCAGGTAAATCATAAATTAAAGCCCTCCTGCTTAAATCTCCTACTTCTTTTGAGATGTCGATAATGGAGGAACCGGTGAACAAAATTTGTAGATCGGGGTAGAAATCATATAAATTTTTAGTTTCCCCACTCCAGCCTGGGTATTTATGAACTTCATCCAATACCAGTAATCGTCCACCTTGTTTATAAAAAGTATCTGCAGTTTCTTTCAATGAGTGTACAGAAAAGTAAAGGTCGTCCATAGCAAAATAGGCTGCCTTGTAAGCGGGAAGTGCCAACTGTTTTAAATGTTGAAGTAGTAGGGTGGTTTTACCAACACCACGAGCCCCTTTTATGCCAATAAGGCGTTCTTTCCAATTTATTTCGTTATGCAGGTATCGCTTAAAATCAAGGCGGATGTGTTGTAGTAATCGGTCTGATTGTTCTAAAAGAATTTCCATATTTGCACATTTAAATATGCAAATATACATTATTTTGCACATTATAATATGCAAAATATTGATACGAGATATAAATATTTGATAATCAATCGATTGAATGACATTAATTGTTAAACGGGTTAAACAAATTCAAAAAAATAATACCAAGTAAATACCCAGGTTAATCTAAACCTGGTAACAAGTAAAGAAAGTTAGCGATTACCGAACCTACCAACCTGCACGCTGTTTGCTAAAGATAAAATACATTCAAATAATGCAAATTCCCGAAATAAGAATAGAACCTGGGTTGCTACCAGTGATCTACCCTTCAGATTTAAAAGGGGAATTTATCCTAACTGCTAAAACAGGACAATCATTGATTTGTTGAATTGCTTGCCCAAATGAAACACATTACCATAAACAAGTATGATAATTGTGTATTAAGAGTAGGTTTCCCCTAAACCTTTTATGCAATTGAAGTGTAGTAGTAGAAAAATAAACAATTATGAAAATGAAATTTTTAATGATGCTCCTGATTGGAGGCATTGTTTCTGCATCTGCACAAACAACGGTAGTTGATATAGCCGTTGGTTCTAAAGATCATTCAACGCTGGTAGCTGCCGTTAAAGAAGCTGGTTTAGTAGCTACTTTACAAAGTGCTGGTCCTTTTACCGTATTTGCTCCAACTAACGAAGCATTTGCGAAATTACCAAAAGGAACAGTTGAATTCCTTTTAAAGCCAGAGAACAAAGCAACTTTGACTAAAATTTTAACTTACCATGTGTTTGCTGGTAAATTAGATGCTGCTGCGGTTGTAAAAGCAATCACTGATGGCAAAGGAAAAGCTACTTTAACAACTGTAAGCGGTGGAACCTTAACTGCTTCATTAAAAGATGGTAAAGTAATCTTAACCGATGAAAAAGGTGGTACTTCTACAGTTGTAGCTACTGATTTAATAGCAGGAAACGGAATCGTACACGTTATTGATACTGTTGTATTGCCTAAATAGGTAATGAATAAAATATAAAGTATGGGTCATACAATAACATGTATGACCCATACTTTTTTGTATCGCTCAATTTCAAATACAGATTATGTTACAGCATATTTTTCCCCAGGTTGCACAAATTCCAAGTGAATGGCAGTTGCAAGAGTTTATTGAACAAAGAGAATATCTGGTAAACGGTGAGCTCAGGATTTGGGAAGGCCCTATGAACGAAGTAGTGTCGCCCGTATCAATTGATAATGGCAATAGTATTGAGAAAAATATTATCGGCACAACACCTCTGCTAACTCAAAAAGAATCATTAGAAGCAATGGATGCAGCAGTACTTGCGTATAATAACGGTACAGGGGAATGGCCGACCATGAGTATTACTAATCGAATTGCACATGTTGAACAGTTTCTGGTTGAAATGAAAAAACAACGAGGACTAGTTGTGAAGTTACTGATGTGGGAAATTGGTAAAAATTTGCCAGACAGTGAAAAGGAGTTCGATAGAACCTGTATTTATATAGAAGATACGATTCGGGAATTAAAAAAACTCGATCATAACTATTCAAATTTTGCAGTGGAAGAAGGCGTAATTGCTCAAACCAGGCGGGTACCGCTTGGTGTAGCCCTATGTATGGGCCCCTATAATTATCCTTTAAATGAAACATTTACCACCTTAATACCTGCCTTACTCATGGGCAACACAGTGGTATTTAAACCGGCTAAATACGGCGTACTATTCATAAAGCCCCTACTCCCCATTTTTAAAGCTTGTTTTCCAAAAGGCGTTATCAATGTGATTTACGGAAAAGGAAGAGAAACGGTAGGTGCATTAATGGAGACAGGAAAAATAGATGTATTTGCATTTATCGGAACCAATAAAGGTGCCAATGACCTTAAGAAACTACATCCCAAACCCAATCGCCTTAGAAGTGTTTTAGGTTTAGATGCAAAAAATCCTGCCATTATTTTACCGGATGCGGATATGGATAATGCGGTTACCGAATGTGTTGCCGGCGCGCTATCCTTCAATGGGCAACGTTGCACTGCCTTGAAAATAATTTTTGTGCAAGAAGATATGGTAGCATCATTCATCCAAAAATTTACGGAGGGTGTATCCAAATTAAAATGTGGCATGCCCTGGGAGAAAGACGTAAAAATCACCCCATTACCAGAACCCGGTAAAACTGCGTATTTAACTGAACTGCTAAACGACGCCAAACAATTTGGAGCATCAGTAGTGAATGAAAATGGTGGGGAAGTAAATGATACTTTCTTTTACCCGGCAGTAATTTACCCCGTAAATGCACAAATGCGGATTTACTCTGAAGAACAGTTTGGCCCAATAGTTCCGATAGTATCATACAAAAATATAGAAGAAGTAATCGAATATGTTATTCAATCGAACTTTGGACAACAAGCGAGTATATTCGGGAAAAACTCAGCAATGATTGGACATTTGATAGATGAATTAGCCAATCAGGTAGGGCGTATCAACATCAATGCACAATGTCAGCGTGGCCCAGACTCATTTCCTTTTAATGGAAGAAAAGACAGTGCCGAGGGAACCTTGAGTGTGCATGATGCTTTAAGAGCGTTTAGTATTCGCTTACTGATCAGTACAAAAGACAATGCCACTAATAAAGAAATAGTACAAACGATTGTAAGAGAACATCAAAGCAATTATTTGCGGTTAGATTATATTTTTTGATGGGTTTATGAAGTATAAAAATCCTATGAAACACATGGGTAAACTATACATTACATTTTTTTTGAACCCTACTAATTTATAAAAAACAGCGTGAGCGTGAGAGTGAGGATAATGGGATAAACGTAGTGTAAAGCCTTTCGGAAATCACTATTCGGGCGACCGGGGTTGACACTGCTGAGCTCTGTGTTCTAGATAACCAACACTTGGAGGTTCAATCCCTCCCCCTACAGCAAATATAAGCTTCTATCTCTCCGCCTAGGCAGATCGGATAGAATGCGGGAAAGGAAGTTCTGGTGAGAAAAATTTAAAAAGTTACCAAAATTTGGTAACTTTAACTAAAATCTAAACAATGGGACGAAATACCTCCATCTCTTTAGGCGATTACTTTGAAGAATTCGTAGACGAAAAAGTTACTACAGGAAGATTCAAGAATGCCAGCGAAGTTATACGAGCTGGACTTCGCCTTTTGGAAGAAGAAGAAGCTAAATTCATTACCCTGAAAAATGCAATTAACG
>JAPLEI010000086.1:28136-83572 GCA_026391195.1 Bacteroidota bacterium | reverse complement strand
TTATCATCCTCACCGGGTGCACGGCACATTCAGAGGATATTGGGATTATGATGGAGGTGGTTTGGGGGATATGGGCCAACACTACTTAGATCCCATCCAATATTTTTTAGGGAAGGATGCTACCAGTCCTGTTAAAGTAGAGGTAGATGCAGAGCAGCAACACTATGATGCCTGTGGTACCTTTCGAAAAATCACTTATACCTATGCAGATGGTTGTAAAATAATTTTAGATGGGGAAGCAAAAGAAGCAAACACCCCTTACATAGAGGGGCCTGGAGGTAAATTATTTGCCGGATTTAAATCAACCATTCCCAATTTAACAGAAAAAATTGCTGCCATGCCAGACCCTGCACCTCAGGTAACGGATTTTTTAGACAGCGTAAAATACCGAACCCCCTTTGCGCTTAATGAAAATAATGGATTCCGTTCCTGCACATTAATTAATATGGGTAAGATTGCTTTGCAATTAGGCAGATCATTAGATTTTGATCCCGATACGCTTCGGTTTCTGAATGATGATGAAGCCAATCGGCTGATTAATCCACCCATGCGTTCCCCTTGGCATATATAAATAATGTAAACGATTGTATGAAAAAGATATTCCTGCTATTAACCTGTATAACAACCTTCTTGAGCGTTTCAGCGCAAGATGATTTGATTGCCAATACGCTAAAAGCCTTTCCTTATCAGAAAGCTGCTGATGCTGAATCGGCGCTATCCGGAATGGATCAATGGAAAAAAGATAATTGGGTTTCGTTTTTTCAAACACTTGACCAGGAGAAAAATTTTACCCCTGCCTCCTATGCATTAAGTGCGTATGTAAACCGGGCAACACAAAATCCAGCCCAACAAAAACGCATAGCACACGAAATATCTACTGCCTTGCCTTCCGTTCAAAATACTGCCGGAAAAAAATTGCTGCTGAAACAATTGAGTAATCTGGGAGATCCCCGTTCCATATCGGCTATTAGTCCGTTATTACAGGATGCTACTTTTTGTCATGATGCCGCCCTAACCATTGCTACTATTGGAGGAAATGGGGCAGTAAAAACATTGAATAAGGCCATGAAAACTGCGGGAGCTTCGCAACAAGCAGCCATACAATCTGCCCTTGATTATTTGGCAAAACCTGCACCCACGAATCCTACTGCAACCCCGGGTGTACAAAAAGCAGTTGTACATCCTACGCAACAATTATTGCAACTGCAAAACGAAATGGAAAAAGCTTCCAATCCGATAGAACAGAAACAAATATTATCATCAGCTGAAAAGATAAAAGGAATTGGAGCAATGGCATTCGTTGGAAAATACCTGAGCAACCCAGCACTGCAAACACAGGCTGCAAGTATTGTTGTAAGACAATCTCTCGCAGATTTGAGTTTACAGGGCCCAATGGTAAAAAACCTGGTAGAAGAAGCCCGCAGTAAACTTCAGGGGGAAGATAGTGCAGTGTTGATGAAATTATCTGATGCCCGTTTAAAAGAAATGTCGGATGAGCATGGATTTGTTTCATTATTCAACGGAAAAGATTTAACCGGTTGGAAAGGACTGGTAGGAAACCCGATCAGCAGAGGAAAAATGACTGCAGATGCATTGGATGCCGCTCAAGCAAAAGCCAATGAAAGCATTGGGAAAGATTGGGTAGTAAAGGATGGATTATTAATTTTTACTGGCCACGGAGATAACCTTGCTACAGAAAAAAAATACGGCAACATAGAACTGTATGTTGATTGGAAGATTACAGAAAAAGGGGATGCAGGTATTTATTTGAGGGGAAGTCCGCAGGTGCAAGTGTGGGATACCAGTAGAAGAGAAGTGGGTGCGCAGGTTGGCTCAGGGGGGTTGTATAATAATACGGTTAATCCCTCCAAACCCATTTCGGTTGCCGATAACCCGATTGGCACCTGGAATACCTTTCGCATCATTATGAAAGGGGAAAAGGTTACCGTGTATTTAAATGGTGTGAAAGTTACGGATGAGGTAACGCTGGAAAATTATTGGGACCGTAAACAACCCATCTTTCCAACAGAACAAATTGAATTGCAGGCACACGGCACTTATGTGGCTTACAGAAATATTTTTTTGCGAGAACTACCTGATGAAAAGGAACTGATTACTCCTCAGGAGCAGGTGGAAGGTTTTTTACCCCTATTCAATGGAAAAGATCTAACAGGATGGACGGGTAATCTTGCCGGCTATCAGGCTGAAAACGGAGCTATTGTAGTTCATCCAGAAAAAAGCGGCGGGAATTTGTATTCAGAAAATACCTACGGGGATTTTGTTGTACGATTCGATTTTCAACTTACACCGGGTGCGAACAATGGAATTGGTATTCGCGCCCCTTTAACGGGAGATGCAGCTTATCTTGGAATGGAAATACAAGTGCTGGATAATGAACATCCCAAATACAGTCAACTCCAACCCTACCAATACCATGGTTCTGTTTACGGCGTAATCTCGGCTCGCAGGGGATTTTTATTACCAACAGGAGAATGGAATCGGGAAGAAATCAGTATCAAGGGCAATCAGATAAAAGTTACCCTAAATGGTACGGTTATCACTGAAGGTGATTTGGCAGAAGCTTCCAAAAATGGAACCATGGACCACAAAGAACATCCCGGACTACTAAGAACAGAAGGCCATATTGGCTTCTTGGGTCACGGCGATGTGGTGCGATTTAAAAATATTCGGATAAAAAAATTATAGCAGTCTATCCAGATTAGAATTTTAGGGTAGCCGGTAAATATTTAGCTACCAAATTTTCGTAATAAGGGCGCAATTCTTGCCAGCTTTTCTGGTTGGGATTTTTTGAGTATAAATCGTAGGGGTTAAACAACTTCACCCATTTAAACATAGCATGGTCGTGTTCACTCATCAAATGATCATAGGCATGTTCGCGGTGTTGGGCATAGAATGAGTGATACCGAAGCATATACAATCCTTCTTCAGGCAGGTAGTTCTTCATCATATGATACACATATTCATCATGACCCCAAGAAAGATGCACTTTATCGAGCCCGCAATTCGGTTCATACACTCCATAACGGGTTGAATAAATAGGATGCTGATAGTCGGGATTAGCAGTGAAGAACTCGGGAAACACTATTTTATCCGAATAGGCACAACCCACCGGAAAGGTATCTCCTACCACCGACCATTGCGGTTCGCCGAATAAGCAAAGTACTTTACCCATATCATGCACCAATCCTACCAATACCATCCAATCGGGATGTCCATCCAGGCGAATGGCTTCGGATGTTTGCAACAGATGTTGCATTTGATCTAAGTCGGTATCCGGATCTGAGTCATCTACCAGTTCATTCAAAAAATCGAATGCCTTCCAGATGGGCATTTCTTTTTTTGCAAACCCTAGAAACTCTTTTTCTTTTTGCATCACAAAATCATAACTCTGATAGGTATGATTTAGTCTATAGAATTCCTTTACCGTATCTCGCGGAGGAGCAGCATAGTTTCTGAATGCATCGGTTGATTTATCGGTTGCAATGGTTTCCGGATCGGGATATCTTTTCAACAGATCTTCTTCCCACTCGTCTAAATTGGCCAATGGTGAATGGATAGCGGCGGGTAAGGGTGTTGGGGCTGTTGACATAGAAACAGGTTTTGAGTAAAATTCGGGTTTTTTACCAAAAAACCGTGTAAAGAGCTGCCAGAATTCCAAAAATAAGGATAGATCCCACCAAAAATCCGCGGGAAATGCTAAACTGATTGGGATCTACCATCAAGGAATGCGGCTGAGTGCCTCCTTTTGAAAAATATTTACTTACTATCACCATCGTTAGCGCAACAGTAACAAAAGTGATGGTCATCCTATCTAAAAAAGGAATGGTTGGAAACATACCGTTCGTCCATACAGGAAGAAATTTCAATACTACCGACAATGGGATGGTAAGCAAAGCCCCCGCCATTGCCGCGCGGGCAGTTGTTTTTTTCCAATAAAATCCCAACAGAAAAATAGCCAGCACACCCGGAGATACAAACCCTACATATTCCTGAATAAACTGGTACGTCTGATCCAGTGATCGAAGGGCTGGCGTAACCAAAGCGGCTACTGCCATACTAACAATTACCGCCCAGCGACCGGTTTTTACCAAAGCCTGTTCGGGGGATTGGGGGTTGATATATTTTTTATGGATATCGAGTGAGTATATGGTAGCAATACTATTGGCTTTTCCTGCTAAGGAAGCAACAATTGCTGCTGTGAGGGCTGCAAAAGCTACTCCCTTTAATCCGGCAGGTAATAAGTTCATCAATGAAGGATAGGCATGATCTGGTTTTAGCACTCCGTTAACCATCATCTCCTGCTGAAACATGCCATGTTGATGCATTACATACATGGCGATACCGGGTAATACAGCAATAATGGGAATCAGCAGTTTTAAAAAAGCTGCAAATAATATACCTTTTCGGGCGGTTGCCAAATCTGCGCCCAGGGCACGTTGAACGATGTATTGATTACAACCCCAGTATGCCAAGTTATTCACCAGCATTCCTCCAAACAATACCGATAAGCCCGGCAATTCCGGATAATAGGGATCACCCTTAGAAAAAATCATGTGAAAATGATCAGGTGCTTGCTGTTTTAAAACAGACAGTGCCTTCCAGATATCCTCTCCATATCCAAACTTGTTAGATAACAAGGTTAGAGCTAAATAGGTAGTTACCAAACCCCCGGCAATTAAAACGATCACCTGAATAACATCCGTATATCCAATCACCTTCATGCCACCCAGGGTTACGATGATAGAAAAGAAGGTAAGGGCAGCAATGCAAAAAATAAATGATAGTCCTGATATCTCAGAAATTGCCAGAGAACCGAGGTATAAAATAGAGGTTAGGTTTACCAGAACATAAACAAGTAACCAAAATATTGCCATTACCGTACTAACGGAATCACTATACCGCACCGACAAAAACTGGGGCATCGTATAGATTTTATTTTTCAGGTAAACCGGAATTATAAATACTGCTACCAGTATAAGGGTACCTGCCGACATCCACTCGTATGTAGAGATAGCCAGTCCTATAGCAAAACCGGAGCCAGACATGCCGATAAAATGTTCGGCAGAAATATTAGAGGCAATCAAAGAGGCACCGATTGCCCACCAGGTTAAAGAACCTTCCGCTAAAAAGAATTCCTGCGAACTGGTATTTGTGGATTTTTTCTTTCTATATATATAAATTCCATAACTAGCCACTATTAAAAAATAGAGCACAAAAACAATCAGGTCGGCGGTTTGCAGTCGATTCATAAAAAAGTATCTTACCGAAATTTACCTACAAAATAAAGCGTTCAGCGAATAGTATTTGATAGCAACCCATTTTTAATTGGGCCATATAATATCCATGATTTTTTTACAGGGCTCCATTGGGTCGCCTTCATCCCGGTTAGTAAGTATAATCACGGCTCGTTCTTCATCTGGGAATAATAAAATATGATTGCGAAATCCTATGCTACTGCCCGAATGATAGGGATGCGCCTTACCGCGGTAATGTTCTACATGCCAGCCAAAACCATAATCAATCGATTTGCCATTCGAAAGCGATGCGCGGCTCCAGGCTTGCTGCTGTAGGGCAGCGGGTATCAGCTGGAAATTACAAATGGCACGAATCCAACGAGCCATATCCTGTACATTGGTATAAATGCCCCCATCACCCAACACTGCACTGGTAAGGCTTTGGTCGGTTACCGACCATCCATTGGAAGAACGAGAATGACCCAGGGCTCTATTGGATACTTGGGTTTTACCTGCTTCCAATGCCAAAGTTTGTTTCATTTTCAAAGGCCGAAAAATATGCTGCTGCAAATAAGTCGCAAAATCCTCTCCACTTATTTTCTCAACAATCAGCGCCAACAATGCATACCCGGTATTGCTATAGCGATATTCACTTCCGGGCTCGAAATATAAATGGTCGGTTTTGCCCATCAAACGCATACAATCGATATCCAGTACCTGCCGGGTTTGACTGGCCGGAATCAGATCTTCATAATCTACTAAACCGGAACTATGGGTAAGCAAATGACGAATCTTAATCTGCTGGGTATATGCCGGTAAACTATCCAGATAATTACGCACCGGATCTTCGAGAGATAGCTTACCAGATTGTACTAACTGCAAAACACACATCGCAGTAAACTGTTTGGTTAATGAAGCTAACCGGAAACAGGAAGTGGCATCCACCAATGCTTCCGTTTCCCTGTTTTTAAGTCCATAACTTTTTTGCAGCACAATTTTCCCCCTATCCAGCACTAGTAAAGCAGCACCCGGGGAAAGGGCCGAATCATAGGATAACATTATCCGATTAATGGATAGAATTTGTTCTGCAGAAAGGGTAACCGCCTTTTTCTGCGCATACAGATGAGAACCTGCCAACATAAAAACCAATAGTCCCGTTATGAATGATGATTTTTTCATATTCTGCAAATCGTATGGTAAAATACATTTTTTACGGGAATTCTAATGAATGAAAGAAAGAATCAATGAGAATAGCCAGTCGTTGTAGACAGGTTCTGCTGTATTTTTGTGAATAACAACTGAATTGTTTACCTATGTACGGGAAGTGGTGGAAGATTGCTTTACTCAGTTTAATTGGATTTCTTCCCGGACTATCCTATTGTCAGAGTTATGTATTTGCTCAACTAGGAGGTGCACCGGTAAATACCAATGGATGGAATTTTCAAGGAAGTGCAACCGTAGGGAATCTTGTTAACAACAATAATAGTGAGGTACTGGTATGCCCCGCTCGAAATGGTACCAGTGGGGCAGTGTTCTGCAATCAACCCATCAATCTGAGTATTTGTAATAAATGGAAGGCCGAATTTGATTTTCGGATGTATGATGGCAGTGGAGCCGATGGAATAGCATTCTGCTTTTTGGAGGTTCCCCCCGCAGGATTTGTAACGGGAGCAGGTTTGGGCATTCCGGCTTCGGCCAATGGATTAAAAATTTGTTTCGACACCTATAATAACTGTGTTTCCCCAAGTAACTCTCGGGTACCCAAAGTAGAAATCCGTTGGGGGGTAGGCTACAATGAATGCTGGTCGCAGCCTACATTAGAGAATACTTCCGGCGCAATCTCTTACCTACGCTCTAATGACTATAATCATGCACTCATTGAATATGATAATGGTAATATTTCTGTTACAGTTAATGGCAACCTATTGCTAACGGGTAATCAAACTTTCAACTTTACTGGATATTTGGGTTTTACAGCCAGTACCGGAGGATCAACCGATAACCACTCTATAAAAAATGTTATCATCTATACGGATATGCCTCCTTCCTTTGCCGGAGGAGTTAATGGCATGGCAAGCGGATGTGCGCAGCAGTCAATACAACTAGGCACTGCCCCCAATACTACCTACAATTATACCTGGACGCCCAGTGCTGGAATCAATAATGCAACTATTGCCAATCCGGTTTTGCAACTACCTAATAATTCCGATACCGTTCAAACTTTGCAATATTTTGTACGCACTTCCTTTCAGTCCAACCCGGGTTGTTATTCTTCCGACAGTATAACAATTCAGGTAAAGCCGAACCCTAAAATCAACTTCGGCAAACCCGCCATTTGTTTGCAAGATGCACTGGCCCAATTTACCGACAGTTCCTACACAAGAGATCCTGCATCCTTACCATTTATCTACCAGTGGTATTTTGATGATCCTGCTGCTACTGTGGCAAATCCAAACACTTCCTCACTAAAAAATCCTTCACATATTTACAGTGCGGCGCAGGTGTATCAGGTAAAAAATAAAGTTACCAGTGCAGCAGGTTGTGTAGACAGTCTTACCCTTCCCTTCACCGTAAATGGTGCCATACCCCGAGCCGGCATGCAAATCAGTTCGGCACGCAATTATTGTAATAATGAAAATTTGTACTTACTGGATCAGTCATCTGTAAATTTTGGCAGCACTACCCGGGTAGATATTTTTTGGGATGTGGCAACCAATCCCACCATTGCCGAAACGGATATGAGTCCTGTTATTGGGAAAAATTATACTCACCGCTATCCTAAATTTACCGATACCTCCGGCCGAAATGTTACCATCCGGTATGAAGTATATTCGGGTATTTCCTGTAAAAATGTGATTTCGCACAGTTTTAGCTTAGTAGCCAATCCAGAAGTAGTGTTCAGTCCGGTAGCTCCCTTGTGCAGTAATTATCCTGCGTATACAATTATCGAGGCATCGGAAATTACCGGGATTGCTGGCACAGGAAATTTTTCTGGAACAGGAGTTACTACTTCGGGCTTGTTCACTCCGTTTACTGCAGGCCAATTTCCTATACAATATACGTACGTAAGTAACCGGGGATGTTTACAAACAGCAACGCAGGGTATTATTGTGCATGCTGCACCTGTAGTATCTGCTGGTTCAGACCAGCTGGTGTTGGAAGGCAAGTCGATACCACTTCCGGCCAGTGCTTCAGGTAAGGGACTTCAATTTCAGTGGTCGCCGATTTTATATTTAAATAGTGATACCCTCTTACAACCTCTCTGTACTCCTTTTCAGAATATCACTTATACCTTGCTGGCTAGTGATACCAATGGTTGCTCATCTGCCGATACGATATTTATTAAAGTGTTGCTGAAACCGATTGCACCCAATGCATTTTCGCCCAATGGCGACGGCATTCATGATACCTGGCAAATACTACATCTGAATGATTACCCCAATGGCCGGGTTCAGATATATACCCGATCCGGTCAATTAATTTATCAGTCAGTTGGCTTTGCAAGCCCTTGGGATGGAACATATAAGGGACAACCCCTACCTATTGGCACGTATTATTATATCATTCAACCGGGCAATGGCAGTGATGTGATAAAGGGTTCCATCACATTACTTCGTTAAGCAACTACTGCTTTAAAAATGTTTTTGAGTAATTGATTATTCTACTGTCCATTACGGGCAAATGTTGCTTTACCCGCTCTAAAAATGCAGGAAAATCTTTGTTGCCTTTGGGAGACCAGCCAACTTCGGCCAATGCAAGGGCACGTGGATACGTCATGTATTCTATATGACTGAATGTAGAGATATACTCCGTCCACACATTCGCCTGCACACCTATAATATACTTGGCTTCTGCAGGGGTGAGCTCAGGTAATTCGGGCTCGAATGAATAACATTTAGAAAGCGTAAGAAAACCCCCAATGGCCAGCGGCTCTCCCTTGGGTTCGCCCTGGTAATAATCAAGATAGAAATGACTATTGGGCGACATTACTACTTCGTGTTGCTGCTTGGCGGCTTCCATACCACCTTTTACACCACGCCACGACATTACGGTAGCGTTTGGAGAAAGGCCACCTTCGAGGATTTCATCCCAACCTATTATGCGACGGCCTTTGGATGTTACAAATTTATCTACCCTGCGGATAAAATAGCTCTGTAATTCATGCTCGTCTTTTAGTCCCAACTGTTTAATCAGGTTCTGACAAAACCTACTTTCTTTCCATTGGGTTTTAGGACATTCATCTCCGCCGATGTGAATATACATTCCGGGAAATAAATCCATCACTTCAGTAAGTACATCTTCAACAAACTGAAAAGTCTCTTCTCTGGGGCAAAGCACATCTTCAGAAACACCCCATTTAGTTCTTACTTCATACATTTTGTCGGGATTGCATCCAAATTGCGGATAGGCAGATAAAAGTGCCTGCGAATGACCGGGCATTTCGATTTCGGGAACGATGGTAATATATTTTTTAGCTGCATAAGCCACCACCTCACGAATCTGATCTTGGGTATAAAAACCACCGTAGGGTGTTTTGTCAAATTTCTGATCTTTAAATGCTCCCACCATTGACTCTTTCCGAACGGAAGCCAGTTTGGTGAGCAGTGGGTATTTTTTAATTTCAATTCTCCATCCCTGATCTTCCGTCAGGTGCCAATGGAACGTATTCAACTTATACGTAGCCATCAAATCAATAAAACGTTTAACTTCTTCCACTGTAAAAAAGTGACGGGCAGCATCCAGCATCAATCCACGATAACCGAAACGAGGTTTGTCTTCGATGGTACATTGAGGAAGACTAGCCAAAACACTTGGATTTACATCGGGCGAAACCGGCAACAATTGAAGTAAGGTTTGTACCGCATAAAAAGCACCAGATCCACTAAGTGCTGCAATTACAGTTTGCTTGGCGCCAATCTGCAATCGATACGCTTCAGCAGATTGAGTATTATCTATTGTGAAATGGATAGCAGCTGTTGAACGCTTGGAAGCAGGCACCCATTTAATGGGTAAAGTACCATTGGCTATTTGAGCTTGCAACAAATTTACAACCGGCAATAACGAGGAATCCGAAAAAGAAATATTCATTCCCTTTTTGATAATTTGTTTGCCTTCGGCAGTAACCAAACTGGCTGGCTTTGGAATAATGGGATAGCCATTTTGCGCAGATAGATTAACTAATGTACTTAGCAAAAAGATGGCTACAACATTTTTTTTCATACAAGCAATTTAATTTTAAAGATAGGGCAAATTAATAAGGTTCAAAAACACGGATAAGTGAATTTCAGTAAAATCAGCTAATTTTAAAATAAAAAAATTGAAAATCAAACATCGCTTTAAATATATTTTCCTGTTTTTGCTAGGGTGGGGAATATTGTCAATAACTGCAACCGCACAAACAAAAGACAGTTTGCAACACAGGATTGATTCCCTCCGGAATGAGTCGGAAAAATATGTTATCGACACCTCGGTAAGTTTGGTTATTAAAAAAACAGAGGCAGTAACACAAATCATTAATACTATCAAAGAAATTTTGAGAAGAGGTTTCGATACTACTGTTTTAGAATCGGCGCTCCCAGAAACCGAAATGTATATTCAAAATATTCAAACCAATTACCAGCAAAACCAGCAATTACTAAATCTTCGGAATTTAAACATTATTAAATCTATTCTATTCAATTATAGTCAGCAATTAAAAAAATGGCAGGAAATGCTGATTGGATACACCACCGAAATGATGCAGATCAACTCAAAACTGAATCTGATTATTCGGGATTCTTCCTTTACTTATTTACCGCACGATACCTTAATCAGCAATGCCTACAAATCGCAACTACTGATTTTTACAGAGAAATGGGGGAAAGCAGATTCTTCCAATAAAACCATCCTATTAAAAATTGAAAACCTGCAAACCCGGGTAGCGAATGCATATCTTACCTGTTCCGAACTTACCAATGAAACCAATTATCGAATTAAAAATTTCAGTAGACAATTAGCCTTGCCCGAAGAAAATCCAATCTGGAATTCGGCAACTATAAATAAAACAGATGGATTCTTGCTGGTAATGGAACGATCAGCCAAAATCTCCAGCAGAATACTTTCGTTTTATTTGATGAATAAACGAAATACGATTATCATCATTTTATTAATCACGTTGCTTTTGGCCTTTTCAACACAAGCGGTAGTAAAAAAACTTGCGAAGAATTCTCCGGCCTTATTGCAAGAAAAAGCACCCACGATTACTCATTATCCGATACTTACTACGTTCTTAATTGTAGGTGCCCTCTCACCATTTTTTTCGCAGGAAGAACCAGCTTCTTTTACGCTTTGTATATGGGTACTGGTTACCGCCTTATATACTTATCTGTTTACAAAAAACAAAACCATTCAACTGAATACCGAATGGTGGATGATGATTTTATTTTTCGTTATATTCAGCGGATTCAATTTACTAATTCAAACAACCCAAGCCGAAAGATGGATACACTTGCTGTTGGTAGGTGCTTCCCTAATGCTGGGCCTATCGATTCTCAGAAAACATCAACAGATTGTTATTCATGATGGATTTCCGGTAAGGCTAATGATTCTAATTTTTATTGGACTCAATGTGCTATCTGCAATATTTAATGTAATAGGTAGTTTCATCCTGGCGAAATATTTTGCCGCCAGTGCTATTACGGGTTTACTAACAGCAAGGATTTTGTATTCCCTGATCGATTTGATTATGGAAACAATATGGCTATATGAGGCGCAATACCGGAATAGCCTAATTACTGATTTTAAAGCAGATCTGGAGGCCCTAAACAAGAAACTGAAAACCTTTATCACCGGATTTGTAGGAATCATTTGGTTAATTATACTATCAAGAAATTTAAATGTATATGATATTTTCTTTGATGGAATTGCTGACTTTTTAATGAAAGAAAGGATACTGGGAAGCATGCATTTCAGTTTCTATAGCATCTTGATATTTATTGGTATTATCTGGATTTCGAATGTAATCGCCAAATCGCTGCAATTGATATTTGGTGAAACATCAAACAGCAGTTCGCAAAAAGATACCCACTCAGCCAAAGGTGGAAGTATCTTGTTGCTTGCCCGCATTGGCATTCTTTCTCTGGGGATTATTCTGGCATTTGTTGCATCTGGTATTCCCCTAGATAAACTTACCATCATCATAGGAGCATTGGGCGTTGGTATTGGATTTGGATTACAAAATGTGGTTAATAATTTGGTAAGTGGATTGATTCTTGCTTTCGAACGGCCCGTGCGAGTGGGAGATACGGTTGAAGTGAGTAACCGACAGGGTACCGTAAAGGAAATTGGCATCCGTTCTACTAAAATTATTACCGCAGAAGGAAGTGAGGTAATTATTCCCAATGGCGATTTATTATCACAGCATATTATTAACTGGACGCAAAACAGTGCCTACAGAAGAGTAGAAATATTAGTAGGGGTTGGCTATGAGTCATCTCTGCGTGAAGTAGAAAGAATTATTCTAGGGATTTTAAATGAACATGCACAGGTACAAACTAGACCGGCACCGCTGGTACTTACCCATTCATTTGCAGATAGCTCGGTGCAGATACGAACATTGTTCTGGACCAATCACGAAAACTGGGTAGCTACTAAAAGCGACATTTTACAAGTGATTCATCAGCGCTTTCAGGAAAATAATATACAGATTCCTTTCCCACAGCAGGATATTCATATTATTGCTGATAAAATACAAGAAGGTAATCCGAATCTTTAACTATCAAAAAAAAGAATTATGCTTACTAATAAAAAAATTACAGTATTAGGTGCCGGCATGGTGGGAAGAACCATTGCAAGAGAACTGGCGAAACAACATCATGTTACCTCCATTGATTATTCAACCGAAAATCTGCTCAGATTAACTGAAAAAGAAGCTACGATTACCTGCATAGCTGCTGACTTATCCCACGCCGATACCAATTTCCGTGAATTATTATCGGATGCCGATTTGGTAATTTCTGCCGTACCGGGATTTTTGGGATATCAGGTTTTAGAGCAAATTATCTTGTGTGGAAAAAATGTGGTAGATATATCTTTCTTTCCCGAATCCATCAGCCCTTTGCATCAGCTGGCTATTGAAAAAAATGTTATGGCAGTAATGGATTGTGGCGTAGCCCCGGGGATGAGCAATTTAATTTTAGGGCAATGTATACATAAGATGGAGGTAACCGAATTCGTATTTTATGTGGGCGGATTGCCCATTTTACGCGAACCCCCTTTTGAATATAAAGCGCCCTTCTCACCTATTGATGTGATTGAAGAATATACTAGGCCAGCCCGTTTGCGCAAAGCCGGTAATGCTATAACCCTTCCGGCACTCAGTGAAAGGGAACTGATACATTTTGATGAATTGGGCGAACTGGAGGGATTTAATACGGATGGACTTAGGAGTTTATTGGATAGTTATCCGAATATTCCGGATATGAGTGAAAAAACACTTCGCTATCCTGGCCATGCCCAACTAATTGAAACCCTACAAAGCATTGGTTTTTTTAAAGAAGAGCACCTGGCAGCAACAGCAAAAGTATTATTAGAAAGTTGGCTGCAAAAGGAAGATGACCAAGATGTAACAGCGATGAAAGTAATCGTTCGCGGATTTCAAAATCAACAACCCATTACCATTGAATATTCATTGATAGATTATTACGACAATCAGCAAAAGCTAAGCTCTATGTCGCGAACAACCGGTTATACCTGCTGCGCTATGGCCGAATGGATGCTGCAAGGGAATATTACAAAAAAGGGCGTTTTCCCTCCGGAAATTATGGGTGAAGATGATGCGCTTTTCGGATACATTATCCAATACCTTCAGCAACGAAATGTAAACTGGAAAAAGAAGGTCTATCAATAAACTACTACCTGCCGATTGCCGCAAATAATCGAGCTAATTTTTGTTCATCCAGCTGCTGTTGGGTTCTAACACCACTGCACAAATCAATTCCGAAAGGCCCTACTCGGTCAATTGCCTCCCGAATATTATCGGGATGAATGCCTCCTGCCAAATAAACGGGAACGGGTGATTGCCGAACAATATCTTTACTGATATCCCAATTATGTGTACGCCCCGTACCTCCCAATTCTTTTACCGCAAGATTCGGATTTCCGCTGTCTAACAACAAAGCATCCACCTCTTCGGCTACACTTAGCGCTTCGGTTACAGATGCTTCAGACAAAACATGAATAACCTGTACCAGTTTGATTGTTGGAATGGCACGCCGAATTTCAGCATAAGTGCCTGCCGCTACCGCATCTACCAATTGAATGGTATTGGTAAAGGTAGCCTGATGATGGGCAACTATTTTATCAGCAGAAGTTTCGCTGGTAAGTAAAAAGCTGCTTATGCCAGGTGGAACTATTTTAGCAATAGAAAATATAGCCTCATCTGAGATGATGCCCGGCCCCGATGGCATACGCCCAACCAATCCCAAGGCAGAAGCACCATACCGGATGGCCATTTGGGCTTCTTCAGGGGAACTGATGCAACAAATTTTAATTCGAATCATATAAATTAGTAGATAGGGTTAGTATACTTAGTTATTTGATTTACAGATAATTATAAAATAATTATCTGCTTACAAACCAACCATCCCCTACAAAATTACAGCATTACAAATTTTTATAGGAATTGGTAAATTGCGTAACTTTGCAACAATATTGCAATTAATGAATTTACGGGCGACTCATAAAAGGCTGATCAGTGCGTTTTTAATAGCGCTGTACGCATTTATAGTAACCCCTACCCAATGGTGGCATCATCATGAAGCTATTATTAGTGGGTCATCAACCGCAATTGCAAAAAAATCGGTGCAACCCCCTTCTCTGCAGAATGCCACCGGAATCAACTGTAAAATTTGTTCACACCACTATAGCATTTTCGATCAAGATTCGAGTATACCGGAATTAACTACTCCTACCTTTTTGGTAGACAAATCGAACCAATTACGCCCCACAGCATGTAAGCAACCGCTTAGGTATGCTGCCGGACGGGCACCTCCTACTTCTATCAGTTGAGAAAATTTTTCTCACATCTTCGTACGATAGTCTGTTATACTTTTCCCCTGAAAAAAGCATAACAGACTATCCAAGATTTTTGTACTTCCACGCTGTATTAACTAACGATCTATTTCGATTATATGAAATCAACTTATTATAACTATAAAGTATCCGGTCTCATTTGGGTGTTCCTGCTATTGCTTCAATCAGCCCTAGCTGCGAATGCTGAGAAAGCAATCTTAAAAGGTCAAGTTACCGATGGGCTTACCCATCAGCCTTTAGCCGGTGCAAGTATTTATATACATGAAGCGAAAACCGGAACTGTAACAAATGAACAGGGGCTCTTCGCTACCCCTTTTGTACCTGCTGGGAAATATTTGGTGGAGATTTCTTTTCAGGGCTATCAAAGCATTATAGAAACAATAGAAATTAAAAACACTACGGAAAGAAATTTTGTGCTGCAGCTTACCTATGCAGAGCATGAAAATGTAACCGTAACTGGCGTGGCATCTGCTGTAAAAACACGCCAGTCTATACAGCCGATTTCTATCATAAAAAAAGCAGATCTATTAAAACAATCCTCCACCAATTTAATGGAGGGCTTAACTGCATTGGTACCTGGTTTAAACGTAATCACCACAGGGCCAGCCATCGCCAAACCGGTTATCAGAGGACTGGGTTATAATAGATTGGTAGTTGTGAACGATGGGGTACGCCAAGAAGGACAACAATGGGGAGATGAGCATGGAATTGAAATTGATGAGTTCAGTGTGCAAAGGGCGGAAATTTTAAAGGGGCCGGCCTCACTGATGTATGGAAGTGATGCAATGGCAGGCGTTATTAACCTATTATCGAATGTGCCGGTTGAGCAGGGAACCATTAAAGGAAATATTACCGGCAGCTATGCCAACAATAACCAAATGATTACAGGGAATGCGCAATTGAGTGCCAATCATACAAATGGATTCAACTGGAATATCTACGGATCGCTGAAAAAAGCCGGCAGTTACCAAAACAAATATGATGGCTATGTAATGAATAGCGGAATGAAAGAAAACAATTTCGGAGGTTATATCGGTATAAATAAAAATTGGGGTTATAGTCATTTAATTTTGAGTAACTTTGATCAACGACTGGGAATAATAGAAAGTAGCAGAGATGCCACTACTGGTAATTTTCTAATTTACCCAGAATCAGCGATGGAGCGGGTTGCAACAGATGATGAATTAAAAGGGAATCGACTATTCACGCCTTATCAGCATGTGCAGCACCTGAAAATAGCCTCCGACAATAATATTACCATTGGAAAAAACAGACTAAGCATTTTACTGGCTTATCAGCAAAACAAAAGAAGAGAATATGGGAATCCATCCAGTTCGGATGTTCCTGATTTGTATTTTCAGCTTTCCACCTTTAATTACAATATTCAATATCATACAGAATCTTTCAACGGCTGGAAAACAGCCTATGGAATGAGTGGTATGCATCAGCAGAATAAGAATCTGGCAGAGGAAGTAATTATTCCAGCCTATCGCCAGTTCGACTGGGGAGGATTTGTGTTGGCCCGAAAAACTTTCCGTAACCAGTTAACGGTAAGCGGAGGTATACGATATGATTACAGGAACCTAAACACAGACGCTTATGAAGAGGGCGGTACCATTCGGTTTAACCAATTGAAACAACAGTTTTCTAATTGGAGTGCCAGTGCCGGTATAAGTTATGAGGCCTCCCAAACTGTAGTTTGGAAGCTCAACTTAGCCCGAGGATTTAGGGCACCTTCAGTGGCTGAATTAACCAGCAACGGTGCACACGAAGGGACCAATAGATATGAATATGGTCAGAAGAATTTACAGTCCGAAACCTCTCTTCAATTGGATGGAGGCGTAGAAGTAAATACCGAACACATTTCATTGGGCGTGAATTTGTTTTATAACCGAATCGCCAACTATATTTTCTACAGAAAATTGATGGGTGGTTCTGGAGGGGATTCACTAGTTGACAATAATGGATCAATGATTCCGGCGTTTACATTCAGTCAGTCACCCGCTTTTCTGTATGGTACTGAAATTCATGTAGATGTGCATCCTCATCCTTTGGATTGGCTGCATTTTGAAAATAACTTATCATTAATTAGGGGGTTATTTAACCTAAAAATAGATGGGAGTAACCAAATTCCTTTTATTCCCGCAGCCCGATGGACCAGCGAATTGAGGGGTAATTTTAAAAAGGTAACTGCCGGCATAAAAAATATGTATGCTAAAATTGTATTAGATCAAACTTTTGAGCAGCGCAAGATATTTACCGGATATGAAACAGAAACAGCTACTCCGGGATATGCATTGATAAACATAGGCATGGGGGCAGATATCGTTAAAAAGAACAAAACCATTCTGAGTTGGTATATCACTCTGAATAACCTAACAGATGAAGCCTATCAAAGCCATCTTAGCCGATTAAAATATACCGATACAAATCTGGCTACCGGCCGAATGGGGGTATTTAATATGGGAAGAAATATCATGGTACGGGTAAACATTCCCATTGCTGGAAAGCTATGAGTAAAAACTATTTTTTTCCTTTAAATACTTACGTGTATGATTCATGAACGATTGTTACATTTATAAGCATTATAGAAGGTTGACTGAAAAAAATATGCCATTATTACCTGCCTTTTTGAAAATCAAAACGAAAACTATGCATTCGCTAGCAATTATTTTTGTAGCGGTGGTAATGCATGGAATGTTTCAATTTGCAAGCAGTGAGAATACAGCACCAAACATACTATCCAAAAGGGAAGTGAATACAATTCATCAAATTGAAGAAGTAAAAATCGGCAATCAAATCTGGATGACGCAGAACCTAAAAGTAGCGCATTTCCGAAATGGCGATTCGGTTCCCTATGCCAAAACCGCAGAAGAATGGGAAAAAGCAGGCAAAGAACAAAAACCCGCCTGGTGTTATTATAACAACGACCCTGCCAACGACAATAAATATGGAAAATTATACAATTGGTTTGCAGTAAATGATCCACGTGGACTGGCTCCTGCCGGATGGCATATACCCAGTGATGTAGAATGGAAGCAATTAACGGATTTTATAGGCGGCAATGAAGCAGCGGGCAAAAAAATGAAAAGCGTAAGTGGGTGGGAACTCAACGGAAATGGAACCAATGAAAGTGGTTTTAACGGATTGCCGGCTGGTTATCGGTACGATTATGGATTTTTCAATTATGGGGGCTTATTTGCTGTTTGGTGGGCCTCGCCGGTTAATTATACCAGTTTTGCCTGGCTCTACTATCAGGCATATAATTTTGGAAATGCTTTCCGCTATTTTCCTAATAAGAGTTTTGGATTTTCGGTACGCTGTGTAAAAAACTAAGCAAGTTCAAATCATGTTAGTTGCCGCTCATAAAATGATTACTATACCAATAGCTAAGCAAAAACTATTGAACCGCCAATACATTCAACTGAACAGTAACGGGTGAAGATAATATCCAACTCGATTCACCCACGCCAAAATCAAGTCGGTTCAATTGCATTTCACCTATAAAGCGATAACCCGATTTTTCTTTTTTAGCCTGAAATGGAAAACTAATGGGCTTACTCACTCCCTTGATGGTTAGCATGCCTTGCATACGATATCCTGAATGATCTAAGAGCGCTGTTATTTGGGTAGATTGAAAGCTGATAACCGGAAAGGCTAGCACATCTAAAAAATCACTTTTTTTAATGTGATTATCTCGCCCTTTTGAGCGCGTATCAATAGTAGTTACATCAACAGTTACTTTACAATAAGAAGTGCTGAGTTTAGCTTCATCAAATAAAATAGTTCCACGCAAGCCACTCAAAGTACCCCCTGTATTGATTCCCATATTTTTTATCCGAAATTCAATAGTGGATTGTTCGGATACAGGCTGAAGCGTTTGGGTATTACCTGCAATTCCAATGTTTATAAGTACTAAGGTGAAGCCAATTGCAAGAATATTTTTCATTTAGATATTACAATAGATCAGCATAAAAGTTCAATTCTCTACCATCACCCTTTATTTGGGCAGTAGCAGGGTTTGAGACGCTTTCACTCCTAGTATATTCTTTTTGGAGTAATAGGCTGGAAAGTATTGGTCATTTGCCCAGGTTTCAAATAAATTTCTATAAAAAGGACTCTTCGGATCACCCGACTGGCCAGGTGAATTGATGAGTAAAGTTTTATCCCAATCTTGGGTATCTGTCAATATCCGAAAACTGGCACCACTCATTTGATTATCGGTTCCACCGGTTGAACCAGGGGTTTGTCCATTCCCGCCTCTAGGCAAAGGACCTATATTCAGCAGCGGCTTCAGATTGCCATTTACCAAATGTGACAGCGGATGTTCCAGCTTAATGTGTTTGTAGTTGGCTTGACCATATACCCAACCTTCCATATTAGCTCCTAACTTTTTTTGTAAGTTCTGAACCGCTTTTTTAAAAGCAAGTAATAGTAAATTATTTCTGCTTTGTAGTGCATTTTCACCAAAATAGGGAGCTGGATTTTCTAAGCGTTCAATCAAACTCGTTAATTGAAAGCTCACATAGCTTCGAATGCTTTCTGGAATAAATCGTTGGGTACAGGCGGCTGCGATTTCCTTTTCCCAAGCCACATAAATTCCGGCAGCAATACTGTTTTTATCCAACACATAATTCCAGTTTTTAAAATAGGCGATGGCATTTTGCAGGAGGGTATCGGTAATAGGTACACTTTGTAAAAGCGGAACCAATTTGCTGGCGGGAATAGAATAATAATCTGTTTGCAATGCTCCCATGGTTGGTAAATCGATGGCGGATTTTTGAGAAAGTACCCGATTAATTCGGTCGCCCCTGAAGGGATCCGCCCAAGTATATCCAATCGCATCCCATCTATTATACGTTGCTGGCGTTACGTTTTGATTAGCAGTGGCAAAAAAGCCTTGCTCCGGATTTAGCAAATGGGGTCTTTCCTTGATAGGTAAAAAGCCATCCCACTCAAAGCGGCCGTCTCCTGAAACGGGCACATACCCACTAAAATTTTTCCGAACGGGTATTAAACCTACTGCCTGCCAACCAATATTCCCTTTTTTATCAGCCCAAATCATATTTTCACCTGGAATATGGTTATAAGAACAGGCTTCCCGAAAACTCTCCCAATTAGTTGCCTGATCAATTCGAAGCGAAGCCAGATAGGGTGCTCCGCCCGGCTCTAACCACGCAGCACGAACGGCAAATGCCTTTCCGGTTGCTGAATCGATAAAACAAACAGGACCATGCAACGTGTAAGCATGTTCCACTATAACGGGGTCACTGTATTTAACGCGAATAGTATCGCGTATAATTTTCATATCCACCCATTTTCCCTTATGCCAATATTGATGTAGGTTATTTTTATTCAAATCATATACATACAAATCTTCCCCATCAGTTTCAAAAATGGTGAGCCCCCAGGCACCGTATTCGTTATGCCCTATAGACACACCCGGTATTTCCGGTTCTCCTGCTCCAATAACATTCCATCCGGGCGCAACCAGATGAACCATATAACGTAAAGAAGGAACGGCTATTTTTCTGTGCGGATCATTGGCTAATAAAGGATAGCCACTGGCAGATTTTTTACCAGAAATAATCCAGTTATTACTCCCCTCCCTTTCCTGCGCCTGCAAAAACAAATCTGGCTCCGGGAAAGTTATAGAATTCATTACCGCATCATCGTCTTTCTCTCCAATATCAGAGGATTGGAAAATTAAATCTTTACGATAGGCATTGTAAAGTGCTAAAATATCTTTGTTCAACAGATCAGTTGGAATGGTACTGTCGATGGTAAGATCCGGTTGCTTTGGATGAAACCACACGATATCTTTCACTTTATCAGCGCCAACTTTTGCAACAGCTCGTGCCAGGTTCAGTTCCTGCGTGATATTACCTAATAAACCCTGGTGGCGAGATATTACAACAGCGGGTGTCCATTCACCTGGTTGAATTTTCAACAAGGAAAACTCGAGAGGTAAGAGATTAGGATTTTGTTTTACTTGTTTTATATAGGCATTTACGCCTTGTACATAGGCCTCTATTATGGCTACTCCCCGAGGATGGTATTTTTCCAGGTCTTTATTTAAATCACCCCGATATTGAAATAAGCGGGTACCTATATCGCGTTTCAGTTCCCGGGTTCCGAATATTTCAGCAGTAGTACCTGTGGCCTGCCTTCTCCATACTTCAAATTGAAACAGTCGGTCTTTGGCAGCACAATAACCCTGTGCAAAAAACAAATCATGTTCATTTTTCGCATAGATATGATTAATGCCCCATTTATCGCGAATCACTTCTACTTGACCTATCAGTCCCGCTGTTGTTAATTTTTTTACTTCGTTTGTGGTTGACGCCTGATTTTGAGCAGACACAAAACAGGCCGAAATCAATTGCAGGGATAATAAAATCAGAGAAATTTTTAGAAAACGTAGCTTCATGAAGGGGATTTAAGGGATATAATATAAGCAAAATTTTGATAAAATAATCAAAAACCTAGTTCCAGGCATACTTAGTGTCGAAAATGACAAGATTACTAAAATTTCGTAACTGAGAAAACACCTGCGTTATACCTCCAATTCAAATAAACTAACCACTGCATTATGATAATGTTGTGGTAATCCATCCGTATTAGTCAAATGGGAGAGACCCAAAAACTGAAACCCACAGCCTGTATAGTGTTTAATTAATTTATGGTTCTCGCCTACCGTATCCATGCGAACAAACCGCTTGCTATGTTGGGTTGCATACAGGGTAGCCCACGCTACAATTTTTTTTACAAAGCCGTTCCCTCTAAAATTAGGATGGGTAGTTATCCTGTGAATATAAACAGATGGGTCGAGATCCTTAGCTTCCCAAATCAAGGGGTCTGAAAAAGTGGTAGCCCAAATACATACCACCTCCCCATCGATTATCATTTTCCATTGTCGATTCTCTAAAATTTCTTGAATAACCATTTCTCTGTCAAATTCCGGCCAATGGCTAATGAATCTTTCTTTTTGGTAATCGATAGCAGACCTATAAAGGCTAAGTATCAACTCCAAATCTTCCGGTAAACAATTTTGAATCATCTTACATCACGTATAATAAAGTTCTAATATAGTAACAAATTCGGAAATCTATATAAGTCATACTCCTTTTCAAAATTACTGATCAGCGTCCGATGAATAGGAGAATAATTTCGGGTTTTGATTGCCTAGGAAGCAAATGATTATCTAGGTATTTAGAAGGTATCTTCTACCCATATTTACAGATCCGCCCCTCCGGATGTTACAGTAAAAGAGCGCCTACAATGTGTGAATTGAAGTTGCAGTTACGATCAAATTTTTTTCATTAACTTGTCTAAAAATATACTTGCATGCAAAAGATAGCCGCTTTCTTGCTCTGCCTATTAATATGGGGAGCACCCGCCAAAGCCCAGAAAAAAAATTTAAGTGCCGAAGACTATGGTAAATGGCAAAGTATCGGTGCCAGTGAATTATCGCCTAACGGTAACTGGATTGCTTATCAAATAATAGTTCAGGAAGATAACGACAGTTTATATGTGGTAAACCGTTCAACTAATAAAACCTATAAATTGGCTTTTGCCAGCAGCCCTGAATTTTCGAGAGACAATCAGTGGTTGGCTTATAGAATTGGACTTCCTTTTAAAGAAGCAGAAAAATTAAGAGATCAGAGCAAACCGATTGAATATAAAATGGGCTTATTGAACCTTTCTACCGGTAAAATTGAAAGCATTGCCAATGTGACTCGTTTTGGATTTTCAGAAAATGGCCAATTTTTAGCGGTGAATGTAGCGCCACCTAAAGACAACAAAGACAAGGGTAGTGTTCTGCTGGTTAAAAATTTAAGCGATAGTTCTACCAGAACCATCGGCAATGTAACGGAATATGCTTTCAATAAAAAAAGCGACTATTTATCCTATATAGTAGAATCGGCTAACGTTGCAGGCAACTCTGTTGAATTATTTAATTTACTTACTTATACGCTAAAAGTAGTAGCCAGCGATACATTGAAATTTTCTAAATTAACCTGGGCGAAAAATGGTGGGGGATTTAGCTTTTTCAAAACATTTAAAAAAGAGGGATTTGAGGAAGAAAATGCGCAAGTGTATAGCTGTACCAACTTGAGTAATCCTACAATCGCGGTTTTTGATCCACTAAAAACAACTCCCTTCCCTTCTGGTATGCGAGTACATAATTTATCTACCCTCCGAATGAGCGACGATATGAGTGCCGTATTTTTTGGTGTTCAAAGCTGGACAGTTACGCCTAAAAAAGAAGAAAAAAAACCCGGGGATAGTTCGAAAACAAAACAAGATAGCTTACAACTAGAAATAGCTAAAAAATCGATGAAATCGGATAGTAAATTAGCCGATGTTTGGCACTGGAAAGATGCAGAAATTCAGCCTCGTCAAAAAATTACATACCAGCAAGATAAAAATGCGAACTATTTATCAGTTTGGAATACCGATAAGAATACTTTTTATCAATTGGCTACGGAAGCATTTCCCGACGCATCACTTACTGGCAATCAAAAATATGCCATCATTGCTACGGATAAAAAATATAAGCCCGCTTTCAAAGAAGACTTTGCCGATTTTAATTTAGTAAATACCAAAACAGGGGAAAGCAAATTATTATTCACCAAACTACAAGACGGATTTTATACTTCACCGCAATCTTCCCCGGATGGAAAATTCTTGCTTTATTTTAAGGATAAAAATTGGTTTACTTATCAGATTGCAACAGAACAAGAAACTAATATCACTGCTGCTATTAAAACCAATTTTTGGAATACCCGGGATGATCATCCCGCTACCAAACCTCCATTTGGAATTGGGGGTTGGATTAAAGGCGACAAAGAGGTATTACTTTACGATGAATACAATATTTGGGCTGTAGCCCCTGATGGCAGCAATTTTCGCAAAATAACGGATGGAGAAAAAGAAGAGATTGCTTTCAGGGTGTCGAGAGTAGATTTTGAAGAAATCTATTTAGATGATGCTACTCCCTTATATTTTTCTGCCTATGGTGATAAAACTAAAAAGTTTGGGTATTACAAATATGAAAATGGCAAAACCGAAAAACTTCTTTTCGAAGATCTTCAAATAAATCGCTTAACAAAATCCCGCAATGCGAATGTGTTTGCTTATGTAAAGCAAGACTATGACCAATCGCCGGAACTATATATTTCGGATAATTTTAGCAAAGAGCAAAAAGTAGCTAATACAAATGCACAACAACAAAATTATTATTGGGGCAAGAGTAAATTGATTGCTTTCACCAATAAACTAGGCAAAAAAATGCAAGGTGCCTTGTATTATCCTGCCAACTACCAGCCTGGTAAGCAATACCCGATGATTGTTTATATGTATGAAATACTATCTAATAATGTACACAATTATGTTGCACCCAGTATTAGAAGGGCATACAATACTACCAATTATACTACCAATGGTTATTTTGTGTTTCAACCAGATATTGTTTATGAAACCAACGACCCGGGAATGAGTGCAGTTAATTGCATTGTGCCAGGTGTAAAAGAAGTACTAAAAACAGGCATGATTGATGCCAATAAAGTGGGCATAATGGGTCATAGCTGGGGTGCTTATCAAACTTCCTTCTTAATTACCCAAACAGATATTTTTAAAGCTGCCATTGCTGGTGCACCACTAACCGATTTAATCAGCATGTCGCTCTCTATTTATTGGAACAGCGGTACACCTGACCAGAAAATTTTTGAAACCAGTCAAGGCAGATTTGATGGACCTTGGTATGAAAGAACAGAAGCGCATATTCGCAACTCTCCTATGTTCAATGCAAGCAAAATAAAAGCGCCTTTATTAGTAACCTTTGGCGATAAAGACGGAGCGGTAGATTGGCACCAGGGAATTGAAATGTATGGTACTATGCGCAGAATGGAAAAACCTTTTGTGATGTTGGTATATGCTGATGAGAATCATAATTTCACGAAGAAAGAAAATCAAATTGATTATCAGAAAAGACAGCGGGAATGGTTTGATCATTATTTATTAGGCAAGCCTGCAGAAAAGTGGATTGCCGACGGGGTGAGTTATGTAGACAGAATGAAAGAAAAAGAAAAAGAAACGCCTAAAACTAATTGATTAACTGGCTCACTCAGTTTCATAACTATCACATCAATATGATTATCATGAAAAAAAATATATGTATTAGAATCTCCATTATCCTACTAGTATTTGTTTTGACTAATACAGAGAATATTGCCCAAAAAAGTTCCCCCGATTCAAACTCACTGTTTAAAGGAATGAGCTGGCGTAATATTGGACCCAATCGCGGAGGCAGATCATTGGGCATAGCAGGAAGTTCTAAAAGAAAACTAGAATACTATTTTGGTGCGGTAGGAGGTGGCTTATGGAAAACAATTGATGGAGGCTTGAATTGGAAACCGATTACGGATGGACAAATAACCTGCTCCTCTGTAGGTGCGGTTGCAGTATCAGAATCAAACCCAGATATAGTGTATATCGGAACAGGAGAAACAGAATTTAGAGGAAATATTATGCAAGGTGATGGCATGTATAAATCAAGCGATGCAGGTAAAACCTGGAAGCATATAGGCCTACAAAATTCGCAATCCATCTCCCGCGTTCGCATACATCCTACTAATCCAGATATTGTGTATGTATCTGTACTCGGGCATGCATTTGGCCCGAATGAAGAGCGGGGCGTTTTTAAAACCATAGACGGCGGAAAAACCTGGAATAAGGTTTTGTATAAAGGGGACAAAGCAGGCGCAGCAGATTTGGTAATCGATCCGAAAAATCCTGAAAACATTTATGCAACTATTTGGGAAGTATATAGAACACCCTATAAAATGTGGGCAGATGTGGGCACTTCGGGCTTATTCAAATCGACTGATGGAGGAACAACCTGGAAAGAACTCACCAAAAATGATGGAATGGCCAAGGGACCCGTTGGAAAAATTGGGGTTACGGTTTCACCGGTAAATCCTAATAGAGTATGGGCCATTGTAGAAGCCAATGATGGCGGACTATATCGTTCTGATGATGGGGGTAACCATTGGAAAATGGTAAACAATGAAAGAAAATTACGCCAACGAGCTTTTTACTATTCGCGTATTGTAGCAGACCCCACAAATAAAGACGGGATCTATGGATTAAACGTTAACTTTTATAAATCAATAGACGGAGGAGTAACTTTTAAACAAAGCATAAAAGTGCCTCATGGCGATAACCACGACTTATGGATTGATCCTTCAGACCCGATGCGCTTAGCAGCTGCCAATGACGGGGGAGGTACCATTTCCGTAAATGGAGGATTAAGTTGGACGGATGAGGATTTTCCCACTGCTCAATTATACCATATCACTACTACGGTAGACTTTCCCTATCAAGTTGCCGGAGCACAGCAAGACAACAGTACCATCGCAGTTCCAAGTGAAGGGTGGAATCATATGACCGTAAGAACGAATGCGACTAAGCCTGGTATGGGATATGCGTATGCAGTGGGTGGTGGTGAAAGTGGTTACATTGCACAAGACCCCAAAAATCCTGATATATTTTATGCAGGAAGTCAGGGTGCCTTATTAACTAGATTCAATAGAGCAACCGGACAGTATAGAGACGTGCAAGTATATCCAAGATTTTTTTCTGGAGAGGAAGCCAAAACATTACCAGAAAGATGGCAATGGACATATCCAATTGTTTTTTCTCCAGTTGACCCCAAGAGATTATATGTTTGTTCTCAACATGTTTGGATGACGGTTAATGAAGGTCAAACCTGGCAAAAGATTAGTCCAGATTTAACCTATGCGGATACCAGTACATTGGGCACCAGTGGCGGGGTAATAACCAGAGATATGAATGGTCCGGAAATTTATGCAACCGTTTTTGCCTTAGCCCCTTCTAAGCAAGATGCAAATATTATATGGGCAGGCTCCGACGATGGGTTAATTCATATCACTAAAAACGGCGGAAAAACTTGGGAAAATATTACGCCAACCGATCTTCCTAAAAACACAAGGGTGAGTATTATTGAGGCATCAAAATATAGCGCCGGAACTGCATATATAGCTGCGAAACGCTATCAAATGGATGATCGCACACCGTATATTTGGAAGACCGATGATTTTGGCAAGCATTGGAAGAAAATAATCACTGGTATTCGTAAAGATGATTATGTTCATAGCATAAGAGAAGATATTACCCGCAAAGGTTTGCTATATGCAGGAACGGAGCATGGGATTTGGGTATCCTTTAATGATGGAGAAAATTGGCAACCCCTTCAATTGAATTTACCCGATGCACAAGTTTCGGATATTGCAGTAACGGAAAAAGATTTGGTAATTGGCACGCATGGAAGATCTATTTATGTATTAGATGATATTGCACCCATCAGAGAATTTACTGATTCGGCAAGTAGCAAAATGGTGCATTTATATAAGCCGTACTATGCAGTAAGAAATGTACAAAATGCCGTTTTTTATTATACCTTAAAAGATACCAATGATATTAAAATTGAAGTTTTAGACGCAAAGAACACCCTAATTCAAACTTTTGTAGGTTCTAAAACCAAACCGAAAATAGATAGTACTGAGGAAGACGATGAAGATATCAGAAAACCCAATCCGCCATCTGTAAATATTGGCTTGAATCGATTTGAGTGGAATCTTCGCTATCCTGATGCAAGTTCTTTTAAAGGAATGATACTTTGGAGTGCATCCGTTCGTGGACCCTTAGCGCCTCCCGGAAAATATCAAGTGAGATTAACTGCAGCAGGAAATACAATAACGCAACCCTTTGAAATAAAAATGGATCCAAGAGTTAAGGGTGTTACCAATGCTGATGCCGAAGAAAGATTTAAGTTAGCAATGTTGGTGCATGAACAGGTAGGGAAAGCCAATAACGCAGTAATTACCATTCGGGCAATTAAAGATAAAATGAAAAAAGAGGGGGTACTAGAGGCAAATGAAAAGGTAGTGGCTGAATTAAATAAAATTGAAGAAAATATATACCAGGTTAAAAACCAGAGTTCGCAAGACCCATTGAACTTTCCTATTAAATTAAATAACAGATTGGCTTCTTTAGAAAGAAGCATAGAAACCGGAGAAGGTAAACCAACAGATGGTGCTTATAAAGTGTATGCCGAATTAACCGCTGAGCTTAGTAAAGAATTATCCGCTTTAGAAAAAATAATTACTTCCCCAGCGATTAAAAAATACCTGCCGAACAAATAAAACAAATTTTGTTATACTGCATCACTGGGATTACTTAGTCCAGTGATGCAGTATAATAAAATTAAATCTTAATTACCCAACCGAATTTAGGGGTACCTCCATAAAATTGTTAGCCGTTTTGGGAGTAAGTCTTATAAGGTTTTGTATGGATTGCTAGGCATAGATTTCATACAAACAATACATCCCTGATAAATCACTCTAGATAATGCTTATCTTTGCCGATTAAACCTATTAAAAAAAGAAATCAAACCATCTCAACTTTACCATGCCATTGAATCCCATTAGAATTGAAGTAATGCAATTTTTAGCTCAAAAGATAGAAACCATCATTGGAGAGTTTTTAAAAAATATAGATACAAACTGGCAACCAGCAGATTTTTTACCTGAGAGCAATAACCCAGAATTTACTAAGGAAATTAAGGAAATACAGCAGCAGTGTAAAGAATTGCCTTACGATTATATGGCAGTTTTAGTAGGTGATATCATAACAGAAGAAGCCCTTCCAACCTATGAAAGCTGGCTAACGGATGTTGAAGGCATCAGCAAAGCGGAGCCACAAGGCTGGAGTAAATGGATTAGAATGTGGACTGCCGAAGAAAACAGACATGGGGATTTATTAAACAAGTATATCTATTTGTCTGGCAGGGTAAATATGAAACAAATGGAAATTACTACGCAACATTTGATTGCAGATGGTATGGAAATTGGAACCGCAAGGGATCCCTACAAAAACTTTGTTTATACATCCTTTCAAGAGTTAGCTACCAATATATCACACAGAAGAACGGCTACCATAGCCAAAAAGCATGGCAATGAGCAGTTGTCTAAAATTTGCGGCGTGATTGCGGCAGATGAAGCCCGCCATGCAAAAGCCTATAAAAGTTTTGTGAGTCAAATATTTGAAATTGATCCCAGCGAAATGATGTTGGCTTTTGAAAATATGATGCGGAAAAAAATTGTTATGCCTGCCCATTTCATGCGGCAACAAGGCGAAAAAATTGGTTCCACTTGGTCACATTTTAGCGATGCAGCTCAACGGTTAGGCGTGTATACAACCTTGGATTATACCTACATCATGGAATCGCTTATTCAGGAATGGAATATTAGTAATATCTGCAATTTAAATAGTGCGGCTGAAAAAGGAAGAGATTATCTAATGTCACTTCCAGAAAGATTTAAAAAAATTGCCGAACGTTCTGGTATTAAAGCGCCTATAGAATACCAATTTAACTGGATATTATAAGGGAATAGATGAATTACTGATACATTAAAAATAATATTACCCTTTTCACAATAAAAAAACCCACTACTTGATTCAAGCCTTTAATCGCTGATGAAATATCAGCATCAAAAATTCTTGTATTCGATAAAAGTAAAACACCTCGCTTAACATAGTACCCACGATTAACAGATAAGTCCTTGATTTTTCAAATAATGAGAATGGAACTTGATTGTCTATTATAAAGTGGCTGGGCTATGCAAATGAATATTCAATGAGTGTTAGTCCTTTCTTATCTTTTGTACAATGGTAACCCAATTAACCGGGAAACCTTTTCTGCGAGCTTTTCGCCCTCATTACTAAAAGACCAGAAAAATAGCGCCTTTATTGGATGATCTATCCTGATCTTTTCTATTGCTGTAACGCCTAAGCTTTGGGCAATTCCTTTCCCCCGAAATTCTTCCAATAATAAAGCCGAACATAGATAAATGGCTTCAAATTTAATATTCAGTGGTGTTAATTCATACAGTTCCCGTTCTGATATGGTTTGATTAATAAATTTAGTCATTAAATCTAGCGTAGTGGGAATACATAAAATCCAACAAACAGGGCCATTTCCATCATCATATTCAGACAATGTATCTGGATGAATGAGCTGCAAGTGCTCCATCACATTTTCGTTCACGTTTAGCTGGTCAGGATCAGTGCGGCTTGAGAAAACTTCATCCGACAATTGTATCATTCTTTCATAGTTACTGATGGCCATGATAGGCATCGATGAGTTGAATGGTGAAATAGCGGGTCTTTTCAATTACTGGCACTGTTAGCACGATTGGCTCGGCTCGAAGATCCAGTCCCAGGTTGCCGTAGGGGGTATCTGAATTGGGGGTCTGCATGGCCTTGTCATCCGGCGTAGCCACTCGCTGGGTATTATACAGAACATTATAAAGAGCCTTGTATTCTGTGTTGTCTTTGGCCACAAAGAAGGAGTACTGTATCCTGTAATTGTCCACGAGGGGGAACCCATAAATGAAGGCCTCCTTGGCTATTAACCTGGCCTCATCCTTGGTGAGTGAGGATACTGATGCGGTGGAATCAGTTGCGCCCGCCGTTGAACGGCTACCGGAGCCTGAATTACAGGATGCGAAACACAGGGCTGTGGCCACTGCGAGAAAGAGGGGAACGTTTCTATTGCTCATACATTGAGGATTTATTGAGAGATATTAACCTGAATGCTAAATTAAGGTTCGCACACCCCGGCGGATAAAATCCAACCCGTTTTGTCGACCGGAATCTTCGAATTTTGTATAAATCAGAACAAGGTGAGTCCATTTAGGGGATATGCATACTGTTTGCAAATAAAAAAGGATCCCAAAATTGAGACCCTTTGAAGCCTATATTGTACTATATGCTAACCATACGGGGAGGGATTTCTGCAATTCTTATAAAATGGTGAAGACTTTTGAAAAAAAATGAAAATCAAAAAGTGCTATTAAAAAGGGTCACTTTGATACAAAAAAACATCAGTTTTACCATAACTTTGTTACATATATTTATATTTTTTACCCTATCTTTAATACATGTTTAAGAGACAGCTATTATTGGAGCTCGAAAATTGGAGGCAAAACAAGCATCGTAAACCACTTGTAATTAGGGGTGCTAGGCAGGTTGGAAAAACCACCCTTGTGAATCAATTTGCTACAAAGTATGAACAGTATATCTATGTAAACCTTGAGTTAGCAGAAGACAAAGAACCCTTTGAAAATTTTACAACCATTGAGCACCTAATAAACACATTATTTTTTCTTAAAAATAAAACAATAACTAAAAAGAGTACCACACTAGTATTTATTGATGAGATACAAGTGGTACCAACTGCTTTAAATACACTTAGATATTTTTATGAACTAGCTCCTGAAATTTCAATTATTGCTGCTGGAAGTATGCTCGAAACTTTATTTGATAAAAATATAAGTTTTCCGATTGGTCGAGTTGAATATAAAGTAATAAGACCAGTTTCATTTCCGGAATTTCTTTCAGCAATGGGAGAAAAAATCGCTTTAGAAGAAATCACAAAAGTGCCTATTGCTACATATGCCCACAAGAAATTATTAAGCTTGTTTCATACGTATGCGTTAATTGGTGGTATGCCAGAAATTGTGCAACATTATGCAACTCATAAAGACCTTGTATCATTGGCACCTATTTATGATTCATTAATAAGTGGATACATGGATGATGTTGAAAAATATGCAAAAAGTAATGCACAAATATTACATATAAGACATTGTATTCAAAGTTCATTTGCACAAGCTGGCAAAAGGATAAAATTCGAAGGTTTTGGTAACTCCGCCTACAAGTCTCGTGAAATGGGAGAATCTTTACGCATATTAGAGAAGGCCCTAATATTACAATTAATATATCCATGTACAAGTGCTACCTTACCAATGATTCCTGATATAAAAAAATCACCTAAACTGCAAATTTTAGATACTGGCTTATTAAATTATTTTGTTGGGATCCAGAAAGAAATTATAGGTACTAATGATTTAAATAGTATTTACCAAGGCACACTAATTGAACACCTTATTGGACAAGAAATATTAGCGTTTCAAAATAATGCATTAAGCGCACTTCACTTTTGGGTAAGAGAAAAAAAAGAATCAACTGCTGAAGTTGATTATCTATTTCAGATCGATGGACAAATCATTCCAATTGAAGTCAAATCTGGAAAAGAGGGCTCTCTAAAATCATTACATAGTTTCATGGATTTAGCACCGCACGATAAGGCCATAAGATTTTATGCCGGAGCATTAAATATTACAGATGCAACTACTCAAAACGGAAAACAATACCAAATACTCAACCTACCTTATTATTTAGGTTCTCAAATTGAGAACTATATTACTTGGTTTATCCAAACAAAAAAGCCAGCCCGTAAGACCTGACTTTCGAAATTTCTATATTATTCTTAGAAAGAATTATTATTCTCAAGAATAACAGTGTAGCCAGCATTTTACTACTTTCTAACCAAATGTGGAAGGATTGAGGGAGTTCTACAATTTGGTAGATGTATTTGAGAAATTCTTTAGCATCAAAAAAGCAGGCCAATAATGCCTGCTTTTTTACTTAAAATGTTATTCCCAAGAATAACAGTGTAGCGAGACCGGGATTTGAACCCGGGACCTCAGGGTTATGAATCCTGTGCTCTAACCAACTGAGCTACCTCGCCAAAATGGTTATTTGCAGTAACGGGGGGCAAAGATAAAGGTTTCCGATAAATGGTACTACCCTAAAATGCCAAAAGTTTGGTGAGCTCGCGGCTTAACTTGGGAACTCCGGGTAACATGGCCTGTTCTAGGGCAATTTGCATGGGTACTGCCGGTAAATTAAGGGCGCCTATCACTTCTACAGGCGCATCCAGGTAACAATAACAGGTGCGGGTTATCCGGTGGGCCAGGGCTTCGGTAAAGGAATTATTTTGGGGCTCTTCTGTTAATATCAATACTTTTCCGTGCCGCTTCACCAAATCAAATACAGCCTCTTCATCTAGGGGAAATAGGGTTCTTAGGTCTAAAATTTCTATTTGTCCGGGCACTTTTTCTGCCACCTGGCGAGCCCAATGCACGCCCATTCCATAAGTAATTACGCCCATCGTCATCCCCTTTTCTACCAACACCGGATCGGCTTCCAGGGCAATACGGGCCTTTCCTAAGGGTATAATATAATCGGCAGAAGGTTCAATTGACTGGGCAGCTTCCGTTCCGGCAACCTTGCTCCAATATAGGCCCTTATGTTCCAGCATCACCACCGGATTGGGATCCAGCAGGGCCGCTTTCATCAAACCCTTCATATCAGCTGCATTGGAAGGGTACACTACTTTAATTCCCTTGATAGATAAAAGCGTAGACTCAATGCTTCCACTATGGTAAGGTCCACCCCCACCATATGCACCTACCGGCACCCGCAATAGCATCTGTACGGGAAATTTTCCGTTGGATAAATAGCAGGACTTAGAAATTTCGGTTACCAACTGATTCAATCCGGCATAAATATAATCGGCAAATTGTACTTCAACTATTGGCTTCATACCCATGGCACTCATACCGGCGGTAGAACCTATAATATAAGCCTCCTGAATAGCTGTATTAAATACCCGCTCTTTTCCAAACCGGTCCATTAAATGATCGGCCTCACGGAATACGCCTCCCAATCGACTGCCTACATCCTGACCATATAATACCGTTTCGGGATAGGCTTCCATTAGTTCCTCAATAGCATGCAGGGCAGCTTCTACCATCATTACCTTCTTGCCTTGCAGAGGTTCCCGGGTTCCCATCTCTTCTTTAATCATGGTTTCGGCATACACGTGATCTTCCACGGTTTCTACATCCGGATCATCGGAATGCAGGGCCCTGGAAAAATCGTGCTGTACTCTTTTGGATACGGCTGTTTCTATTTTTTGTAAATCCCCCTCAGTAATACCTGCCTCCAATAATAAATTGCGAAGAATTGTAACCGGATCAAGTAAAGGCTTTTGTATAGAGGTTGGGTCTTTATAGCGATACGATTCTTTTCGAACCCCACTGGTATGATGGCCTAATAAGGATAAAGTAGCATGCACCAAAACCGGCTTCCGCTCGATGCGGGCAATTTGAATAGCCCGTTGCATGGTTAAATAACTTTCGGCAAAATTGCTGCCATCACATTGTAAACGCTCCATCCCTTTAAATCCATCTGCAAAGTCGTAGGCATTGGTGGTGCGAATTTCATCGGCTTTGGCACTAATGCTCCAGCCATTATCCTGCACCAGATAAATAATGGGCAACTGTTTAAGTACGGCAAACTGAAATGCCTCACTCACTTCTCCTTCGGTAACAGCACCGTCACCCATAGAACAAATTACTATGGGCAACTGGCCGTCGTTGGTTTTTCGCAATTTCATTACGCCGGTTTCCTCGGCTATTTGTATAGCATGTGCCAACCCAGTAGAAGGAATGGCTTGCATTCCGGTTGCACTGCTTTGATGCATGATAGAAGGTTTACCGGGATCCTTACTGCTGGGATGGGAGTAATAAGACCTGCCTCCAGAAAAGGGATCATTCTTTTTAGCCAGCAATTGCAGCATCAGTTCATAGGGACTAAACCCTAGTGACAACAATAAACTATCGTCGCGGTAATAGGCACTCAGCCAATCGCAACTGTGCATCTGCAAGCCGGTAGCAATTTGAATGGCTTCATGTCCGCGGGATGTTGCATGCACATACCGGCAATCTGCCCGCTGGGCCTCGAATGTATCCGACATGGTTTTTGCGGTAACCATCATCTGATAGGCATCCAGCAAAGTAGTAAGGTTCAGCATGCTGTATGTTCGGTTGTTATGCATGAATAATCAGTGAAAAAACAGATTGATTTTCAAAATATCCTTCCAGCAAATCGCCCGCCACACAGGGTCCAACTCCGGCAGGTGTTCCAGTATATATCAAATCACCTGGCTCCAGGGTAAAGTATTGAGAGATATGGGCTATCAGAATATCAAAAGGAAAAATCATATAGTTCGTGCTCCCCTGCTGAACCGGGTTGCCATTTTTATTCAATGAAAAATGGATTTCGCCTTCGGGTATTGCCTGCCATTTTCCCAATATGGCCGCCTGATCCCAGGCTTTGGCTTTTTCCCAAGGCAGTCCCTTTTTCTTAAGCTCGGCTTGTACATCCCTGGCAGTAAAATCAATCCCCACCGTAATCGCATCTACATAATTCATGGCATCCGATACAATCCTACTTCCCCGCTTGGAAACCCGAAGCACCAACTCTGCCTCGTAATGCAAATCCTTTGTAAATACCGGATAATGAAAATCAGACCCAACAGAAAGCAGGGCAGTAGAAGGCTTCATAAATAGTACAGGCTCCTCGGGCACTTCATTACCCAATTCCTGGGCATGCGCTGCATAATTTCTTCCTACACAAATGATTTTCATATGCTGCAACTTTTTCGGGTACCAATTAATAGCGCCTTATGGTGTAGAACGACCCGAAAATGAAAAAATTGTATAGGAGTAGCCTGAAAATCGGGATGGTGGGGAACTAGGATGAGGCAACAAAAAATATCAACAATTTTGGGGGGTTCAATTTCTCCAAAATGAGTTTTATTAAGAGAATTTGATAGTAGCCTTCAAAATACTCGGATAAATGTTCCGTATCAATTTATCACATGAATACACCCTCTTTTGGTATATTTGCACAGCCTGTATCACATGAAGGTCGGCTCCATGCCGTTGAAGGGTATCCTTCTTAGTGTGAAAATGGGCTTTTTTTATATATCATCCCCCTGACTATAAAGGCTAATAATATTTCGAAGAAGAAAAACCTGTAAGGAGAAAATCTTACAACTCCATCCGGTTTGCCATATTCATAGTAAAGGCCAACCCTGCCAGCACAAAGGATTCTATCACATCACAGCTTGCTTTTATCTTGGCATCCACTACCGGTTGTTCCTCAGCCAGCCAGCGACCCAGCACAAAATCTACCTGTCCGCCCCGAGGAAACTGGTTACCTATCCCAAATCGGAGTTTAGCATACTGGTCTGTACCTACGGTTAGCTGAATATCTTTTAGTCCATTATGCCCCGCATCAGACCCCGAGCCCCGCAGGCGTAATTTACTGAGTGGTAAAGCCAAATCATCCACAATAGTTAGGGTTTGCTCCAGGGGGATATTCTCTTTATTCATCCAATATAAAAAGGCCTTCCCGCTGAGGTTCATAAAAGTAGTTGGCTTAATGCATACCAATTCCCGCCCCTTCAATTTTACAGTAGCCACTTCTGCCAATCTACCGGAAGTGAATACTCCCCCATGCTTTTGCGCAAAAGCATCCAACACATCAAATCCGATGTTGTGCCGGGTATGGTGATAATCAGAACCGGGATTACCTAAGCCTACAATTAAAAAACGTTGCATAGCCGCTATTCTAGGGTTACGGGTAAAAGTACATGATTTGCCGAATTGAAAAACATTCGGGCAGGATAGCCTTCCATATTTTGCATAAAAAAACTGCAAGTTCTTTCGAACCTGCAGTTATAAAAATCATTCGAAAGACTATTTTTTCGCAGCAGCGGGTGCAGCAGCTTTGGCAGCAGCCGGAGCAGCTTTAGCACCAGTTGCTTCTTCTTGCTTTAACTGGCGGGTAAGTACAACAGAAGCGATTGGAATACGCGGAGAGTTCAGTATCTCTATACCGGGAACTTTTACATCTTCCACACGGATATTTCCGTTCAAATCCAAATCGGTAATGTCTACCGTAATGTTTTCCTGTAAGTCTTTGGGAAGCGCTTTTACCTTCAAAGATTTGATCTTGATAATCAGCTTTCCTCCACCTTTTACCCCAACAGAGGTTCCGGTAAATTTCAATGGAATAGTGGCTACCACTTTTTTGTCGCCTACCAGTTCCAGCAGGTCAACGTGAATCAGTGAATCCGTTACTTTATCAAATTGCAAATCTTTTAAAATGCAACGATACGTTTTGCCGTCTACAGTAACATCGGCCGTTTGAAATTCACTCGTGTACACTAAAGACTTAAAAGCCTTTGCAGAAGCGTAAAAATTTACCTCCTGAGCACCCCCGTAAATTACAGCTGGCACATTTTCCTGAGAGCGAATCTGGCGGGCGGCTTTTTTGCCATGCTCGGTCCTCAGGTGACCTTCGATTGTAATTGTTTTCATAAAAAAATTAATTATTTGATTCCCTCACGCCGGAACATAATAGTTACGCCCGGTTTTGGGAGGGCGAAGGTAATAAAAATCAGCTAAAAATCACGTATAGAAGCGATTATTTCTCCCTTCCCCTCAATTGGGAATGGATGAAAAGGCTGGTAATGCTCTTATTTTCATAGGCATTCCTGATGGCGATGGCAAACAGGTCGGCTACGCTGATGGACTTTATTTTGGGAGATTCCTTCATAAGTGGGATGGTGTCACATACCACCAGTTCTTCCAGCACACTGTTTTCGATGTTCTCGTAGGCTTTTCCACTTAATACCGGGTGGGTAATCAGGGCCCTAACGCTGTTGGCACCCTTTTCCTTCAGCAGTCCGGCCGCCTTGGCCAGGGTACCGCCTGTATCGCAAATATCATCTACCAGCACCACGTCTCTGCCGGTTACATCCCCAATAACCACCATACTGGCTATTTCATTGGCCCGTTTGCGGTGTTTATCACAGATTACCATTTCGGCATTAAAATAACTTGCGATTTCGCGTACTCGGTTGGTACTGCCTACATCCGGAGCGGCAAACGAAAGATTCGCTAGCTTAAGCTGGTCTATATAAGGGATAAAAATGGCAGAACTATCTAAGTGGTCAACCGGCACATCAAAAAATCCCTGAATCTGCGGAGCGTGCAAGTCCATCGTAATCACCCGGTCGGCGCCGGCGGCTTCCAGCAGGGTGGCAATCATTTTTGCCCCAATGGCTACCCGGGGCTTGTCTTTCCGGTCTTGCCGGGCATACCCATAATAGGGTATTACTGCAACTACCCGATAGGCACTGGCTCTTTTGGCTGCATCAATCATCAGCAATAACTGCATCAGATTGTCGGCTGGCGCAAAAGTGCTTTGCACCAGAAAAACATAATCCCCCCGAATACTTTCCAAAAAAATGGGCTGCCATTCTCCGTCACTGAACTGCTGGATATTTACTTTTCCGAGTGGGGCACCAAAGCGTTGGGCTATTTTCTCGGCCAATTTTTGAGAACCGGTACCGGAGAATATCTTAACAGAAGGATTCATATACTACTGGGATATGCGCGAAGATAACTATTCAAGTACGAATTGCTATATTGACTTAATTACAATTTGTTCACATGCGAAAATTGTCGATTAGAGAATGGGCTGCCGACGACCAGCCCCGAGAAAAATTAATGCGTGAAGGTGCGCACAGCTTAAGCGTTGCAGAGCTACTGGCCATTCTGATTCATAATGGTACCCGCGATGCCTCAGCCCTGGATGTGGCCAAAAATATGCTGCTGTATGCTAATAACGACCTGCAGCAACTTGCCAAAATGAGTGTGCCGGAATTATTAAAAGGCAGGATTCGGGGTATTGGGGAAGCCAAATCAGTAACCATTGCAGCAGCCATGGAATTAGGCATTCGCAGAAAAGCAGCCGAACATTTTCGAACAAAAATTCAGGGAAGCAAAGATATTGCCGGCTATTTGCAAGCCCGATTAGAATATCGCAAACAAGAAGTATTTGCAGTAGTGTACTTGAACCGGGGCAACCGCATTTTATCCCTAGAAACCATCAGCGAAGGGGGATTAACCGGAACAGTAGCCGACCCACGCATCATCTTAAAAAAAGCCCTCGAACAGGATGCTACTTCCTTGGTTTTGTGCCACAACCATCCCAGCGGAAACTTAACGCCCAGTAAGGCAGATGAGCAACTGACTCAAAAAATAAAACAGGCTGCCGCACTAATGGATATTGCGGTGCTGGACCATATAATTGTTAGTCAGGAAGGATATTTCAGCTTTGCCGATGAAGGAATGCTATAATATCCCTAGGCTTGTCCGGTAAGTCCACCAAAATTCATAGGAATCTCTATTTGCTCTAGATCTTTAATGGTTCCATTGCTGGCTTCGAAGCGACTGATATTTTCTTGCAGCGCCTTCATAAAACGCTTGGCATGCATAGGGGTAAAAATCACGCGGGATTTTACCTTACTTTTCGGTGTTCCGGGCATAACATTCACAAAATCAATTACAAACTCTGCATTGCTGTGGGTGATAATGGCCAGATTGGCATAACTACCTTCGGCAACTTCTTCGGAGATTTCGATGTTTAACTGATTGGCGGGTTGAACTTCCATAGTTTTAAAATTATTACAAAGATACAAAATTATCAGCCCCTGCAAATGCAGGTGCGGGGTATGGGGTTGTAAACTAACAAAGCCGGCACATGGCCGGCTTTGCTGTATAAAATTGTAGGAACGTATTAGTTCACATCCCAGAAGATTTTTGTTTTAAATACATCGATGGTTCCCTGTGCAGTTACATTGGCACCATTGGAGCCAAACTCTGTAAGTGGATAGAACAGGCGCAAAGGACGATCTGCATTTACCACCTGAACAGACTGAGGCGTATTTGGCAAACGAGTTCTTCTGTACTCCGTCCATGCTTCCACTCCATTGAAGTTGCAAAGCGCTAACCATTTTTGATAAGCGATAGCACTTAGTTTGTTGGTAGAAGCAGTAAAATCGCAGTTGTCTACGCCACTTGCCAATAAGGTATTGGCATTGGTGGTAGTGCTACCCACCAAACGGAAAGCTTGGCGAACACCATCTTCGTAATAGCTTTGAGCGGTACCCGACAAACTAACTGCAGGAAAACGTTGCTTTAATTCTGCCAAAGAAAGCAGTGTTTCAGCAGCCGTCATGATAACATAAGGACGACCATATTCACCCTTAACCAATAAGCTAGGTCCGAGTGCGGAAGTACCTGCGGGCAAGTAACCAGAACTGATACCAAAAGGTACACCGGTATAGTTTGCAATCACTTCGGCATTCACACTAACACCCGGGTTTGAACCATTTTCGCCGCCATTGGCATAACCGAATCTTTTCAAACGGAAGGTATCGTTAGTAGCTTTCAGGGTATTTACCAGATACTGTGTTAAACGTGGGAAGTTATTGTTAGCTCTTTTAGCACCCGTTTCAGAATAACCCCAGCTATTATATACTGGGTTTAATTGACCGGCAGCAGGTGCATAGCCTGGATTCATACCAGCATCAGTGGTAGATAACCAACCCGCACCAGAGGAAACGATTTTATTTACCTCAGCAATAACATAGCCATCGCGACCAGAGATTCTAGACTGGTGGTTAAGGATACGCAATTTGAGTGAGTTGGCAAATTGCAACCATTTTGCCTGGCTGCCTTTAAACATGATATCTGAGGAAGCATAAGCTGATTCAAAAGCATTGTTTTTGATATCATTCACCCCATCATCAATGAGTGTAATCAGATTCTCATATACTGCTTTCTGGTCGTCGAATTTTGGAGCCAGCACCGCAGAACCTTTTAAGGCTTCGGTAAAAGGCACATTGCCATACAAATCAACCAGGTGTTGGTAAACAAAAGCCTTCATTACTTTGGCAGGGCCTTTAAAATAGGGCTGTCCGGCACCATCAGCTCCGTTGATTACGTATTGATAATCTTCTAGATTATCATAAAACCCATCCCAGTAGTTAAAATCACCATTGGTGAAAATATAAGAGAAATAGGTGGTAGCAAGGATGTAACCATTTGACTGAGTCCACTGGCCACTCCAGTAAGAACCCAGTTCATTTAATCCCAACATATTGGTTGAGGTTACGTTCAGGGCATTGGCAATTACGAATGCCGGGGTAGCTGAAGGCAGTGAATTGGGGTTGGTGTTTACATCCAAAAAGGATTTCTTACAACCTACTCCTATCAAAGCAGCTATTCCGAGTATGTAAAGTGATTTTATTTTCATTTTCATGCTATTTTATAAGTGGATAGATATCAGATTAGAATTGGAAATTAACGTTGATACCATATTGACGAACTGGAGGTGTTTGACCAGTGTTGTTGATACCCAAACCGTTTCCAGTTGTGAAGCTGAATTCAGGATCGGTATAGAAATTCATTTTATCAATAATTGTAAACAGGTTTCTTCCATAAACTGCTACCTGAGCTCCGGAGAAAATTTTAGTTTTCTTTACCAGAGAAGCAGGAACATTATAAGAAATATTAACATCTCTCAATTTGATGAACCAGTTAGGATTCACGAAATTTTCTGAAATCAAGCGATAGTTATTTACCCAAAGTGCATACTCAGGCTCCCGAACTTGAACGGTTGTGTTAGGAGTAGCTTTTCCGGCTGCATCCACATAATAAGAATTCGCGAAAATCTGAGGGGCTCTGTTTTCTGTCCATTTTCCAGAACCGGTAAACGTCATCTGACGACCCAAATCGGAATACATTACACCACCACCGCGATACTCGAAGTTGAAGGAGAAAGAGAAATCATTGTAAACCAATCTAGATCCAAGACCTAACATGTGACGAGCCAGGGTTCCGCCACGAGAAACCAGACTAGAGTTAAGCAAAGGATATCCTGTGGTTGCATTCACCTGACGCATTCCAGAACCATCTGGAGAGTAATTGTATCCATTGGTTTTCAGGATAGGGAAACGCATTCCTTTGATAACTGAAGTGGCCGCATAAGAATATCCACCATATTGAAACTCGTTGATGCCAGGATATAAGTCGACAACCTTATTATCGTTATAAGAGTATTTAACACTGGCATCCCAACGTACTTTTGATTTATTAATTAATTGTACGCGCAAATCTCCCTCATATCCCCAGTTTTTTGTTTGTCCCACATTAATCAACAAGTTAGAGAAACCAGTTGAGTTAGGGATTTTAACAGTGATAACCTGTCCTTTTGAATCCTGGTTGTAAGCGGTTAATTCTAAACTCACTTTATTTTTAAACAACTGTATTTCTAAACCACCTTCCATAGAAGTTACAAACTCAGGCTTCAGGTTTCCATCAGGTAAGGTATTACCCACAGATAAACCAACGGTATTACCAAAAGGAAATCCGTTACCATTCGGGTAAGTTAAATCCAAGCCATATAAGCTTACGTTATCGTTACCATTTTTATTGTAACTACCCTTCAGTTTTAAATAACTCAGGGTTTTGCTTTTGATTTGAGGGAAGGCATCGGTTACTACAAAAGCAAGGGCTGCTCCATAGTAAGGATAGGTATATAAATCAGAAGATCTGTCGGCCTTATAGAAACGAGAAGTGGCATCATAACGGAAAGTACCGTTCAAGCTTAAATATCCTTTCCAAGTAGTGGTAAGGTCGGCATAATAACCAAACTTACGTTCTTTGGTAGTTGATTCAGAGCCACCCAGATTTCCCTGACGGTTGGCAATGTTGTAAACCCCGGGCACCACAATAGAACCGGAAGAAATACTAATGGATTTGGTTTGACGCTGATACACACTATAGCCGAGCACTAATCGATTGGTGAAATCACCTACATTCTTTTCGATATTTGCTTGGAACTCATTGTTTACCACATTTTCAGTTCCAGAAATGTCGTTAACAGCTCCTAACTGATCGGTGATAGCCCGATAGATACCAGGATAATCATCATCGTGTTGCCAAGGGGCAGGAATATAGGCTGAATTTTTAGCAAATCCTGAATACAGAAATTGCTCCTGGACATTCTTTTGAGTACGAGAATTATTCATTACCCCTAACCGGTTGTAAAAACTCAACCATGGTAACATCCGATATGTAATTTCGGCAGTACCCTGAATGTTGGCGTCTTTATACCGGGCACGATTGGTTTCGGCATTAAAGTAAGGGTTGTTGTAATAATCGTTAAAATATCCATTAGGATTGGCGAATTTATTTCCTCTCCAATCGCGCATATCATTCAAAGGAATATGAGAAGCGGTATTAATTACGTCATTATAAAAATCGGCAGTTGTTCTGTCATAATCAGCCTGCACAAAGCTCAGGTTGAAAGCAGCAGTAACTTTTCCATATTCTTTTTTAGCATTGAAACGGGCACCAGAACGTTGTGCACGGTCGTTGGGGATAATACCAGCGATTTTCTGATTTTCCAGTGACATATAGAAAGAACTGGTTTCATCTCCACCCTGGAAACTAACCTGGTTGTTTACAGAAACACCGCGATCGAAAGACTTTCTTCTGCCATTAGGTATCGCAGAATACGGTATTACCAATTTATCTCCCTGTGCATTAATTACTCTCCCTACAATACGGGCAGAACCATCATACTGGTCGCCATATTGCTGGTTCTCGTAAGAACGCCAGTTTTCCCGCATCCGTACCAGATAATCGGAACTATATCCAGCAGATCCATAGGTATATGGATAATATTGAGAACCATTACCAAATTTATCCTGAAACTGAGGAAGGAAACTAATCTCATCGAAGTTGGTCGCGTTAGAATAGTTAACTTTCAAACGGCCTTTGGTTCCTTTTTTAGTAGTAATAACCAAAGCTCCGTTGATACCGGCAGAACCATATAAGGCAGCAGCCTGACCACCCTTCAGTACAATAACATCTTCCACATCGTTGGGGTTGATGGTAGCCAGAACCGTATTAGTGGTTTGCATACCATCTAATACAATCAGGGCATCATTGTTACCAGTAAGTGAGCGATAACCGCGCAATACCAATTTAACAGATGGGTCCACACTATTATTTACGTTGTAAACAGCCAATCCGGAAACCTTACCGGAAAGCGCCTGAGCCAATTGAGGAGAACGACCTACATTCACTTCATCCGTGGTAACACGGGCGTACGAATATCCAATCTCCTTGGTTTTTTTCCGAAGTCCCTGGGCGGTTACTACCACACCATCTAATTCAGAAACGGTTTTGGCTAATGAAACATTAAATACGGCAGATTTGCCAACTTTTTGTTCAAATTCTCCAAAACCTACAGCAGAAAATACCAAACTGGCATTTTCATCTGCACTAATCCGGAAATTACCTTGATTATCAGCCACTACTGCAGTAGTAGCGCCTTTAACTCGTACAGACGCATTGGGAACGGGGGCCCCTTTATCATCTTTAACGGTACCCGTAACTACGCGTACCTGAGCGGTTGCTACCATGCTAAAACAAAGCAGCATCGCAAACATTGTTGATACAATTTTCATCATGTGTGTTTATTTAATGAACAGAACTAAGAAGCAGAAATTAAGAAACTGTTAACAAATGTAAAAAATATGGTCAACATTATTACATTGTTATCAATACAAAAGACCGAAACAGGACTTTTAATGCTGCATAAAATGTGAAAGAAAATTAAATAGAATTTATTGTTATGTATAAGGTACTACTTATTAATACAATAAATGATTTTTATGTGAATAATATTTTTATGCATTTTTTGTTTTGGCAAAAAAAAATTTATGCATTTTTTAAAAAACGGATGATTTTTTGCTGTCTTTTCAAAATTGTAACCGCTCTCCCATTTTTAAAATAGTTTTGCCACATGATACTACTGGACGGCAAAATTGCCTCAAGGGCAATTAAAGAAAAATTATTGGCAGCAACCGAGCAAATCAAAGCATCCGGAAAAACAGCCCCGCACCTGGCCGCTATTTTGGTGGGAACCAATGGCGCCAGCGAAACCTATGTGGCCAGCAAAGTAAAAAACTGCGAGGAAACTGGCTTTGAATCTACCCTCATCCGCCTAGAAGAACAAGTAACTGAATCTGAGTTATTGCATCAAATAGTGCAATTGAACCAAAACCCCGGCATCGACGGGATTCTTGTTCAACTACCCCTGCCCAAACACATCAACGAGTCGGTAATCATTCAGGCCATTCATCCTGATAAAGACGTAGATGGTTTCCATCCCATCAGCGCCGGCAAGCTGGTGCAAGGCTTACCTACTTTTATTCCCGCCACTCCCTATGGTATTTTATTGATGCTGGAGCATTTTCAGTTATCTACAAAAGGCAAACATGCCGTAGTAATTGGCCGCAGTAACATCGTTGGCAGGCCGATGAGCATTCTCCTCAGCAGCAATATTCCCTATGGCAACTGCACGGTAACCCTCTGCCATTCTCATACTCCCAATCTGGCAGATATCTGTCTTCAGGCCGATATCCTAGTAGCAGCATTGGGTAAACCAGAATTTGTAAAAGCCTCCATGGTTAAACCCGGTGCCATTGTAATAGACGTAGGCATTACCCGAGTAACTGATGCAACTGCAAAAAATGGTTTCCGCATTAAAGGAGATGTGGCTTTTGATGAAGTAGCCCCCTTATGCGAAGCCATCACACCCGTTCCAGGAGGTGTGGGACTAATGACCATCGCGGGATTATTAAAAAACACCTTACAGGCCTATCAGCAACATCCCTTAAAAGCCGATTAACGCATTCAGATAGCAACTACATGACAAACGATTCGCTTCCAGTAATGGAAACATTTTATTCGCTGCAAGGTGAAGGATTTCATCAGGGAAAAGCCGCTTTCTTTATTCGACTAGCCGGATGTGATGTAGGCTGTGTATGGTGCGACGTGAAGGAAAGCTGGGATGCCAGTAAACATCCGCACAGAACCATTCAATCGATGGTGGAAGAAGCAGCCTCACACCCCTCACCCCTGGTGATTATAACGGGTGGAGAACCCCTGTTACATCAGTTAGATTCATTAACCAATGCCCTAAAGGCAGCCGGAAAACAAGTGCACCTCGAAACCTCAGGATCCTCCCCATTTTCAGGTAATTTCGATTGGATTTGTGTTTCGCCTAAAAAGTTTAAAGCACCACTGCCGGAAGTGTTGCTAAAGGCAAACGAGCTGAAAGTAATTGTTTTCAATCGGCACGATCTTACCTGGGGAGAAAGTTTCCAAACCCAGGTCCCTGCCTCCTGCCTCAGGTTTTTTCAGCCCGAATGGGATCAGCGAAATTCGGTAACACCCCTCATTATTGCGTACATCGAACAAAATCCCAAATGGCACTTGACTTTGCAGATTCATAAATACGTGCAGATTCCGTAAGTAAGTTAGGTTACAACTTCCCTTTAACACCCATTTTCATCTGTTTATCCGAAATTGCCGGTATGAAAAAAGTAGGGCTGGTTTTTTTGGGTATGATGGGATTGCAAACCCTTTCAGCGCAGGTATACCAACCCGACCAGGTTGCAGCCAAAGCAGTTACCCTGTACGAAGAAGCCATCAATTGGCTGCAAGACCAACAAATGACTAAAGGAGTCGCATTGCTTAAAAACAGTGTGCAGATCGACAGCAATTTTGTGGATGCGTATTTGTCATTAGGGGGCGTATATGGCCAACTGAAAAAATACGACTCGTCGGTTTACTGGTATCAAAAAGCGCAACAAAAAGATACTGGCTATTTTAAAATTTATCAGCTTCCACTTTCTATTAACCTAGCGGGCAATGGAAATTTTTCGGCAGCCCTAGAAGCGGTGAACCAATTTCTCAACATCCCCGGCTTGAACGAAAAAAGCCGAAAAAGTGGTGAGTACCGAAAACGCTGCTACGAATTCGCCCTGCAATATGCAGCTGCATATACCGGCAGTGAGCAAAACTTTTTGCCCGTTAACCTAGGCGACTCCGTTAATACTTCCCGATCGGAATATTATCCTACCGTAACCGTTACAGATACTTTATTGGTGTTTACCCGCAGAGACGACCATGCGCGGGAAGATTTTATTGAAAGTACCATCCGACCCGATGGATATGGAAAATGGAAAACCATACCGGGTAGTTTAAATGAAGAACCCAAGAAAGGCGCTATCAGCGTTTCGCAGGATGCTGAATGGTTGCTGTATGCCGCTCAATTACCCGATCAGGCATACCGTAGTTTTGATATTTATCTTTCTTTATCTACCCCACAAGGATGGAGCGACCCACTTAATATGGGACCCGCCATCAACACCGAATTTTGGGAAACCGCCCCCTCTTTAAGTCCCGACAAAAACGTATTGTATTTCTGCAGTAACCGACCCGGCGGATATGGTGGGTCAGATTTATATGTTAGCTACCGGTTGCCCAATGGCAAATGGAGCCAAGCGGAAAATATGGGCCCCGGTGTTAATACCGCCGGCGATGAAATGGCGCCCTTTATACATGCCGATAACCAAACCCTCTATTTTACTTCTTCTGGCTGGCCAGGATATGGTGGGTCGGATTTATTTGTACTTAAAAAAAATACCGAAGGAAAATGGTCGGCACCCATTAACCTCGGATACCCAATCAACACCATTGAAAATGAAGGCAGCATGGCAGTAGCAGCAGATGGCAGCACTGCCTATTATGCCAGTGATCGCGCCGACTCCAGAGGTGGATTAGACATTTACAAATTCAGTTTGCGAAAAGAATTGCAGCCTCACAAAACCCTTTACCTGAAAGGACAAGTAAAAGACAAGATTACTGGCAAATTACTGCCCTGTTTGGTAGAACTGATAGAAAACAGTAAGCAAAAAAGTCTGCTGAAAGTTCAAACCGACGAAACTGGTAATTACTTTATCACTTTACCAACCGGCAATGATTATACGCTAACCGTTAACCGAAAAGGGTATTTATTTTATAGCGAATTATTTCAGTTGAGCAATACCGTTGCAGACAGTGTTTATAGAAAAGATATTTTGCTTCAGCCCATCCAACTGAATGCCACCCTTACCTTTTCGAATATTCAATTCACCACCAACTCATTCAACTTGCCGGAATCGGGAAAAATTGAATTGAACAAACTCATTACCCTGCTGAATGAAAATCCGGGGATTCGGGTAGAAATTGGAGGTCATACCGATAACATCGGCTTGCCCGAAAATAACCGGGTATTATCCGAAAACAGGGCAAAAACAATTGTTCAATATTTACAGGAAAATAAAATTGCTGCAAATCGATTGAGCTGGAAAGGGTATGGATCTTCGCAACCCATTGCCAATAATAGCAACGAATCTGGCAGAGCCCTCAACCGAAGAACTACGTTTACTATCATAGGATTATAAATAATCGCTTGAATACGCCACAAGTATTAATACCTAATTTCAATAATTATTAGATAGGGATATTCGCGGATGGAAGAAGAATGGCTGAATCGGATTGCCCTCACCACCATACCAGCATTGGGGCCGGTTAGAATACGATCCTTGATTGAATACTTTGGAAATGCAAGTGCCGTTTTTCAAAGTAACCGAAAAGAGTGGCTGCGGGTTCCGCATATGACGGAGCTTACCTGCAAAGAACTAAAGAAAAAACACCCCCTTTCTGCTGCAGAAAAAGAGTGGAAATTTATACAAGAACACCAGATAACCCCGCTTTTTTTAACGGATGCCAATTATCCATCCCGGCTATTGCACTGTTACGATCCCCCACCCCTGCTCTATTACAAAGGCAATAGCAACCTAAACAATTCCCGCATACTGAGTGTGATTGGCACCCGCAATCACACCAATTATGGCAAGCAGGTAACCGAAGAATTGATGGCGGGTTTGGCCGGATTAGAAGTAACCATTGTAAGCGGCTTAGCTTATGGGATAGATGCCCTGGCCCATAAAGCCGCCCTACAAAACCAATTGCATACCCTGGGGGTGTTGGCGCATGGACTAGACATTATTTACCCCTGGCAACATCAGTCGCTGGCAAAAGAAATGGAAAAGCAGGGGGGATTGTTAACCGAGTTTACGCAAAACACCCAACCAGATAAACATAATTTTATTGTGGCGGGTATGGCGGATGCTACCCTGGTAATTGAAACTGCTAGTAAAGGGGGCAGCATGATAACGGCCGAATTGGCTTTTGAATACAACCGCGAGTTGCTTGCCGTTCCCGGCAAAATATCCGATCCGGCTTCAGCGGGCTGTCTGCAACTGATCCGGCAAAACAAAGCCTTGTTATATACCTCTCCGGAATCTTTGTTAGAAACTATGGGCTGGAAAACATCCCAACCCAAATACCGGCAAATACGTTTGTTAGATGATCTTTCACCAGACGAACAAAACATCCTACAACTACTTAAAAACACAAGCGCCTTATCGATAGACGAACTCTTAATCAGCAGTAATTTTTCTTCTAGTAAACTGGCTGCTATTTTACTGCAACTAGAATTAAAACAATGCATTCGGGTATTGCCGGGCAAAAGATATGCGATGCTCGGATAGCAACCTTACCTGCAGAAGTATTAATTAGCTTTTGATTGCTTCATCCACGAAACCAATAAAAGCATCGATATGCCGGCACAGATGGCTGGCAGTAAAAAAGCATAGAGAAAAGTATGGGATGGATATCCATATAACCAGGCGCTCAACAATGCCCCTCCACCAATACCGGCTTCCAGTGCAATATATACGGTTGCCACCGCTCTACCCCTGTTTTCAACAGCACATCGGTCAACCGCCCAAGCTGCCACTGTGGGTGAATTCATTCCCAAACTCATTCCAAAAATTCCCGAGCCCAATAATAACATCCAGGCGCTGTGGGTAAACGCCAATACCAGCATACTAACCATCATAACCAGCGAAGAAAAAAATAAAACCAAGGGTCGCCCATAGCGGTCAGACGATTTTCCGGCAATCAATCGAATGCCTAAAGAAGTAATGGTAAAGCAGGTAAAGAAAATCCCTTTATTCATCATCCCCAAAGAAGCCGAAAAATCAGGTGCCAGGGTAACACAGGCTCCCAGCGAAACACTGAGCAATAATAAAATAAGGGCAGGCTTTAGTGCAGACAGTTCAATGATTTCGTGGCGGGGAATATGCAATAGTTTCCAGCGAAAAGGTTGAGGGTTTGGTAGGGTTTCGCGGATATTAAATAAGATGGCTACCGAACCAAGTGCCAAAGCTGCAGAAGCAACAAACATGCTATTAAAAGAATAATGAACTACCAGATAACTACCAATAATGGGGCCTATGGATGACCCTACCGTATATCCAATAGCCAATGCCCCCAACGCCTCACCCCGGCGAGACTCGTGCACCACATCTGCCCCATAGGCCGAAGTAGCCGTTGGCTTAAACCCGGTAGAAAAACCATGAAAGAAACGGAGCAACAAAAAGCCGGCAATGGTATGCAACATCGGATAAAGTAAACTGCATACCACACAAACGATTGATCCTACCATCATAACTGGCACACGACCAACAGTATCCGTAAGTTTACCACTAAAGGGTCGGGATATCCCTGCCATTAATGTAAATAAGGCAATGATCCATCCCTTGTAGTTTTCACCCCCCATCGCAGTTAAATAGGCAGGCAACTCCGGAATCATCATATTAAAACTGGCCGAAAACAACACATTGCTGAGGCACAGTAAGGCAAATTGAAAGGTGAAATACCGGTGAGTAGCTGCAGCGGGTGAATCCATGCGAAAAAAAGAATAAATAAAGGGCCAATTTACAACAATCTCTGGGTTACGGACCATTCGCATAAGTAGCCGAAGTAAGGCTAAAAAATTGTTTTGGCACGAATTTACCCCATCTCCTATCTTTGCAAATGGCAACAAGAATTTCCCCCTCCCGCACGAACCCCATTTCTTCCCGAATACAAGGGGAAGGTTTAACCTACGATGATGTATTACTGGTGCCCGCTTTCAGCGAAGTGCTACCCCGTGATGTGGATATTCGTACCCACCTAACCAAAAACATTGTACTGAACATTCCTATGTTATCGGCCGCTATGGATACTGTTACCGAAGCCGGATTAGCAATTGCGCTGGCCCGCGAGGGAGGACTGGGCATTCTCCATAAAAACATGAGCATCGAACGGCAGGCCGAACAGGTGCGTAAAGTGAAGCGAAGTGAAAGTGGTATGATTATAGACCCCATTACGCTTTTGGTGGATGCAACTATTGGGGATGCGCTTTACTTAATGAAAGAAAACAAAATTGGCGGGATTCCGGTAGTGGATAACAAATTTCACCTCGTAGGTATTTTAACCAACCGAGACCTTCGATTTGAGCACGATAAAAAAAGAAAAGTGTCGGAGGTTATGACACGGGAAAACCTGATTACAGCTCCCGAGGGCACCGATTTAAAAAAGGCAGAAAAAATTCTGCGGCAATATAAAATTGAAAAATTACCGGTTGTAAATAAACAAGGGAAACTGATTGGATTAATTACTTACCGAGATATTCTCCAGTTGCGCAATTTTCCGCATGCAGGAAAAGATGCCTTGGGAAGATTATTGGTAGGTGCAGCACTTGGCATTACGAACGACCTGATGGATCGTGCCTCAGCACTGCAGCAGGTAGGGGTAGATGTGGTAACACTGGATAGTGCGCACGGACATTCGCAGGGAGTTATTTCTGCACTCAAACTGTTGCGCAAAAATTTTAAGCAGCTGAATATTATTGCCGGCAATGTTGCCACAGCCGCCGGAGCCAAAGCCTTGGCCGAAGCAGGGGCTGATTGCGTAAAAGTAGGCATTGGGCCGGGTTCTATTTGTACCACCCGTATTGTAGCCGGAGCCGGAATGCCACAATTGACCGCCATTTTAGAAACAGCCGCCGCACTAAAAGGAAAAAATATTCCCATTATTGCCGACGGAGGAATTCGCTATACCGGGGATCTGGTAAAAGCCCTGGCAGCAGGGGCACAGGTAGTTATGATGGGCAGCGTATTTGCCGGTGTTGAGGAAAGCCCCGGTGAAACCATTATTTACGATGGAAGAAAATTTAAACAATACCGCGGTATGGGAAGTTTGGGTGCCATGAGCCAGGGCAGCGGCGACCGGTATTTTCAGGATGTGGAAGATGATATCAAAAAATTTGTACCGGAAGGTATAGAAGGCAGAGTAGCTTATAAGGGAACCCTATCTGAAATCGTTTATCAATATGTGGGCGGGTTACGGGCAGGAATGGGGTATTGCGGGGCAAAAAATATTCCTGCATTGCAACAGGCCAAATTTGTAAAAATCACCAACGCGGGAATGAAGGAAAGTCATGCCCACGACATTGATATTACCAAGGAAGCACCCAATTACAGCAAAAAATAAGCGGTAGGATTATATGCGGATACGATCATTAACTTTCCGGTAATCGTTCTGCTTTATCTTAGCAGCTAATCATTACGAAATTTCACTCCGTGAATACAATTACCCGTTGGGCACTTACCCTGTTAGCAGGTTGTCTGTTGATTGCGGCCTGGCCCGTTTCTACCCTTACCCTACTCATTTTTGTTGCCTGGATACCCTTACTGGCGCTGGCTGCACTCCCTTTAAAAAAAACCACTTTCTTCTGGCATATTTTTATTGCGATGCTGTGCTGGAATACGGGTACAACCTGGTGGATATGGAATTCTACCGATGTGGGCACCATCGCAGCCATTACAGCCAATAGCCTGCTCATGTGTATTCCCTGGATGGGTTACCGGACTTTCTTAAAAAAATATGGCAAACGGATCGGCTATTGTGCCCTGGTATTTTTTTGGATGTCGTTTGAATACATCCACCTCAACTGGCAAATCAGTTGGCCTTGGTTGAGTTTGGGAAATGTGTTTTCACTCCATCCCAATTGGGTTCAGTGGTATGAATATACCGGAATTGGCGGGGGTACCTTGCTGATACTCCTTACCAATATCCTGTTGTATGAAATAATGTTGGAAAGCAGAAAGCCTGCCACTGAAAAAAAACTAATTAAACCATTGACTTCCCTTTCAGCGCTGGTATTATTTGTTATAGGATTTGCTATGTATTACCAAAGCCGACCCAAGACTGCGAATGAACAAACCTTGCAGGTGGTAGTAGTGCAACCCAATATCAATCCCTATGCTAAATTCACCACCGATTCAATGGCTGCCCAGATTGAAAGGTTGGTTCGCATTTCGCGGGAGCAGTTAGACAGCAATACACGTTTGCTGGTTTGGCCGGAAACCGCTATGAGCGCCGGTGACTGGCAAGAAAATACCCGCAACAACTCAGTTTACCAGCCGGTTTTTGCTCTACTCGCCCAATATCCCAGGGTTTCATTGTTAAGCGGAATTGAATTATTTGTTCCCTATGGCGCTGAAAAAAGAACCAATAGTGCCCGGTCAGATGGCAGAGGGGGCTATTATGATGCCATGAATGCAGCCATGATGGCCAATGCTAATATTACCCCTCAGTATTATTATAAAAGTAAATTAGTACCAGGCGTTGAAACCCTGCCAGACTTTCTTCGAGTAATGGCTCCGCTGTTTGAACAATTTGGCGGCACATCGGGCGGCTATGGCAAATCAGCAACTTCTGCAGTATTACCAACTGCAGAAGGAGGAGGACAAATCGCCCCCATTATATGCTACGAAAGTATCTATGGAGAATATGTAGGGACTTATGTAAAAAAAGGAGCCAACCTATTGGCCATAATCACTAATGATGGTTGGTGGGGCAATACTCCCGGCCATAAACAACACCTTAACATGGCCCGTTTGCGAGCCATTGAAACGAGAAAATGGATTGTACGATCTGCCAATACCGGAATTTCGGCCATCATTAATAATCAGGGAGAAATTGTAGAATCCAGACCTTGGGATACCCAAGTTGCGATAAAATACACAGTTCCCTTGCACCCAGGTACCACGATGTATGTTAGCTATGGAGATTTGATTTATAAGGCAATACTACAGTTGGCCATAATTTCATTGATCTGGCATTTATGGAATTGGATGAAACAACGCTGGCAAAAAAGATGATAACCCATCATACCATACTTTACCAGGGCATCCAGCTTCATTATCGAAAAGTAGGTGTGGGCGCTGCAACCCTTTTAATTCATGGATTTGGAGAAGATGGCAATGTTTTCAATCAGGCTATAAAGCATCTGCCAGAACAGGGTACGCTGTTGATACCTGACTTGCCCGGTTCTGGTGAATCTGAAGTTTGGCGAGCTGCCGAACCCAGTCTGAACGATTTTGCGCTGGCATTGAATGCCATACTCGAAAAAGAAGGAATTGAAAAATGCAGCGTGATGGGGCATAGCATGGGAGGCTATATCGCATTGGCATTTGCAGAACAATTTCCCGAAAAAATAGTAGCCTTAGCATTGCTGCATTCCACTGCTTATGCCGATAGCGCTGAAAGAATTCAAAAAAGAAAGCAGGCCATTGATTTTATAGAGCGGGAGGGGGCGGCAACTTTTTTACGTATTTCCCTGCCCGGGCTATTTGCTCCGGCATTTCGCGAACAAGGAAAAGCAGCAATAGATGCATTGCTAACCTCCATGAAACAGGTAAGCGGAAGCACCTTAATACAGTATTACCGGGCAATGATGCAACGACCCGACAGCAGTAAATTATTGGAGACTGCGCCCTATCCGGTTATGTTTATCATAGGCCAGGAAGATGAAATCGTACCAGCAGCCAACACCCTGCAACTAGCTAATATCACAGCAAATGCTTATATTCATGTACTTAATAACGTAGGGCACATGAGCATGCTGGAAGCACCGGAATCCTTCGCCAACCTGCTACTGTATTTTATGCAACTTTAATGATTAATTATGAAAAAGGGCATAGTAAGTATCTTACTGCTCCTTTGTACAACAGGAATTTTCGCTCGGCATATTGCCGGGGGTGAGTTATTTTATACCTATATCGGGCCGGGTAGTCCCACATCAACCGGCAAACCCACAGCCAACTACAGAGTCACTTTACGGCTGTTTAGAGATGATCTATGCCAATAGCATATTGGTTAAACCATTGCCCCTTACCTTACAGCCCCCAGTAAATCGCATCAGCCTAAATACCGCCAACTTTCCCTGCCTTTCGGGACAAATAAATGTTTGTTATGAAGTGGGCGTTTATGTTTCAGATGTAAATCTGGAAGTAAATGCAGAAGGATATACGTTGGCCCGACTGGGTTGTTGCCGGGTAGATCGAATCAGCAATCTCGCTGTTGCCTCCAATGTAGGATCTAATTATGTTACCCGAATACCCGGCACAGCTGCTCTTCCGGTGGGAACGAATAGTAGTCCACAATTTTTAGTAAAAGATACCGCCCTAGTGTGTGCAAACAAACCCTTCACACTCGATTTTGGCGCCAAAGATGAAGATCAAGACGAACTAACCTATTCTTTCTGTGATGCTTTCACTTCCGGAAGCAACAGCAATAATAGCCAGCCGCCGACAAATTTGATACCCTCAAC
>JAPLEI010000086.1:0-28104 GCA_026391195.1 Bacteroidota bacterium | reverse complement strand
CCCTATAGTGGAACGAGTCCTTTAGGTGCTAGGGTAGCCATCAATGGGGCAAGCGGCATCATCAGTGGTATTGCTCCCCCCGAAGGATCCTATGTGGTAAATGTTTGCATTTATGAGTCGCGCAATGGAAAAATTATTTCAGAACATCGCAAAGATTTTATTTTAAAAGTGCAAAACTGCGAGCTAATTGAAGCCGATCTGCCAGATAAAATCATTCAATGCAAAGACTTTTTAGTGCATTTCGAAAATGGATCCTATGCATCTGGTATTACCTCGTACCAATGGGAAATGGGTGATAAAGCACAAACAAAATTCAATACACCTACCGTTGATTTTACCTATGCCGACACAGGCAGGTATATAGCCCGATTGAATATCACCGGACCCAAAGGTTGCCAGGGTGTAGACAGTACCCTAGTGTTGGTTTATCCCGGATTCGTTCCCGGATTTTCTGTGCGCGGAAATTGTTACAACAACCCCGTATTCTTTACCGACAAAACCACTTCCAGATATGGGTTAGTCAACTTTTGGAAATGGAACTTTGGAGATGATACAACCGAAGCAGATACAGCAATCATTAAAAATCCCAACTATACGTATGCGGCTCCTTCCAACAAATCTATACGACTGGTAACTGGTGACAGCAAGGGCTGTATCGATTCACTGGAACTAATTTTTTCACTAGCAGACAAGCCCACTTTACAGCTGCCATTTAAAGACACCCTGATATGCAGTATCGACACTTTACGCCTTAGCATTTTAAATACCGGCACGTTTCAATGGACGCCCACCACCCGTATGTTGAATCCGAATATGGATAGTCCAATCGTGTTCCCCCTAAAAACAACGCAATACCGGGTTACCTTAACAGACAATGGCTGCACAAATACAGATAGTGTGCTGGTTCGGGTACTTGATTTTATTAAAGTGTATGCCGGCAAAGACACTACCATTTGCGCCGGAGACCCAGTTCAGTTAAACCTACAAACTGAAGCCTTGAATTTTTTATGGAAAACTAGTAGTGGGGAAATAGTAGCGCCGATTAAAAATCCAATCGTACAACCCCAAAAAACCACCCAGTATTTTGTAACTGCCAATTTGGGTAAATGTGAAGATAAAGATACCATTCAGGTAAAAACTATTCCTTACCCGATAGCAAATGCAGGCAGGGATACCATCGTTTGTTTTGGAGAAAAAATAATATTAAAAGGTAAGGTTACCGGAAGTAAGTATTTATGGTCGCCCTCCGGCACTTTAAGTAATCCCGCCATCTTGCAACCGATTGCTGTAACCTATACTTCTACTTACTATGTATTGAGTGTTTCGGATACATTGGGATGTAAAAAAACAGTAAGAGATACCGTTCTAGTAACAGTTGCGCTTCCGGTAAAAGCTTTTGCAGGAAACGATACGGCCATTTTGGTTAATCAACCCCTGCAACTTTCTGCCACCGGAGGAACCTTGTACAGTTGGAGTCCGGAATTTGGATTAAGCAATCCAGCCATTGCCAATCCGATTGCACTAATTCAAGACCCGATAGATTCTATCCGCTACCGCGTTAAAGTGAGTGTTCCCGGCGGGTGCAGTGCCTCGGATGATATCTTAGTAAAAATATTTAATACAGGCCCCGATATTTTCATTCCTTCAGCATTTACCCCCAATCAGGATGGACTGAATGATATCCTCAAACCCTTCCCAGTGGGTATTCAACAGTTTTTATATTTCACCGTGTATAACAGGTGGGGACAGGTTATGTATACAAGTAGGGAAATAAACAAAGGCTGGGATGGAAAATTTGGCGGATTACCGCAGCCTTCCGGAACCTATGTATTTTCAGCAGAAGGCATCGACTACCTAGGCAAACGAATTATAAAAAAGGGAACCACCGTATTAATCCGTTAAAATCTTGCTTAAATAAAAAGATTTGGGCAGCGCCTGCAGGATAGTAATTATCTTCACAAATAGATTAATTTGGGCTACGGCTATCTTATTCAATAACATGAGAAATTGGTTTTTATTATTGGTATGTCTGTGCATGGTATCCCCCTCGATGGCTAATCACCTGAAAGGAGGATGGATACAATACAAATACATCGGGCCTGGCGCTGCCGCAAACACTTCTCGCTACGAAATTACAGTTCGGCAATATTTAGATTGTGGTTCAAACGCCGGACAGCGGGATGCCAGTGTTTTTTTAGGAGTGTTTAATTCCAAAACCGGTGCGCAGGTAGACAATGTAACTATTCTCCTATCCGGTACAGACAATCCAAATAAAACTACTTTCAGTCCCTGTATTGCTTCTCCCCCCAAGGTTTGTTATTTGATAGACTATTACATCAAACAAATAGATTTACCAAACAATCCGGATGGATATACGCTAACGGTTCAACGCTGCTGTCGCATCGCAGGCATTGTGAATGTGGCAGGTAATTCATCAAGTATTGGAGTGAGTTATACAAACACTATTCCGGGTGTGATTAATGAGGTAGATTACTCCAAAAATAATAGCCCCGTATTTGCGCAAAAAGATACGGCGATTATCTGTTTTAATAGCCCCTTTACTTTCGACTTTGGCGCAACCGATGCCGATGGCGACCAAATTACCTATAGCTTTTGTTACGGATTAGTGGGGGGAAGTGCAGGGGCACCCGCTCCGAATCCACCTACTGGACCACCCTATATTGCAGTACCCTATGCGACTTCATTTCCGGGTACTTCTCCCATGGGCTCTAGCGTAACCATTGACCCAGTTACCGGAATCATTTCCGGAATTGCTCCTGGGATAACCGGCCAATATGTTATTGCGGTTTGTGCCAGTGAATACAGAAATGGGGTTTTGATAGGAGTTACCAAAAAAGAAATTCATGTTACCGTTGCCAATTGCAGCATTTCCGCGGCTGAGTTAAACCCTTCTTATATAACCTGTAACGGTACAACCCTCAGTTTTCAAAACTTGTCCAGCAACAGCACCATCACATCTTATTTCTGGGATTTTGGGGTTGCGGGAATTACTACGGACACTTCCACCTCCCCTACCCCAACCTACGACTATTTAAACAGCGGGAAAGATAGCGGAACCTATACCGTAAAGCTGGTGGTGGCATCCTCTTCCGGATGTAAAGACTCAGCCACTGCCCTCGTAAAAGTGTATCCATTACTGAAAACAAGCTTCAATATTGCCGGAACCTGCATTATTAACCCCTTCACCTTTAAAGATGTTTCAACCAGTAAGTATGGAACCATCGTATCCCGCAAGTGGGATTTTGGTGATGTGAATTCAACGGCAGATACTGCTTCGGCCGTAGATACTGCTTGGACCTTCAGTTCCCCGGGCACTGTTCAAATAAAACTAAAAATTTCCAACTCCTTTGGCTGCTCCGACTCGCTAACCAAAACGCTTACTATTTTAGACAAGCCCTTTCTGAACCTGCCCTTTAAAGACACCCTGATTTGCAGTATCGATACCCTGCCATTAATAGCAAACATAGCAGGGGGTGTAATCAGCTGGTCGCCCACTGCGGGTGCCAATCAAAATAGAATTTTATTTTCCAATACTGCCAATCCATTGGTATATCCCAGAGATACTACCCGCTATGTAGTTACTGTAAACGATAAGGGTTGCATCAACCGCGATACGGTGGTGGTGAACGTTTTACAATTTATCAGTGTAGACGCAGGCAAGGATACTGCCATTTGTAAAACCGATCCTATACGTTTAGCTACCATAAGTGAGGCATTGAGTTACCTATGGACTTCCTCTTCTGGCGAAGTGGTGGATCCCATAAAAAATCCGATTGTGCAGCCCTTGGTTAATACCTCTTATTATGTGTTGGCTAACTTGGGTAAATGTCAGGCCAAAGACAGTGTGCGGGTGAAAGTAGTTCCCTATCCGTATGCGTATGTTGGGGAGGATACCACCATTTGTTTTGGCAATCGGGTAAAATTAAGTGCCATCGCATCGGGAAGTTATTTCTCCTGGTCACCTACGGTAAGTCTGATTAACGAAAGAACCCTTTCCCCCCTGGCCGGACCTTCCTATACAACGATGTACATTCTTACTATATCCGATACAACCGGATGCCCCAAAGCGGTGAATGATACCATCATTATCAATGTACTTCCCCCCATTAATGCCTATGCGGGCAGAGATACTACCATTGTTCCGGGCCTGGCGTTTCAATTACAGGCAAGTGGAGGAACGCGCTATTTTTGGTCTCCTCCAACTGGTTTAAGTGCAGTAAACATTGCTAACCCCCTAGTTACTTTAGGTAGAGGCATTGATTCGATTATTTATCGGGTATCGGTATTTAATGGGCCCTGTGTTAAAAACGATTATGTTACCATTCGGGTATCTCAAGTAGGCCCGGATATATTAGTGCCTTCGGGTTTTACGCCCAATGGAGATGGCAAGAATGATCTGGCACGACCGGCAACCCCCGGCATCGCTCAACTAAAATATTTCACCATTTTTAATCGTTTGGGAGAAGCCGTATTCACCACATCTACTATTGGTTCGGGATGGGATGGAATGTTCAAAGGAAAAGCACAGCCAGCCGGTACCTATGTTTACCAGGCAGAGGGGGTAGATTATGAGGGCACAACTATATTCCGAAAAGGAACCATAGTACTGATCCGATAAGTTATACACGCCGGTAAATAGCCAAACAGATACCTTACTTTTGCGGTAACCTATTTCGTGTTATGGAAAAAATTATTGTAATAACCGGTGCCAGTTCCGGATTTGGAAAAGCTACCGCAGAAATGTTTGCTGCTGCCGGATGGAATTGCATCATTACCGCCAGAAGAGCCGCATTAATTGAAGAACTGGCCGCAGAATTGATGAGCCGTTTTCCGGTAAAAGTATTACCCCTTGCATTTGATGTGCAAGATAAACAAGCCGTATTTGCTCAGTTAAGTCAATTACCCAACGAATGGAAAGCCATAGATATATTGGTAAACAATGCCGGACTTGCTTTAGGCAGAGAACCCTTTGATGTGGCCGATATGGACGATTGGGATACGATGATTGATACCAATGTAAAAGGACTACTCTACGTTACCCGTGCCATTTTACCTTATATGCAATCGCGACAGCGTGGGCATATAATCAATATCGGATCAACCGCCGGTGTGGAAGTATATAAAGATGGCAATGCCTATTGCGCAAGTAAGCATGCCGTTGCCGCCATTAGTAAAGCCATGCGGATAGATTTGTTGCCGAGCAAGATAAAAGTAACCGTGGTACATCCCGGAGCAGCGGAAACCGAATTCTCTAAAGTTCGCTTTAAAGGAAATGAACAAAAAGCAGCAGCTGTTTACGATGGATATCAGGCACTGCAGGCAAAAGATGTTGCAGATATTATTTACTACGCCGCTACCCTGCCCGAACATGTTTGCATCAATGAACTGGTGGTAACCTGTTTGGCACAGGCCAATTCATTTTATTTGCATAAATAATTCAATTATTTAGCCAGATAACTGGCAGATAGCTGCTGCAGCGTTTGCTCAAAAGTTTGCAATAACTCGAGCACAATATCTGCAGCAGGCTGTATAGATTTTATCTGGGCACTTACCTGTCCGATTTCTAATTCCCCCGTTTCTAAATTTCCTTCAAACATTCCCGATTTTGCGCGGGCTCTGCCCAATAATTGCTCGAGTTCCTCTTTACTAGCCCCCTTGTTCTCTGCTTCCTGAACCTGATAAAAAAAGGGATTTTTCAATAGCCGAACCGGAGCCAGTTTTTTAAGCATCAGTTGAGTGCCTCCCTCGGGTGCTTCTATTACGGCTTGCTTAAATGCAGCATGCGAACTGGCTTCGGGTGTACATACAAATCGGGTGCCTACCTGAACACCCTCTGCACCCAATGCAAAAGCCGCCAACATTTGATTTCCGCTGGCTATGCCGCCGGCAGCAATAACGGGTATAGTAACCGTCTCGCGAACAATGGGCGTAAGCACCAGTGAAGTGGTTTCTTCCCTACCATTGTGGCCTCCTGCTTCAAAACCTTCCGCAACCACCGCATCACAACCGGCCATTGCTGCTTTGCGGGCAAAATGGCTGCTGCTAACTACATGCACCACTTTTATACCATGGGATTGTAAGGTTTGGGTATATAAAGCCGGATTGCCGGCACTGGTAAATACAATGGGTACTTTTTCACGAATGATAATTTCCAGCAAAGCAGGAACATCCGGATACATCAGTGGGATATTTACTCCGAATGGTTTTGTGGTGGCTGCCCGGCATTTTCGGATATGTTCTTCCAAAACCGAAGGATACATACTACCTGCCCCTATCAATCCCAACCCACCAGCATTGCTTACTGCCGAAGCCAACTGCCAACCACTGGCCCAAACCATTCCGCCCTGAATAATAGGATACTGAATATTGAATAAACGAACTACCCGATTATCAGTAAATGTTAGCATATACCTAAAGGATAAGTGTGATTAGCCAAAATCAATTTCAGTATTGTCTCCGATATTTAAACTTCGGCTCAGGCCCTTTACCGAAGCATCACTCCCAATCAAAGAATTGTCGAGCACAACCTCAAACAAATGGGTATAAGAACCAATGATACTATCTCTTACAATTGAATGATGGATACTAGTATTAGCACCAATAGCGACGTGCGGGCCAATAATGGAATGAGAAATTTCACACCCCGGTGCTATACTAACAGGCGGAATGATGATGGTATGCGGATAGTTATGTACTTCACCAGTATTTCCTCCAAATTTTTTCAACAGGGTTGCATTGCTCTCGAGCAAACTCTCTTTTTTGCCACAATCGAACCAGTTTTTTACTTTAAAAGCTTGAAACTTAGCACCCCGCTGAATCATACAATCAATCGCATCGGTAAGATGATACACTCCCGCTTCGGCGGTATTATTGATAAAAAGATGTTGAAGACATTCAAAAAGAATATCAGTCTCCTTAATCTTATATAAACCCACCAATGCTAAATTACTTTTAGGTATAGAGGGCTTTTCAACCAACTGCTCTATAAAACCCGCTTCGTTGATAGTTGCTACCCCAAAATGCCGGGGATCATCTACCTTTTTAATCCCCAACATGCTGTAAGGACTGTTGATCACCTCCTGAATATCATATTCGCAAATAGTATCTCCCAGCACTACAAACACTTCGTCGCCGGCAACAATATTGCGCGTTAATTCAATGGCATGCCCAGTACCCTGCCGTTCATTTTGATATACAAAATGAGCCGTTAAATCGGGATAGGTTTGCGATACATAATCCTTAATCTTATCTCCCAGATAACCCACAATAAAAATAAACTCGGTAATGCCTGCCTCCTGTAACTGATCTACAATAAAACTAAGGATGGTTTTACCGGCTATGGGAATAAGCGCCTTGGGCTGTGTATATGTGTGGGGACGAAGTTTGGTTCCTGCACCGGCTACGGGGATGATTGCTTTCATATCGGAACGATCGTTTAAATAGGGAGGTAAATTACCCCCTTATTTGGGTGTGCGAAAAACAAATTCAGGAGAGCGAAAATAGGGAAAACCGAGCAGGTATCCATTTTTATTGAGTGAATTATACATTTCCCCCATTTATGTACTTGTTTTCCACGATTCAGAAAATAAAAGAAGGGAAAACGCAGAACGCACTGCCGCTGCGTATCTTTGCAAAAAATAAACCATGGCCAGAGATACGGTAGTGTTTGATCTAATTCGGAAAGAGCTGGAAAGACAAAGACACGGCATTGAATTAATTGCATCTGAAAATTTTACCAGTCTGCAAGTGATGCAGGCAATGGGAAGTGTAATGACGAATAAATATGCCGAGGGATACCCCGGAAAAAGATATTATGCAGGTTGCGAAATTGTAGATCAAACAGAACAACTAGCCATCGACCGGTTGAAACAAGTTTTCAACATCGAATACGCAAACGTACAACCCCATAGCGGTGCCCAGGCAAATGCTGCCGTTGCTTTAGCAGTGCTGAAAGCCGGTGACCCCACTTTAGGGCTAGACCTTAGCATGGGAGGCCACCTAACACACGGAGCCGCGGTAAATTACAGCGGTAAATTATATCAACCCCATTTTTATGGCGTTACCCGCGAAGAGGGATTAATTGATTATGAAATGATGGCCGAGCAGGCAAAAAAACACCGACCCAAATTAATCTTTTGCGGTGCCAGTGCGTATAGTCGTGATTGGGACTATGCCCGTGTACGCCAAATTGCCGATGAAGTAGGAGCCCTGGTTATGGCCGATATTGCGCATCCTGCCGGATTGATTGCTAAAAAACTTTTAAAAGATCCATTCGATCATTGTCATATCGTTACCTCCACCACCCACAAAACATTGCGTGGCCCCCGCGGAGGAATTATCATGATGCGAAAAGATTTTGAAAATCCATTCGGATTAACAGATGTTAAAGGCAATATTCGCATGATGAGTAATTTGCTGGATATGGCGGTATTTCCTGGCACACAGGGCGGCCCTCTGGAACATGTGATTGCCGCTAAAGCGGTGGCCTTCGGTGAAATATTAAGTGATGAATTTACCCAATACGCCGGCCAAGTTGTAAAAAATGCACAAGCCATGGCAGCTGCATTAACTAATTTGGGGTATCAGATTATCAGTGGCGGAACCGATAATCACTTAGTGCTGATTGACTTAAGAAACAAAAATATCAGTGGCAAAAAAGCAGAACAGGCACTGGTACTGGCTGATATTACTGCGAATAAAAACATGGTTCCCTTCGACGATAAAAGTGCATTCGTAACTTCCGGTATCCGACTGGGCGTTCCGGCAGTAACAACCCGGGGCATGAAAGAAAACGATATGCAATTTGTTGTAAATTGTATCGATAAAATATTAATGAATGCCGATGATACCAGCATAATCAACGCGGTAAAGAAGAAAGTGAATGCATTTATGACTCAATTCGTTTTGTATCCTGAAATGGATGCATAATTGGATCTATACAAAATAAGCTCATCCAAAAAAATAAAATTGCATGATACAACGAATACAATCCATCTGGTTATTATTGGCCTCCTTGTTATCGTTTGTGAGTTTACAAACCTCCTTCTATAGTGGAAACAAAGCCATTACTAATTTAACCACCAATTTGCCCGAACAACCCTATACGAAATTGACCGGCATGAGTGGTATTTTCATGCTCATCTTTACCATTGGTATTGCCTTGCTGGCGCTGATAACCATCTTTTTGTATAAAACCAGGAAACTACAATTGCGCCTTGCATTGGCGGGCTTGCTCGGATCGGTTGTTTTGATTGTTATGTACTACCTGAATAGTAAAAAATTCATTCCCGGCCAGGGCAGTCTAGACCTTACGGCGCTGATTGTTATGGGGATTCCCTTTTTCTTCTTTCTTGCTATCAGAGGAATATACAATGATGAAACCCTGGTGAAAAGCGCCGATAAGCTGCGATAAGATTATAGATACTTTCCAGTATAGCTTTTCTTCTCTTTGGCCATTCCGGCAGGCACCCCTGCATATACTAATTCGCCACCGCCTTCTCCTGCTTCGGGCCCTAAATCGATTACCCAGTCGGCACATTTAATTACATCCATATTGTGCTCAATTACCAATACCGAATGCCCTTGCTGAATCAATGCCCGAAAAGATTGCAGTAATTTATGGATATCATGAAAATGCAAGCCCGTAGTTGGCTCATCAAAAACAAAAAGAATATGACCGCTGCCCTTGCCTTTCCCCAAAAAACTGGCGAGCTTCACGCGCTGGGCTTCTCCTCCGCTGAGGGTGTCGCTGCTTTGTCCTAATTTAATATATCCCAATCCCACATCCTGAAGGGGTTGAATAGCATTTTTGATAGATTTTTCTTGCGCAAAAAATTCCAGCGCCTCATCTACACTCATTTCCAGCACATCGAAAATACTTTTTTGTAGAAAGGTAACTTCCAACACTTCCTCTTTAAATCGCTTGCCTTTGCAGGATTCACAGGTAAGGTGCACATCTGCCAGAAATTGCATTTCTACCAACTGCTCTCCTTCGCCTTTGCAGGTATCACATCGGCCTCCATCTACATTAAAGGAAAAATATTTAGGCAAAAATCCCCTTGTTTTCGAAAGTGGCTGTTCTGAAAATAATTCGCGTACATGATCCCAGGCTTTGATATAGGTAATGGGGTTACTGCGAGATGATTTACCAATTGGATTTTGATCGATCATTTCTACCTGATTGATCAAATCCAAATCTCCGGAAATTTCCTTGTGCAGGCCGGGTCGCTCAGTTGGCTCTCCTTTCAATTTCCGCAAGGCGGGTACCAAAATTTGCTTAACCAAAGTGGTTTTACCACTACCACTCACTCCACTCACTGCACATAATATATTAAGGGGAAAAGTAACCGTTATGTTTTTCAGGTTGTTTTGTCTTGCCTGTTTAACTATGATGCTGTTGCTCCATTTACGAATAACAGCTGGTAGGGGGATGGTTCGCTTTCCAGAAAGGTACTCGCCGGTTAAGCTTTCCGGATTGGCAATTAAAGCATCATAATTACCGGCAGCCACCACTTTTCCACCCAAGTGCGAAGCAAGTGGACCCATATCAATGATATAATCTGCCTCCCGCATCATCATCTCATCATGCTCCACCACTACAACCGTATTCCCCAGATTTCGAAGAGACTTAAGTACCTCAATTAACCTGCCGGTATCCCTAGCATGTAATCCAATGGAGGGTTCATCCAAAATATACAACGAGTTGGTAAGGTTACTACCCAGGCTTCTGGTAAGTTGTATTCGCTGGCTTTCACCTCCACTGAGCGAGTTGGCCAGTCGGTTTAAAGTAAGGTAGCCCAAACCAACATCCAATAAGGTATTCAGCCGCTGATCTAGTTCCTGCATTATCCGAAAGGCAATTTCTTTATCACCCGGGGCCCAGGTAAGATTTTTTATCCATTGAAAAAGATCTTTTACAGGCCACTCACAAATTTCGCCAATATGCTTTCCGCCTATCTGAACATACAATGCTTCCTTTCTTAGCCGATACCCCGAACAGGCAGTACATGTGGTTCTACCCCTATATCTGCTTAATAAAACACGATACTGAACTTTATATAAATTTTGTTCTACCTCTTTAAAAAAATCATTTATCCCATAAACTTTCCCCGCCCCCTTCCACAATAGTTCAATTTGTGCAGGGGTACAGTCCATCAATGGCTTGTGAATAGGAAATCCAGTAACCGAGGCTCCGCGTATAAACTGATCTTTCCACCAGCTTAACTTTTCACCCTTCCAGGGGGCCACCGCACCTTCATAGATACTGAGCCGTTTGTCGGGAATTACCAGGTCTTCATCAATTCCCAATACCTGACTAAATCCTTCACAAACCGGACAAGCACCAAAAGGATTATTAAATGAGAAAAGATTGGGAACGGGTTCTTCGAATTGGATACCATCGGCTTCCATCTTGTTGCTGAATAGCAGTAGGTTGGTTTCATTTATTTCGAGCCAAACCTTTCCTTCCCCCTCATAAAAAGCGGTACCGATAGAATCATTCATCCGGTGCATATCTTCATCGTCCCAAACTCGGGTTACAAAGCGATCTACCATTACAAACACTTGCTGATTTTTTTGGACCAGCTTTTTTTGTAAAGCCGCATCGGATAATTCCATTAATTCTTCAATTCGCTCTAACGATACAGCTTTAGCCGAGCGCAGGTACAAGCGGGAAAATCCTTTCTGCATCAGGATATTCAATTCCTCCCGGGTTTCGCGATTAGGATGTTGGCGAAAGCCGATTAGCAGGTAGGCTTTTGAACCGGCAGCGGCTGATGAAAGTGCCGTGATCACATCTCCGATGTCATTTTTCTTAACTTCAATACCACTTACCGGCGATATGGTTTTTCCTGCACGGGCATATAGTAATCGGAGGAAATCGTAAATCTCCGTCATGCTGCCTACGGTGCTTCTGGGCGTGCGAGTAATTACTTTTTGTTCTATGGCAATGGCCGGACATAATCCTTTGATATCATCCACATCTGGTTTTTCCATGCGTGCCATAAACTGACGGGCATAGGCACTTAAGCTTTCTGCATAGCGGCGCTGACCTTCGGCAAACAGGGTATCGATGGTTAAAGACGATTTACCGCTGCCCGAAACCCCAGTTACCACAACCAGCTGCTGCCTGGGAATACCCACCGAAACATTTTTTAAATTATGTACCCGGGCACCCTTGATTTCAATAAATCCATGGGGAGCATTGTGCGATGGGGTAGTGGTAGGAGCTGATTTTTTAGCCATAATCAATACAAAGTAAACACATAATCAGCGCTTATGTTGATATATGGGATAAGATTCCCAATAAATAGGGAGTAGAAAAAAAATGGGATGTGAATAACCTTTCTTACCGAAAATCATCTTTCCACAAACCATTTATCGTATCAAAAGATGTATAATTTGTTGCTGAAATAGAAAGAGTTAGCACTGGTTAATTCATTTTAGAATCCAATAGCTTTTTAAAAGTACCACACACAGCGATTATGAAAACAATGGATCATGTATCCGATAACGAACTGATAAGAGCCTTCCAGGAAGGAGATGCGCATGCTGTGGAGGTACTGATTAACCGGTATAAGGATAAGGTATTTTCGTCGCTGTTATTTTATGTGAAGGACAATTACTTGGCGGAGGATTTATTTCAGGATGTATTTATCAAAATCATCGATACCCTTCAAAATAAGCGGTACACAGAAGAAGGCAAATTTTTACCCTGGGCGCTTAGGATTGCCCGAAATCTTTGTCTGGATTATTTCCGCAAGGTAAAACGGACTCCCACCATTAAAACCAGCGACCACAACGATATTTTTGAAGTACTCCACTTATCGGAAGATGCTCCGGATACTAAAATGATGCAGGGCCAGTCGCATGAGCGCGTAAGAAGGATGCTCGATTTACTGCCGGAGGAGCAGCGAGAAATTATTGTGTTGCGCCACTATGCCAACCTGAGTTTTAAAGAAATTGCCCAAATTACCGACTGCAGCATTAATACCGCCCTGGGAAGAATGCGCTATGGGTTAATCAACCTAAGAAAATTGATGGTTGAAAAGCAAATCGCTCTGTAAGAATCTCTTTATTTATTTCTCTTTGTAAATTCATTGCGAACCGCTTCAAGGTGCGCTATAAATTTATTCACGTCGGAATCATACCCATACCGAAGGGTACTCAAGGGTTCTCCCTTGGTATCTAAAAACATATAGAGGGGTTGAGAATTGATGCCAAACTTTTTCTTTTCGTACGCCAGATTTCTGTCGCCAACAGTAACAATCATTTCACCATCTTCTCCCTTTACCTGCTCAGAAATTGGTAACTCAGTGGTTTCATCAACATATAAACTAATCAACACAAAATCGTTTTTCAAGCGCCGCAAAACTTCGGGCTGCTTCCAAACCTGTTCTTCCATTTTTCGGCAATTGGCGCAGGTGTGCCCGGTAAAATCTAGCATCACAGGTTTGTTAAGTGCGCGGGCAGCTGCCAGTCCCTCTTCCAAATCAAAATAAGCAGTTAGGCCAAAAGGAACTTCTAATTTATCTACATACTTACTAGGGGGTTTGGCATTAGACGCAGGAGCAGCCGAAGGAGCATATTCATATTGCAGGTTATTCAAATTAAAATCCTGCGTAGAAGCCGGCGGTATAAATCCACTGAGCATATTTAAAGGTGCCCCCCATAATCCGGGAATCATATACAAGGTAAATGCCAGTGAAAACAAACTCAAGAAAAAGCGGGGAACCGACAAATGCGGTAAAGGACTATCATGCGAAAACCGAATTTTACCTAAAAGGTATAAACTGAGCAATCCAAAAATCACTATCCAGATTACCAGAAAAACATCTCTGTCTAACAAACCCCAATGATAGGCAAGATCTACATTCGATAAAAATACACCGCTTTTAGGAAGTGCAGGCAATAAGGCAGGAAAAAATGCCAGGGCAGAAAAAGGCAGGGCCAATCCCAATCCAAATCCAAACATACCAATAACAGGTGCCATACCAAAGCCCTGCGAACTGGTTTGTCCTAACAAGGTTCCCACCAAGGGGCCGGTACAAGAGAAGGAAACAATTACCAGGGTAAGCGCCATAAAAAATATGCCCAACAATCCGCCTTTACCCGCTTTCTGATCGGCTTTATTTGCCCAGCTATTGGGAAGGCTGATTTCGAAAGCCCCAAAAAAGGAAATGGCAAACACCAAAAAAATAACGAAAAATAACAGGTTGGCAGCTGAGCTGGTTGATATCCGGTAAAGGATAGAGTCACCAAAAATCAGGGTAAGTAATAAAGTAGGAATGGTATAAATGAGGATGATGGAAAAGGAATACCAAAGGGCATTGCGCAGCCCCTGTGACTGGGTTGAACTTTTTTTAAGAAAGAAACTTACGGTTACCGGAATCAGTGGAAATACACAGGGTGTAATTACAGCCAGTAAGCCGGTAAAGAAGCATATCAAAAAAATATTCCACCAACTACCGGTACTTCCCTCCACCGCATTTGCGGTAGCATTATTGGCAATGGGTACCCGAAAAGTATAGGCGTTACTAGGAAACTCATCTCCCTTTTTTCCCAGCCAGTTGATGGTTCCGGAAATCGATTCTTTTAATGAGGGGGGAATGCTTACCGATAATTCCCAAGAAACACTATCGGCATACACAATATAGTGAGCTGTATCTCCAGGGAATGTGATAACGGAAGAAGGGGTGCCTGCGGTAAGGCGAATATTTGCGGTACTAAAAGAAGGGAGGGCGCTATCCAGCTGAAGGGTTCCACCCATTGGATTTTGAGTTCCATTGGCCGGATAAAGCGAAAACAGGCTCATGCCCTTTTCAGGGATAGCCTGTATAGATAAGAGGATTGTTGAATCGTTTTTTCGGGTAGCCGATGCTTTCCAGGCAACGGAAGGTGAAGCAACTTGTTGCGCCTGCACAGTTGCCATTCCCCATCCGGCCAGTACAAATAGTAACCCGAATATTTTTTGCATACTTATGGTAGCTTAATGTCGAAACTTTGTTTAGTAGGGGGCAAACATTTATTGTCGTTACAAACCATAAACTCAATGGTTCCCGCTACATTGGTTTTCACGTTTCCCTTTACCGTAATACGTTTAACAAACTGAACTTCATTGCTGAAATACACAACCGGTACAGGCGGATTACCAAAATTGGCATCCAGGGTTTTTTCGGCAGTACCCAGTTCGGTGGCTTTTCCCGAAGGAACCTGCAATAAAGGATTGGCCTTTATCACCACGGTTGTTGGAATGGGGCCACCCTTTCCCGTAAACTGGGAATACATATGCCAGGGCTTATCAATCGTTGCCGATAAAACCACATCGTAAGTATTGGCATTGATTTTTTTGGCAGAGAAAGTCCAATGTACCGGATTCTCTATCTGCGCAGATACTACTATGGTAAGGAAACAAAAAGCCAGTGTACTGAGTATTTTTTGCATGGTGCTTGTTTTTTAAGAAACCAATTCGGGTAACAATCCTAATTGAGCGAATACTTTAAAACCATCTAAGTTGCTGAGTGCGGCAGAAGTGGCTCTTTCTGGATGGGGCATCATTCCAAAAACGTTACCCGCTTTATTTTGAATGCCGGCAATATTTCTGGCTGCGCCATTCGGATTGGCTGCAGCAGTTACAGATCCTGCGGCATCGCAATAACGAAAAATCACTTGTCCATTTGCTTCCAGTTCATCCAGCAATTGTTCATCAGCATGATATCTGCCTTCTCCATGGGCAATCGGAATCTTCAGTGCCTCCCCGGATGCAGACCGGATATATACATTTTTGCAGATAAACTGCCGGTTCATATTTTGTAGCAGTACACCCGGTAGCAGACCACTTTCACATAAAATTTGAAATCCATTGCATACCCCCAGCACTTTTCCGCCTTGGTTGGCAAACTGGATTACCGACTTCATCATAGGACTAAACCGAGCAATGGCTCCGCAGCGCAGGTAATCCCCATAAGAGAAACCTCCCGGCAATACGATACAATCTTCGGTTGAAAAGGCACTGATATCACTGTCTTTATGCCAAAGGAACCGCACTTCTGCCCCCAAATCTTGTTCCAGTGCATCATACATATCCCTGTCGCAGTTTGATCCCGGGAAAACAACTACTCCAAATTTCATTTGATTTAATTTATCCTGTTATAGAACCCAACCGATGCAAAGTTAACAAACAGGGGGGGTAACCTCACTTATTTTTTAATAAAATACCAGTTGTGCAAAACCAATTGGGCCACGAAAAGCCAAAAAAGCAGGTTAGGCATAATCAGTCGGCGGGGAACAGAAAAAGCGGCTGAGAAAAAAGCACTTACCGGAATCATCAACAACCAGGCCGACGACATGCCCTCTTTGCTTACCAAAAAGGGTAATGCCAGTAACAACAAAAGCATTAACAACATAACACTCCAGTATTTACGAATTTGCATCAGCAAACGTCCATTAAACCGCTGCCAGTAAATGAGACCAAACAAAACGCCGATAGCCAGTAGACTCAAAGAAACCCCAGTATACCAGTCCACCATTTTTATGGGCAGTCCCCAGGAAATATTCGGCAACAGCGTGAAAAAGAAAAGCAGATTTTCGAACAGATACCCCCCTGCAAGCACAAAATAATAGGGAATCATTACCCCCATTAGTAATACTAGCCACTCGTTCAAATTAAAGGGTCGAACAATGGCGAGTGCAAACAATACCAATACCACCAATATAAAGAAGGGGTGATAACAGATAATGGCAATACCCAATACAATGCCGGTATTAAACAACAGCGTTTTGGGAGTGGCATGATTAAACAACCTGGCTAAGCGGGCAAACAACCATATTAATAAATGACCCGCCAATAATGCCGGAGATACAGTACACCAAATGGGAAACAAACCCGACAACAAAACCAGCGTCATTGCCGGCAGAAAATTATTGGCGGGAAACATTTTCAGGTTATTCAGCACCTGGTTTAAACGAAAAGCCTGAGAAAGAACCAATGCATGATACAAAACAAAAATGGCGGCAGCGGGCCAGTATTGTATATAATGTGCAATCAGCCACGAAAAAAAACCATTTTCTAAATCGAACACTGCCGGGGGTGGGCTTATAAAAAAATGCAGGTGCACACCCGTTGATAATAAAACGAGCAGGAACACATTAATGATAGACTTATCCCTGAATAAAAAAACCACAGAAAAAATTTAAAAATCTATTTTGGCAAAACAAATATACCCTCTAAACTGACAAGGTACCAACACCTGTCGCAAACCAATCTGCTTGGCATGACGAGGCATAAATTCAAAGCCCTTATCTAAATTTTTAAAAGTAGGATTGCGGGTAAGCTGTCCTCCAGGTGCAATGCTCTGATCCGATAAAATCAGGGTACGCTTTTCCTGAATATTATATAAAAAATGTAACTGGTCGCCCGTATTCATCATACTAAAACCAATCATATCATCTGAATTATCATCAAACTGCGACTTTCGTACCACATTGCTCCATTCCATTTTTCCAGAAGGCTCAAATGATATAACCAGCACATTTTCTGCATAATACCGGGTTAGGTTGTTGCCATTGTTATACATATTATTATACCCCCATGGATAAATACCGGAAGGACCTCTCCACATAAAATAATCCGAAGGCATGGAATAGGGTGAGCCATACAAGTAGTCCCACCGATTCAGGGTACTTCCTCGGGAAGTAGTATACACCGACTCGGCTGAAAGTAGAAAACCACCATCCTTGCGTAAAATAATCTTATTAATAAAGAAATCGTTGAAAGCTGTTTTCAAAGCTCCTTCCCCCCTAGCGTCATTTCGTAACTCATCCGAAAATGTGGTAGTGGCCTGCATTATTTCGGCATGCTTTTCTTTATCCCAGAGTGCGTAATACAGTCCATCAATATTCCCTCGCCGTACCTTACTATAAAATGAGGTAACCAAGTAATGCTTATTGATGTTATCTGCTTTAATGCGGATATCATCTAAAAATATTCCTTTAACCTGCAGTTCACCCATCCGAATAGCATCCCACAAAGGATCTTTAAAAACCAATGTTACCTTATTGATATTGTCGTTGCTGGAAGTTCCCGAAGCACGAATACAAACCATCTCACCATCATTAAGCAAAGTGAATTCGGATAAAAAATCATTGCTTTGCGGCATTTCTATTGGTACAACTGATTTTTTCTGCAATGCCAGTTCTCGGTTAAACAAACAGGTAGTAAGAATATGTCGCCGATCGTTATGGGTATTGATTTTAAATACCATGATCTGCTGCTTGTCTTCACTGCTGATTACCGAATAGATTTTGTTATTGGAAGAATAACTTATTTGCTCGGTAGAATCAAGCAGCATTTCTTTGCCAACCTGCCTACCCTGTGCATCTATTTTGATGGCAGCGAAAATAACGGCACCTTTCTGATAATACTGATATAGGAAATAGGAAAATTCTGGATATACCAAAAAATCGGTACTGAGTAATCGGGTTCCCTCGGGTTGAAGCTTGTTTTTTTCCAACAACTTCATGTCGCCGTCATAGGCACAAATAAAATGCTGCTCCCGGTATCCTTTATAAATAAGATTGCGGCCATTAATTTTGCCAATCAGCTCGAATTGTAAAGTTCTCGGATCTTCCTTGTCGGGATCGGAATAAGCAATTTTTTGGGCAGAAATCACCCCCGAAAACATAATGCTTACCAGCAGCAGCCAAAGGATGGATATACGCATAAGGATCGGTTTTACTGTTACAAATATAGGCCAGTCTTACCCTTGGCAAGAACCTTTCGCCCTTAAAATTCAACCAATCCCAATATTATGCCCCAACGCATTAAATTTACTTATACATTTGTTAAATATTCAAGGTTAAACGCATCCTTTTCCTGTGGGCAAGAATTATAACAAAGCTACCAGTGCCGGATTAATTATAGCGCTGGGCATCATTTACGGCGACATAGGTACTTCCCCCCTCTATGTGCTCAATGAAATTATTAAGGGGCGGGTAATTAGTGAAGCCCTTATTTTAGGATCCCTTTCCTGCATCATCTGGACCCTCACCCTGCAAACCACGGTAAAATATGTAATTCTTACCCTAAAAGCAGATAACAAAGGAGAAGGGGGCATATTTAGCTTATACGCACTGGTAAGAAGAAGAAAAAGGTGGCTGGTAATTCCGGCTATGTTAGGAGGAGCTGCCCTGCTGGCGGATGGAATCATTACCCCACCCATTACCGTAACCTCTGCCATTGAGGGACTGAAACAAATTAATTCGCTGAGCCATATTCAGCAAAGTACTATTGTAGGTATAGTGATAGGCATTATCACTTTCTTATTTCTTTTGCAGCAATTTGGTACTGCTTCCATTGGTAAATTTTTTGGACCCATCATGTTTTTGTGGTTCTCCATGCTGGCAGTGCTAGGGTCTGCTCACCTGATGGATGACATCCAGATATTCAAAGCCCTCAGCCCCCATTATGCGATTGAACTGCTCACCACCTATCCGAAAGGCTTTTGGCTATTAGGGGCTGTTTTTTTATGTACCACCGGAGCCGAAGCCCTTTACAGCGATTTGGGGCATTGTGGAAAAGCAAATATCCGCGTTAGCTGGGGGTTTGTAAAAACCTGTTTGATTTTAAACTATTTAGGACAAGGAGCCTGGCTGCTGGCCAACTACAATGGCCAAATTATTAACGTGGATGGTTTCAACCCCTTTATCGGCATCATGCCTTATTGGTTTAAACTTACAGGTATCATCATTTCAACTATCGCGGCTGTTATTGCTTCTCAAGCATTAATCTCCGGCTCTTTTACCCTTATCAGCGAAGCCATGCGGTTGAACCTGTGGCCCAAAATGAAAATCGTTTACCCTACCGAAGAGAAGGGCCAACTCTATATTCCCGGCATCAGCCTGTTAATGTTTATAGGCTGTATCGGTGTGGTATTATTTTTTCAGAAATCAGAGAATATGGGAGCCGCTTATGGACTTGCCATTACACTCTGCATGATCAGTACTTCTATTCTGTTTGCCAATTACCTGGTTAGCCAACGCGTAAAACCGTTCTTTATTTATATTTATTTGGCAGTGTATCTGTTAATAGAAAGCTCTTTTCTGATTGCCAACCTGCAAAAATTCTTAAACGGTGGTTATGTTACCCTGATTGTGGGGGGTGGATTATTCTTGGTAATGTATGTTTGGTACCGCAGTCGGAAAATTAAAAACCGTTATGTTGAATTCGTTCGGCTAGAACAATATATACCCCTGATTCAAGAGCTGAGCAACGATAAAACCATTAGTAAACATGCTACCCATCTGGTGTACATGACCAGCGCTAATAATCCCAAAGAAATTGAACATAAAATCATTTATTCCATCCTCAATAAAAAGCCCAAACGTGCCGATATTTATTGGTTTGTGCACGTAGATGTATTGGATGAACCCTATACCTGCGAATACAATGTAGAGCACATCATACCCAATGATATTATTCGGGTAGAATTCCGACTCGGATTCCGGATGGAACAACGCATTAACCTGATGTTTAGAAAAGTAGTGGACGACCTGGTAAATAATAAAGAAGTAAACATCACCAGCCGCTACGAAAGCTTGGAAAAAAACAATGTGGCCGGAGATTTCCAGTTTGTAGTATTGGAAAAATATTTGAGTCAGGATAACGAACTCCCCTTCTTCGAAAGGATAATTATGAAATTGTATTTTTGGCTTAAAGAAATCAGCTTGGGAGAAGAACGAGGCTTTGGCTTAGATCCGAGTAATGTTTCCATCGAAAAATTTCCGCTGATTGTTGCCCCGGTTGCAGACCTAAAACTCAAAAGGGTTTACCACGACGGATTGGAGGGCGAATAATATTTAGGCTACTCTGCCAAAAAAAAACGAAATTGTTGCTTAACCATTTTTTCCCGTGTTTCCAACGCTGCTATATTTTGTTGTTGGTTATCTGTTAATCGCCCTGATTGTTTATCTGGTGCAGGACAAATTTATTTTCAAACCCGAAAAACTGGCACAAGATTTTGAGTATAAATACGATTTGCCCTTTACTGAATTATTTTTTGAAGTAACAGAGGGCACTACCATTAATGGGTTACATTTTTTCTGCGAAGAGCCAAAAGGGCTGGTACTTTATTTCCATGGCAATTCGAAAAGCATTAAGGGATGGGCAAAACATGCCCGTGATTTTTATCGATACCAATATGATGTAGTGTTGGTAGATTACCGGGGGTTTGGAAAAAGTACTGGAAAAAGATCCGAACAGCATTTGTTGAGTGATATGCAGTTTGTGTACGAAAAGCTAATCGAAAAATATCCGCAGCACCATATTCTCGTGTATGGCAGAAGTTTGGGAAGTGGGTTTGCCGCCAAAATTGCGGCGGATAATACACCCCGCTACCTGATTCTCGATGCCCCTTACTTTAGCTTTAAAAAAGTGGTACAACGCTTTACCCCCTTTTTGCCACATCGCTGGTTGTTGCGCTATCAATTTCCAACCGACAAATGGATAAAAAAAGTAAACTGCCACACGTATATTATTCATGGAACACGTGACCGGCTGATTCCTATCCGGCAAAGTGAACAACTACAGCAAATCAATCCGCACAAAATTACCCTGATAAGAATAGAAGGCGGCGGACACAACAACCTGCCTACGTTTCCCGAATACCATAATTTTCTCAGAGATATCTTAAAATACTAAAGCCGGCATGCGCGCATTCTTCACACCCCGATTGAAAAGAATCCTGAAAATAGTTCTACTTGCTTATGCTGGAATTGGTATTGCCGGATATTATTTGCAAGATGTTCTAATACTGCACCCAGTTCAACTTGCGCCTGATGCAAAATATTCTTTCCAACAACCCTTTGAGGAAATCAACTGGCAGGTGGATGAAAAAACATCCTTTCATATTGTACAGTTCCCTACACCCGATTCTATAAAAAAAGGGGTTGTATTATATTTTCATGGCAATCGCGAAAACATCAATCGCTATGCCCGATTTGCTCCACAATTTGCCCAAACTGGCTACGAAGTTTGGATGCCCGATTACCCCGGATTTGGAAAAGCCCAAGGAAAAGCAACTGAAGCGCTGATGTATCAGGAAGCCATTCAACTCTACCAATTGGCTAGAAAAAAATATACCCCCCAGCAAATTATTATTTACGGAAAGTCAATCGGAACTGGAGTAGCCGCCTATCTCGCGTCGGAACGCGACTGCAGGCACCTGATTTTAGAAACCCCTTATTATAGCATTCAATCCCTAGTGAAGCCCTTATTTTGGATGTATCCGCTCAACAGTATGTTGCATTTTCAGTTTCCAACCAATCAATATATACCCAAAATAACTGCCCCCATAACAATACTCCATGGAACCCGGGATGGCGTAATTAGATATGGCAATGCGCAACAACTACAACCGTTGCTAAAACCAGGCGACCAATTTATTACCGTCGAGGGAGGCTCGCATAATAACCTGCAGGATTATCCATTGATGCGAGCAACTATTCAACAAATACTGCTGGCAAAATAATGGCTGCTAAATTTTACTGATCCATGCGGGTAACAGATAAACAGAACAGCATCAATATTTAGGCTTCTTTCAGCGATACTTTACGGGAACTAACAGTAAGCTCATAAGGCATACCATGTTTGAGCGCCACATTGGCGGTATCATGACTTACCGGAAAATCAAAACAAACCGGAAACGAATATTCCTGTACCTGATTCCGAATTACTTCTGTTTCGGTTAAACCAAAAGGTATTTCCGTGTCTTTACTATCCGTAAACCCTCCAATAACTAATCCGCCCAGTTTATCAAAAACCCCACTGCGTTTCAGTTGAAGTAACATTCGGTCTATGTTGTACATATATTCGCCAATATCCTCCAGAAATAAGATAGCACCCTTTGTATGCAGGGCACTGGGGGAGCCAATCAGATGTGCAATCAACGATAAATTTCCTCCAATCAATGGACCGGTAACTTTTCCTACTCGATTAAATGGATGCGGTGAACAAGTATAGTTTTGCTTTTTCCCTAGCAGTGCCTTTTTAAGGGTGAACACAGAACTTAGATCTGGTTTTGAAAAAGCTGCTGACATGGGTGCATGCAAACTAGCCATTTTAACTTGTTGGTACAGATGAGCATGCAAAACCGTAATATCACTGAACCCGATTATCCATTTGGGATATTTTTTCAACTGTCGAAAATTCAGCCGGTCAATCAGGCGACTCAATCCATAGCCACCCCTGCCACAAAGAATGGCCTGAATACTTTTATCATCCAGCATTTGCTGCAGATCGGCCAATCGTTCTTCATCCGTTCCAGAAAAATAATGATGCTGATGCCCAACTGTTTTCCCGATTTTTACCCGGAAGCCCCAGCTTGTAAGCATCTGAATGCAATTTGTTGTTTTTTTGGCGGGCAGGTAGCCGGAGGGACAAACGATACCAATCGTATCGCCTTTTTTTAAATAGGGTGGGGTTATCATCCGGCTTGTATTTGGGTTAAAACAGATGCTTGCTCGCCTACTACCAGTTGATGGGGTACCCCACATTTCAACGCCACATTATTTTTCTGATGACCTACTGTAAAATCAAAGCAAACGGGATAGTTGAATTCCTTCACCTGCTCCCAAACGATATCGTAAATAGTTTTACCAAAAGGCTCTTTGGGGTCGTCGGGCCGAATACTGCTAAAGCTTCCAACAATCAAGGCTTTTAAATGAGATAATTTTCCGCTGCGCTTTAAATTACAAAACATGCGGTCGATACTATATAAGGCTTCGCCTACATCCTCCACAAAAAATATTTTATTACGGGTATCAATATCGCTGTTGGTTGCAGACAGGGTTTCAATAATTTTCAGATTGCCGCCAATTAAAATACCTTCCACCTCCCCCAATCTATTTCGGGTGCTTGCCGGAACGCTGTATTGCAAAGGCTCTCCAAATAATGCCCTTCGAATCGTATCCAATGCCTGCAACTGAACCGGCTCGAATAAACTCGGGTCAGTAGGGAAGCCCTCCGTCATTTTAGCGTGTAAAGAAGCCATACCTGCGTGGGCATGCAGATGACTATGAAATACCGTAATATCACTATAGCCAATAATCCATTTGGGATATTTTTTCAGCGGACTAAAATCGAGTTGATCTATAATCCGAACGGCACCATATCCACCCCTGGCACATAAAATTGCTTTGATATCTTTTCGATTAATCATTTCCTGAAAGTCGGCTGCCCGCTCCTCATCGGTGCCTCCGAATGTATGGTCTTTTAATCCCACTGTTTTACCGGTAACTACCTGCAAGCCCCAGTTTTGCAAATATTGTATGGCGGGGGCCACATCTTCGGGCATGGCAAATCCGGATGGACAAGTAATGCCGATAGCATCGCCCTTTTGCAGCGTTGGGGGAATATGCCATTTCCGAAGGGGGTGTTTTCGTTCCTGTGCCCCGGCTACTAGTGCCGAACTACTCAGTAATCCTGTGGTAACCAGGGAGGAAATAAATTGTGCTCGCTTCATAGTTTAAAAGTACCAAATACCTGTGGAATCGCCAATGCGGAGGCATTGATGGCAGATTTCGTACCTTTGCATGTTTTTTAGGCAGAAATTGCCTGAAAATCAATGACCACAAAGCTGCACCATGACGCAACCCAAAAGATACCTGATTACTGCCGCCCTGCCCTATGCCAATGGCTATAAACACATTGGCCACCTGGCAGGTGCCTACTTACCGGCTGATATCTATGTGCGCTACCTAAAAGCACAACAAAGAGATGTGGTGTTTGTTTGTGGAAGCGATGAACATGGCACGGCCATCCCTATTCAGGCATCCAAGGAAGGTACCACCGCTCAGGCAATTATTGATAAGTACCATCCTTTGATGGAACAGAACTTTAAAGACCTGGGTATTCAGTTTGATATTTATCACCGCACCAGCGACCCACTGCACCATGCCACTGCGCGTGAATTTTTTACCAAGCTGAATGATGCAGGACATCTAAGCACACAAACCACCGAACAATATTTCGACGAAAAGGCACAAACTTTTTTGGCAGACCGCTATATCAAAGGCACCTGCCCCAACTGCCAGTATCCAGCGGCATTTGGCGATCAATGTGAGAAGTGTGGCAAGAGTTTGAGTCCCGAAGAATTGATTAATCCGGTAAGTACCCTAAGCGGAGAACCGCCTATAAAAAAAACTACGCAACACTGGTATCTGCCTCTGAACCGGCATGAAGATTTTTTAAGAAAATGGATTTTGGATGAGCATGCAAACGATTGGAGAGCAACGGTGGTAGGCCAGTGCAAAAGCTGGATTGATGGCGGCCTCCAACCCCGCGCTGTTACCCGTGATTTAGATTGGGGCGTAGCTTTACCCGAAAACGTTGAGGGAGGTGCCGGCAAGGTTTTATATGTTTGGTTTGATGCCCCTATTGGCTATATCAGTGCTACCAAACAATGGTCGCTGAATACGGGCAAAGATTGGCGCCCCTATTGGGAAGATAAAGACACGCGACTGATTCATTTTATTGGTAAGGATAATATTGTTTTCCATTGTATTATATTTCCCGTGATGTTGCAATTACATGGCAACATTTTACCCGATAATGTGCCTGCCAATGAATTTTTAAATTTAGAAGGCGATAAAATGAGCACCAGTCGAAATTGGAAACTGGATATGCAGGATTATATAGATGATTTTATCAAGGCGCCCGGAGGTACTGAATCAATGGCAGATGTGTTACGATATTACCTTACACAAATTGCTCCGGAAACCAAAGACAGTGAATTTACCTGGAAGGGTTTTCAGGATGCGAATAACAGTGAGCTGGTAAGTATTCTGGGAAATTTCATCAACCGGAGTCTGGTGCTGATGCACAAATTATGTAAGGGTAAAGTTCCGCCCCTGCATGTGGAGTCGTTAACCGAAACAGATCTAGCCATGCTGGATAGTTTTAGTGGGGCACGCACTTTAATTGAAAATAATTTGGAAAACTTCAAGTTTCGGGAAGGTTTATTTGAAGTGATGGCATTTGCCCGCAGTGGTAATCAGTACTTGCAGAAGAAAGAACCCTGGATATTCGCGAAGCAGGTAGATGCTGCTGGTCAGCTACTACCCGAGGCACAGGCAAATATTGACAATACCTTGCACATTGCTTTACAGTTATGTGCTAACCTTGCGATTTTTATACATCCTTTTTTACCGTTCACTGCTAGCAAAATATGCTATCTGTTAAAAGTGGTAGATAAGATGCTGCTCTGGGAAAATGCAGGAAAAACCAAATTATTGAGTACCGGCTATTCGCTGCGAGCTCCTGAACTTCTTTTCAGAAAAATAGAAGACGAAGAAATCGCGCTTCAACTCACGAAACTACAATCGAACGTACGTATGGATACTACCACTAATCCGGGAGCAGAAGAAATAACACCAACCGCGCCGGAATATGCGCCTGTTAAGGAATCTATCGTGTACGATGATTTTGCAAAATTGGATTTGCGGAATGGGAAAATTATTGCTGCCGAAAAAGTTGAGAAAGCGGATAAATTATTAAAGCTTACGGTTGACTTGGGTTTTGAAACCCGCACCATTGTTTCGGGTATAGCCCAACATTTTCAGCCGGAAGCCATTATTGGTAAGCAGGTATCGGTAGTGGTGAATCTGCTGCCCAGAAAAATGAGAGGTATAGAAAGTAATGGCATGATTTTGATGGCGGAGGATGCGGAAGGGAAATTACACTTTATTAATCCCGAAGGAGAAGTAGCACCCGGTTCGGGCATCAGCTAATGGATTTCAATTTACAAAACAGGTAGTATGAAAAAAATTGTTTTAGGGATACTATTTGTTTTTTGCGTGCAGTCTATCGTTAACGCGCAAGCGGCCCTGATTGTATTGTTAGTAGGCGACAAAGTAGCCACCGAAAAATTTCACTTAAGTGTGGATGCAGGATTAAACATTGCGAGTTTACCGGGATTAAAAAATCAGCAAGCCACCCATGGATTGTATTTTGGCTTGGGCACCTTTATTAAGCTAAACGAAAAATGGGCGCTCACGCCGGAGTTCAAGCCTTTATCTCCAAGGGGAGCCAATCAGGTTGTTCCTTTAAGAGACTATGCTACTTCACTTAGTTCTGCTACCTATAGATTCGAGTTGAATTATATAGATGTTCCCATACTAGTTCAATACAAACTTTCTGAAAAATTATTTGCTTCAGCCGGACCACAAATTAGTTTTTTAACTTCCGCTACGCAAATTGCTTCCGGTAATATTCCCGCAGGAACTACTGTTGAAATAAAAGAAAAAATGAAATCGAACTTTTCTGCTACTTATTTTTCTTTCCCTATTGAAGCTGGATATCATATTTCTGATGCCAGAAAGGGGAAGGGGATGGATGTAAAAATCCGATATGCTATTGGAGTAAGTAATATGATAGCTGCTAGCAATTATGGCTCGAGTAATGGGAGTACTTTTCAGGTATTTCTCTCATTTCCATTTATCAAATAAACAAGGAAAATACATTTCAATTTTCAACTGACTTGCTCCAAGTTTTGGGATAATGTTTCTACTATTTATTTGCCTATTGTGAATCGTATAGATTTATCATGACTGAATGCATTGATTTTCAATTCATTATTTTTTTCTGCCCTATAACATTGCCTTAATGCTTTTTATATATGATTTTTCTTTAGATTTACGTTAACCATGTTGTCCAATACCCCCATAAGAACCCTCCTGCTCAGTTTTTTGCTGTGTATTTCCTGCTCCCTGTTTGCCAATAACATTATTGTTTCCAATATCGCTACTGCCCGTAATACAAGCACGCAAACTGCCATTGTACAATTCAACCTATCCTGGCAAAATTCCTGGAGAACTTCCTCCGCTCCTTTTAACTGGGATGCTGCCTGGGTTTTTGTAAAATTTAAAGTGGGTACTTCCGGTGATTGGAAGCATGCAACCCTTTCCACTACCGGACATACTATTCCCTCCGGGGCTACTTCCACCCAGCCCGATGCTGCTGGTATTTTTATCTATCGCAGTGCCGATGGCAGCGGTACCTTCTCTCCTTCCGGTATTCAACTTATTTGGAAC